>CAJUNM010000007.1:4707-72445 GCA_910587805.1 uncultured Christensenellaceae bacterium | reverse complement strand
TTTTTATCATTGTTGTATTGTTGTTAGGCAAATATCGTCGCGCCGCCGATACCGCTCTTTGACGCGCAAGGAAAGCCCAATATCTTGCCCACCGTTGCGCCGACGCCGGCGCCGACCGCGCCGAATTTTATACCGTCGGCAGTCGCGTTTTTCGCCGCGGCATAGCCCATTTTTTTATCGGGATAATGGTATTCGTTCGGCGTGTTAAGATCGAACAATATGGCTTGCGCAACGAGCGGCACAACCTTGTCGCCCGCCGCGAACCCGATGTTTTGCTCGCGCAAATACTCGACTACGCCGCACGATGCTTCAAGCCCGTACGCCGACCCGCCGGACAGCACCACGGCGTCGACAAAGCCTTGTGATTTATCGGCGCGCAGCATGTCGGTCTCCCGCGTACCCGGCGCGCCGCCGCGCACCGACACTCCGCCTACCGCGCCGTCGGCGAGTATGACCGTTGCGCCTGTGTACGCATCGTTCGCGTGCCCTATTTTGATGCCTTGCGGCAATACGAATTTATTGTTCATGTCATTTATCTCCTTCAATCGTAATCATCGTCCGTTTCGACGTCGAATACACCTTCCGATTTGAGTGCTCGCACCGCAGAGGATATGCCGTCCCACGAAAATCCGCGCCCCGCCAAAAATCTCTTGAGCTTTAGAATTTCGGGCGTTCTGCGCGCAGATGCGTATTTTCTCGCTGCAGCGAGCGCGCCGTCCGCATCGTCGCCGCCGTCATCTGCGATCTCGGCGATTATTTCGTCCGATATACCTTTGAGCTTGAGTTCCGCTCTTATGCGAAACATTCCGTATTTTGCGGATTTTTGCCGCGCATAAGTTTGAGCATACGCGCGGTCGTCCAAGTACCGATAATCGATCAGTTTTTCCACTACCTCGGAAACTACTTCTTTAGCATAGTTTTTATCGCGCAAATACCGTTCCGTTTCGCGGCGCGAGCGCGGCATATGCGAGATATACCCGACCGCGCGATCGAACGCGCCGTTCACTTCGCTCTTATGCACGATAGCCTTGAGTTCGCTCGGATCAAGCTCGTCGCCGATGTTGACGCGGGCTTGTGCAAGCGCAACGGCGTCGAGTCCCGTAACAAACTCACCGTCTATAAATATACTGACGCGCGTTTTATTCCGCTTTTGCCGCACTATGTCCGTGATCTTGCCCATACCTGCATTATACACCGCGCATAAAAATAAATCAAGCTTTGCATAATACAAACATTGTCGCAAACCGATATTTGCGCCGTAAAAAAACTCAAGGAGAACCCAATGACCACAAAAAGCCTTCAGGAATTAAGCGAGCTTTGCAGAAGCGAACGCCTCGCCTACAAAAAGTGCTGCAACTACGTTTCGGAAACGGACAACGAGAGCTTGCGCGTCGCACTCGGCAAGTTAGCCAACGGACACAAGCAACGCTACGAAACGCTTTGCTGCTACCTCGAAAAAAACTAAGGAGAACACCATGAACAACAAACCTTTCTACGATTATTTCGATGATTTCGATTACGCCCGCGATCCGGACAGCGAACAAAGCGAAGAGCTTGACGCGTACTATGAAACGACGACCGTTTCCGAGCCGCAAAACGACAACGCAGATACGGAAGCTGCGGATTTTGACTACGAGCCGGAGCCAGATGCGGACGCCGAGGCGTCCGACGACTTCACAGACCCCGCTATTATTATCCCGTCGGTTGACGACGAGACCGCCGCGTGCGAAGATTGCAACTGCGGCTGCGACCGCGACACTACGCGCGCACAGCAAAAATGCGCGCTCGACGATTACGAGATAATATCGGACGTGCTCGGCGGCGAAAAACAGCTCGTAAAGCTTTATTCCACCGCGCTTTGCGAGAGCGCCGAAGAACCTCTGCGCGACGTTATTCGCGAAAACCTCATCGAATGTGCCGCCGATCAATACTCCGCTTTCGAGTATATGCAAGAGCGCGGTATGTATCCCACCGAGGACGCGACCGAAGACAAGATACTTCAAGCGAAACAGCAATTCACTTCGCTCGTAGATTAAAAAACGATATTGCAAAAAGAGTAAGCGAACGCCTACTCTTTTTTTATTTTGTTATATAATTGCGCATTACAACAACGGTATCGCCGCGAGGTATTCCACGTCGCTCCTGTTTTTTGCGTCGCCTTCGGCGAGAACAAACGCGCGGCAAACGACGTTGCCGCCGGCTTTTTCGCACAATGCCTCGAGCGCGGCGTTTGCTGCGCCTGTGCTTATAACGTCGTCCACAATGGCGATGCGCTTGCCTTTTAGCAGTTCCACATCGTGCGCCGACAAGTATAAGTGCTGTATTTCGCCCGTCGTAATCGTTTTTGCGTCGGCGGAAATGCCGTCTTGCATATACAATTTTTTGCTTTTGCGCGCAACGGCGTAAAACTTGTGTCCGAGATTTCTCGCCATGCAATGCGCGAGCTGTAAGCCCTTGCTTTCCGCGGTGAGAATAACTTCCGCTTCATAGCCCGCTATTCTTTCCGCAAGCTTTTCGGCGCAGTACTCGGTAAGCTCCACGTTTCCGTGAAGATTGAAAAAACAAATATTGACGCACGACGGCAACGGCATTACGGGCAGATCTTCTTTCCTTCCGCAAATATCCACAGTATAAAATTTTTTCATATTTTATCCTCGCTCGTAATTTATAACGCAAAAATCGCGTTGCGGCATGAATTTATTATGTCGACATCAAATAACGTACCCGAACCGACCGCCGCAGTAAAATTATTACATAAAAGTTGTTTATTAGGTAACTATCTCAGTCCAATGCGCGTAAAGCGTGATATCGGACGTTATGTCTACCGTATCGGTATCGGTCACTTGCGCACCGCCGTCGGCAGTTGTGAACCAACCGTCGAAAGTGAATCCGTCGCGCACAGGCTCGGGCATTTCTCCGTAGGTATCGCCGAAAATAACGTCTTTGTAACTCGGCGAAACGCCGACTTCGCCCGCATCAAACGACACGGTATACGTGTTTACCGTCCAGCGCGCGGTAAGCTCGGTGTTTTCCGTTATGCGCACAACATCGCCAGTTTCCACTTTATCGCCCGAGGGAGTATACCAACCGTCGAACGTGTAGCCTGTTTTGCTCGTTTCGGGCAACACGCCGTACGCATCATCGTACGTAGCGGTATATTCGCCCGTAACGGCAGAGCCGCCGTCGGTATCGAACGTGAGTCTGTATGTTTCCGCCGCCCAACGCGCGTAAACCGTAGTATCTGCGGTTGCGGTTTGGTCTGCTATAAGATCGCCGCCCGTGCGCGCGGTATACCAACCGTCGAACGTATAGCCTATAGGCGCAGTAACGGTGACTGCGGAAAGCGCGGTATCGAGCGCATCGCCGTGGTTTACGCGCAAGAACGCTTTGTTGCCGCTGCCGCCGTTATAATCGACGACCACTATATACTCTTTAACCGTCCAGCGCGCGGTAAGCTCGGTGTTTTCGGTTATGCGCACAACATCGCCCGCTTCAACCTTTGCGCCCGACGGAGTATACCAACCGTCGAACGTGTAACCCGATTTACTCGTTTCGGGCAAAGCGCCGTACGTTCCGTCGTACTTAACCGTATGTTTGGCTGTTACGATCGTACCGCCGTTTGCGTTAAACGTGAGTTCGTATGTTTCCGCCGTCCAACGCGCGTAAACCGTAGTATCCTCGGACACGGTGGAATTACGCGTTATCTGCGTGCCGCCCGTCTGCGCCGAAGTGGTAAACCAACCGACAAACGAATATCCCGTACGCGTAGGGTCTGCGGGCATCGAGTTGCCTATCTGATTTCTGCCGACTCTGATAAAGTTGGTCGAAACCGTGCCGCCGTTACCGTTAAACGCTATTACGTACGATTCGTCGGCGGATGTGGAATTCCAACGCGCATAAAGATCTATATACGTGCCTGTAGCGGGAACACGATCGACTATCGAATCGGAAGTTACTCTTACGCTGTCGCCGCTCTCGGAATAGTACCAGCCCGCAAACGTATAAGTGATCTGATTCCACCAATTGCCGATCGGGTCTTTCGTTACAGTCGCGAGATCGCCGTAAGGCTGACCGAACGTAACGCTCTTTGACGATTGCGACGGGTTGTTACCGCCGTTGGAATGGAAACGAACGGTATACGTATTCGCAGTCCACTTTGCATAAACCGTGCCGCTCTCCGTGCAAACGGTATCGCTTTCGATCTTATTCGCGAACGCATTATCGGTATACCAACCGCCGAACACATAACCCGCGCGGGTCAAATTGCCGAGTGCGTACGCATCGCCGTGCGCTATCTGTTTGCTCAAAGGTTCGTCTGTAGTATCGTAGCCGTTGTAATTGATATACACGGTATAAACGTTGGCATCCCAATGCGCATAAACCGTAGCGTCGCCCGTAACGACCGTTTCGCTCGTGACAACAACGCCGCCTTCGGCTTGAGTATACCACCCGATAAAGGTGTTGCCGTCCTTGACCGGATTGGGCAAAGTGCCGTACACTCCGTCATGCTTGACGTTCTTGCTCGCGGGCGTAACGGTGCCGCCGACCGCGTCGAAAGTAAGCGTGTACTCGTCGGCAGCCCAACGCGCAGTGAGTATTATATTCTCCGCGATGCGCACAGTATCGCCCGTTTGCAGTTTGACGCCGGCAGACGTATACCAACCGATAAACGAATAACCCGCTTTGCTTGTATTGGGGAGAGAGTACGTTTCGCCGTAAGTAGCCGTCGTACTCGTAACGGCGGACCCTCCGTCCGTATCAAACGTTATGTTATACGTTTGAGCTGTCCATTTCGCGACGAGCTTGCTATGTTCCGCAGCGCATACCGTGTCGGCGGTAACTTGCTTATCGGAAGTGAACGAGGTGTCGGTGTACCATCCGCCGAACGTGTAACCCGTACGAACAGGCTCTACGGGCAATGCGAAGTTTGCACCGACTGTCTGCTTGACCGATTTTTCTATGCTGTCGTAGCCGTAATCGAAAATTATATCTTTTTGCGTAGCTTCGAGCGCGACGTCGGTATCGATCGTGTAAACGTCGCCTGCGTACGCACCGTTTCTTATCGTGATCGTGGCGCGCACGGTAACGTTGCGGTCCGCGGTTATCGTTTTTGCGGTAATAACGCCGCTCGCAGCGTTTACAGTAACGTATTGAGACATATTGCCTACGATCTCGAACGCAACGTCGTATCCGAACGCCAAGTCCGCAAGGTTGGTTTTGCTTACGCTCACCGTCGCGGTCTCGCCCGAGCTTATGCCCGTTTTATTCACGCTTGCGGAGAACGTGGGTTTCGTCGCAGTAAACACGACCTTACGGCTTGTCAAATGATACGCCGCACCGTTGACAACGACCGTTCCGCTTACGGACAGCGTTGTTTCTTTCGCGACCGTAAACGTCATATAGAATATATTGCCGTCCTTGATGAGCGAAGTAGCGGTAACGTCGCCGGTATAGATGATTTTCACATTGCCCGAATCGACTGCAGAACCGATATCGGACGTATCTACCTTGTAAGTAAACGTCGGAGCGGTATCGGTATAATCTATAACTTCGGTATCGGCTGCCGCTACGGAAGTGTTGCCCTTATAAAGACCGGACGTGAGCGCGCCGCCGTTAGTCACTTTTAGAGTAAATTCGTCGGACACGTACGTTTTTCCGTACAGTGAGGTTTTTACAACGAATTTAACTTCGCCGTACGCGCTGCCGGACAGCGTGAACTTCATACCGTTTACGTTTATAACGTCGTTTCCGTTCTTGACCTCTACGCTGTAAGTCGCGCCTTCTTTCGGGTCGGCGACGTTTATAGTAAACTCGCTGCTTTGGTTATCTTTCCAAGCTATCTCGGAGTTATCGGAAATATCGCCCGAGCCTTTCGTGAGCGTAAACGCAGGTTTATATTCGCCCGAAACCGTGAGCGCAAATTCGCGCGTCAAAACTATAGAGCCTTTGACGGCGTCCGAACTCGACGCATAAGTGAGCGTAGCAGTAAACTTGTGTTCTTTGTAATCGGCGCTCGTAAACGCGCTGCGATTTACGGTGATCGTAGACGTGTTATCCGCAGCAGTGCTTACGGTAAACTTGTTACCGGCGGCAACGGCGTTAAACAACAACACGTTCGACATTCCGTTTATCGTTTTGCACATCCATTTGACAGTCGCGCTGTCGCTTTCCGCAATGTTCACGGTAGCCGAATATGCGGACGCAGTCAAATTCGTAAGCTCGACGGTTCGAGCCGAAACAATATAATCTTTCGATTGCGATTTACCGTTATACGTCGCGGTAACGGTTATTGTTCCGCCTTGAGAGCTTCCCGCTCTCACCTCGAACCCGCTCACCGTTAGATTGCCGTCTTTGACGGCAACGGCGTTTGTCGCTCCGGAGATAACGTCGCCCAAAACAGTTGTCGCCTTGATGTGTCCGTCAAGATCGAAATACGTGCTCGCGCCGCCGTAGAACAGCAGCGTGGGCAGACTCGAACCGACGAGAATATCGTCGAGCACAACGTTCCCTATATCGACCGTGTAATTGACAGTTATCACGAGCGGGGAAACGGCGGCGTTTTCGTTGCCGTCCTCGGCTTTGAGATACGCTTTGAGATATACCGCGCCGTCGGTACCCGCGCCCGCCTTGAACACGATGTTTCCGTTTACGTATTCGGCATAGCTTGCCGCGGTATTGCATGCGGGATCGGTAAACAATCCGTACCAGATGACATCGCCGATGACGCTGCCAGAACCGAGATTATAAGCCTCGGCGGCGATAGCGAAGTTATTTACGCTGCCCGTAACGTTAACGTTTGCCACGTTTCCGCTTACGGAAATTCCGCCCGCCTTGAGCCTTATACCCGTAGACGAAGTGGAGATATACAGCGGTTTGCGCGAAATTTTGCCGTTGTGATCAACCGTGATATACAACAGGTCGCTTATACCCGTAACGCTGTTTTTGACTTTTACGGTAAAGTCCGTATTTGTGAACGCAACGTTCATATCGGAGCTTTCGTAGCTCTCGAAACTGTTATCGCCCGTCTTTTTCTCCAAATATACTCTTACGCCGTCGGTCGATGCGGGCGCGTATGCGGCATTGCCGTAATTATAAACGATGCTTCCGTTCGCTTCGGCATAGGTATTGTCGCCCGCTTTGCCTGACGTTTGTATATTGTATTGTTCCGCGGCTTGATCGACGCTAAACACGTTAAAGGAAACAGTAACTACGATCTTGAGCGTGAACGTTTTGCCGTTTTCACTCTCCTTATTCGATCTATCCGTAAGCTCGATCTTAAACTCTTGCACGCCGGCTACCAAGTTTGCGATATTCGGCTTGACGGTGATAATACGCGTTTCTTTGTTAAGATCCCAGATAAGCGTGCCTTCGTCTTCCGTGTACGTACCGTCGGCTTGCTTTTTGAAAATCACGGGATTCATCATTTCCTTATTGAACAGAATTCCGTTTACGTAATATCCGCTGCCGTACGCTCCCGTAGAGTCTGTCAAAGTATCGAACCAATTTGAGTATCCGTCGTTGGCGGCATACGTGAAGTATCTCAATCGTAACGACTGTGCCGCGCCGTCGACGGCGGTTTTGTCCGTTCCGTCGAGAGCCATATTCAAATGCACTTCGTTTTCTCCGCTTGTAAAGCTCTCGTCTATCGGGCGTCTGTTAGCCAAGTCGTACTGTTGATACTTGATCTCCATGACGGACGTGCCGACGGAAATGTTTATATTAGCGACTTGATCGTTGCCTACCGCTTTGATTATTCCGTTCCATTGTTCGAGAGTACTGCCCGACGTTGCGTCAGAAGACGTGATCTTCTCCTTTATCAACTCGAAACGCATGTTCTCTACCCAAAGAACCGCATTTGCATCTGCGATACTGCTCTTGTCTTTTATAAACGTATGCTCGCCGCTCTCGTCCACCGTCACGCCGTCCAGCACGAGCCTTACGTGATCGGGGAACGTGAGCGTTACGGGCGCGAACGCATTGTGTTTCGACGCATCGTAGGCAACGTAAGTAATCTTCATGTGCACGGGTTTGCCGTAACAATCCGTGTCGCTCGAAGCGAACTTACCGAATACAATGCTGTTTAGCGAAGAAAGATCCGATTCTGACAGCGACGCGACAGATGTACTGCCGTCCGCATCGAAAAATTCTATCTTTGCAACGTCGCGCGCTTCGTTGGACACGACGACGTTTACGCGCTTGTTGCTCGCGATTCCGTTGATCTCCAAACTAAACGTAATGGTTTTGCTCGGTTCATTAGTCAATTCGGGAGTCTTGAACGACAGGTCTCTGTACTTGCCTGCGGACACGCCTTCGGTTTCGCCGCCCTTAACATCGAAATACGCGAGCGTATACGCGGCAACCGTTCTGCTGTCGTTTATGGCTTTGCGCGCCACGACGGGCGTTCCGTTGCCTATATCGACGATAGACGAAAGATACAGTGTGATATTTGTGTTGTGATTGGCGTTATGCGAAAACACGTCGCCTACCGAGGAAATTTCCGATTCGTCGTCGAATTTATTGGTCGAGAACAGCTTTACGCCGTCGGTACGACGCTCGAACACGTGATCTCTGCGGCACGAGAAGTCCGTAGGCAATAACCACGTATCGATGTCGGTCGGCTTGTATATAACCGTTATACGGCTGACGTCCGCATTATTGTTGTAACTGTATGCGAACAGATCGACCATGGGCGTAAGCCCCGTTCTCGTGTATTTGAACAACGGGTCGCCTTGCGGAGCGTCTATTGTGCCGCCTATATAGAACAGCTTTTCCGTCTTGCTGTCGTTCCACTTTCCGAGCAACGAGTTACCGCTGCCGTATTCTATATCAACGTCCAATTTGCCCGTATATGCGGCAAATTCCGTTTCCACTTTCAGTTTGTTAGCCAAAAGTTCGTCTTTTACGACGACCTTGCCGTAATAATCGGCTGCGCTCGCTTCCTTAGCCGAATACTGATGCGTCTCGCTGTCCGCATTCTTGCATTTTATTTCTTTATAAGCGTCGAACACATAAACGTTTATATTGAATTTTCCTATCACTCTGCCGTTTATGTTCTTTACCGTCACAGTCGATTTAACCGCGGCGTCGGACGACAAACCGCCGCCGAATATGAGATTTCCGCTGTTGTCGTTTGAAATAACGGTGTTGGTCAGAATATTGCTTGCTTCGATTGTGCCGCTTTCGGAATTTTTACCGATAAAATCTTCGGGCTTGAACCATACGGGGATTTGTTTGCCGAGATGCTGAACGTAAACGTCCAACGAGCCTTCGTAGTACGCGTTACCATCGCTGTCGGTCTTTCGCTCCGCAGTCGGGTTTGCGGGATAAAAATGCCCGGTCTGATTTCCGCTCTTTGTCACGATTTCGGTGATGTTTTCCGTAGGGATAAAATACGCCGTATCGGGATCGATAGCTATTTTGAACTTTACTCTTTTGCTCCAAGCGGAGTTCTGCGAGCTGAAGAACGGGATATCCGAACCGATCTTGGTAAACGTAAATCCGCACTGCCCCGCGCTCATCTCGTTATCGAAACCGATCCTGAAACTTACTTCGCCGTAGTACGTGTTTTTATCCGCTCCCTGCGTAACGGTAAAGTCGTTTTTGCTCAATGTATATACCGTTCCGCCGGTAAGCTCCGTCGTTCCGAGATATATTTTGACTCCGTTGCTGACGTTCTCGAATTTATAGCTCTTCGACACATAATCGATCATAGTATCGATTTTCTGTTCGGCGGGCGCAGTGAAATTGAACCGCACGTTAAACACGAACGAAGTAGCTTGAGACGCAGCTATACCGTCTTTGAACCCGTCCTCTATCTGCTTGTCGGTATAAACGATAGAGCCGTTTTTAAGCTCCGCAGTTCCCGATGTGTTGCCCGCAACGATATTCACACCGACAGATGCGCGCGCGCCCATTTTTTCCTGCGAATCGTCGGTTATTATCAACGCGCACTCGCTTGCCTTTGACAATTGATTGGTCATTATGCGCGTGTATGTGGACATGCGCGTGATCGTTATAGCGTCTTTTTTCGACTTTGACGAATCCGATTCGATCTTGATCTTATTCTGCCAATCGGTTTTCATTTCGCCTTTTGCTTCATCGAACTGAACGGACAAAGGCTTTATGATAATGTGATTGTAAATATTGTCGTAAGTCATCGCGAGCGTAGGCCGCACGAGATTGAGATCGCCTTTTTGTATATACTGACCGATGTTATCGTCCGTCAAACCTTCCTGAGTAAAGAAGTCTTTTGTTACGGGTATAGACGAAAAATAAATATCTTCGATATAACCGAGAGCCTCGCAGCTCTTGATATTTATCGTAATATCTTGGGTAATGCCGGAATCTTTTGCGGTAAACGTTATCTTTGCCGTGCCCGTTCCCCGCACTTTGAACGTCATGCTGTTGGTAGTAACGTTCGGACCGGACTGACGGGGCTGCGATTCTATATACAATACGTTTTCGTTATCCGACTTTACGACTACGTCGTTGTCCCCGCCCACATACGAGATCTTGGAATACTCGTTAGTCGACGAATTGTATTTGCCGAGCTGTCTGAAGTTTATCGTATACGTAGGGTCGCGTCCCTCGATATATGCAACGTCGATAGACTTGCCTTTAATGTCGAAAGTAGAAGAATTGACGGCGGGATTGGTGATCGAGGATTTGGTTCTCCAAGAATATCTGTCGAGTATGATATGCTCGGTGTTTTGCTTTACGAGTTTCATGTAAACAGTCGATATTTTGCTGCTGTCCGCCAAAGAACGCGCAGTGAGCGAAACCACGGACTCGCCGTTACTCGCAACGAAATCGGCATTTACCGTAAACGAACAAAAAAACCGACCGAGGCTGCCGTCCTCGAGTTTTTCTCTGTCATACTTTACGTCTATCAACGCATCGTTGTTTGAAACGTCCCAACGTATACCGTCGGAAGCGTCGCCTTCGGTATTCGCCTCGGCGTAAACGATGTATTTATTCCCCGCCGAAGCGGTATACACTTTGTTGCCCGAGCCGTCGGTCTCGCCGGTGTCGAACAATTCCGTGTACGTTACGGAAACGCCGTTTACTTTTCCGGTATACTCCTCCGCGGCGGGTTTGATGATATACATGACCAAAAACGTCACGGCAAGCGCAAGCATTACCGCGGCGATAACTATGGAAATTATAAACTTGAGCTTGCCTTTTTTGACCGGCTCGAGTTCTATGATCTCGTTTGAAATGGGCATAACGCACCTCTTTATGGCATTTTACTTATACATAATACATTATACGGCGGGTTTTGTCAAGATATATTACGTATTTTTCGGCAAATTTTAGCAGTCTGCATCGTACAGTGCTAACAATCACTATATGCGAGCGTTAACCTTTTCGACATCGGCATATATGCCGTAATATACCGAACATAACGCATAAGATAAAAAACCCCTTAAAAATATTTGACAATAAGGTACGGGATATGATAAAATTATAAAAAGCAATCGTGATTCGGCAACGCCTAACCGCCACGCACGCACGATTTGCATTACATAAAAGAATATAGGAGATGTATTATGTTAGCAGAACAAATTCTTTCTATCAACATGACCACGCGTAAACTCTGTAAGAACTGCGATAACGGTATAGTTATCTCGCAAAAAATGCGCCTGCTTTACTTAGTGCGCAATGATGTTCTTTCTCCGCGCGAGTTGGTCGGAGAACTTTCGATAGCAAAGCCCAATCTCACCATTCTCGCGCGCAACATGATAGCCGAAGGCTTGATCGAGAAAATGCGCGTAGAGCGCGATATGCGTTCGGTTCATTACAAGATCACCGAAAAAGGCTTGAACGAGCTTAACCGCATGATCGCCAATCTCGACGAATCGGTAGCCAAGCAGCTCAACCTTAACGAAAAAGAACTTCAAAAGGGCGAGAAAAAACTCGAGGCGGCTATAGCGTTTCTCAACGGTTTGGAATAAACCGTACGCCGAGTTTGGTATAACCACGCTCCCCCGCTCATTATAATAGTAATGTAGTAAGCCGCTGCGATTATCCCGCGATACTCAAAGCGGCGTTTTTGTAATAAGTAAGAATCGAAGCGGTATTCGGCTCGCTTGCTATCGATTTTCGCGATACGTGATCAACACGCACGCACGCCGAATGCCGCAATCACAAGTCTTTTATGAAACGTGTATATGCCTTTTATGCAATAAGCTGCGATCTCGACGCCGTAATGCGTAACGATCCCGCCGCGCGAAATAAATTTGAAGCGGCGATTTGCTACAGCGGATTTCATGCGCTCGTCATGTACCGTTTCTTTCATTTTCTGTATATCCACAGATATTTTCTGCTTGCACGATTGCTCTCTGCGCTGACCAAGTTTTTTACGGGCATAGAAATACACCCAGGCGCTGTGATCGGCAAGGGCGTGTTCATCGACCACGGCGCGGGCGTCGTGATCGGAGAGACCGCAGTTGTCGGAGACAACGTTATAATCTATCAGGGCGTCACTCTCGGCGGCACGGGCAAAGACAAAGGCAAACGCCATCCCACCGTAGAAGACAACGTTATGATCTGCTCGGGTGCAAAAGTTTTGGGTCCGTTTACGGTAGGTTCGGGTGCAAAGATAGGCGCAGGCTCGATAGTGCTCGACGAAGTGCCGCCTAACGCTACAGTAGTAGGCGTACCGGGGCACGTGGTGAGGATCGCGGGCAAACGCATAGATAATTGCTGCGACAGTCTGTCGCAAGCTCTGCCCGACCCCGTAGAAGAAGAAGTTTGCGAACTCAAGCGCAAGATAGACGAACTCGAGGCGAAAATAGAAAAGCTGACGCAAAAGGACGGAGACTAAATGGACAAAATATTTCTCTACAACACGCTGACGCGAAGCAAGGAACAACTCGATCCGATCGCTCCGCCCACGGTTACCACCTACTCGTGCGGACCTACCGTATACAATTATGCGCATATAGGCAATCTCCGCACATATGTTTTTATGGACGAGTTGCGCCGCGCGCTCAAAACCGCAGGCTATACGACAAAATCGGTCATGAACATAACCGACGTCGGACACTTGACGAGCGACGCCGACGACGGCGAAGATAAAATGCAATCCGCCGCGAAAAAGCAGCACAAAACACCGGAAGAGATCGCAAAGATGTATTCCGACGTCTTTTTCAAGGACCTCGCACGGCTGAATATTCTCATGCCGGAAATAATAGCCAAAGCAACGGACAACATCGACGAAATGATAGCGTTCGTGGTCGAACTGTGCAAACTCGGCTACGGTTACGAGACCGACGACGGTATATACTTCGATATTTCAAAATTCGGCGATTATGGCAAACTGTCGCGTTGCAATATAGAAGACGCGCTCGCTGGCGCGCGCGTAGCGGTAAACACGCAAAAACGCCATCCCGCCGATTTCGCGCTCTGGAAAAAAGCCGAAAAGAACCACATAATGCAATGGCAATCGCCTTGGGGCATGGGTTATCCCGGTTGGCACATAGAATGTTCGGCTATGAGCAAGAAATTTTTGGGCGAACGTTTCGATATACACACGGGCGGCGTCGATCATATTCCCATTCATCACGAAAACGAGATCGCGCAGTCGGAAGCGTTGCTCGGACATCCCGCAGTCAATATGTGGATTCACGGCGAGTTTATGCTCGTTGACGGCGGAAAGATGAGCAAGTCGCTCGGCAACGTTTACACGATCGACGATTTGATCGAAAAAGGCTATTCACCGCTCGCGTTCAGATATTTCTGCATGAATACGCATTACCGCAACAAGCTGAACTTCACTTTCGAGGGCTTGAGCGCGGCTCAAACCGCATACGAACGGCTTTGCGCGAGCGTGGCGCTGTGCGCAGACGCACCCGAAAACAACGCGGCAAAGAGTGCGATCGACGCGTGCGTACAAGATATAAAGAACGCGGTATACGACGATCTCAACTACCCTCTCGCGCTCGGTAAGTTATGGACCTTGGTCAAACTCGAGCCGTGTCGCGAAATCTACGACGCGGTAGCGGAACTCGACGGACTGCTCGGTTTGCAACTGCACGTCAAACGCGAAAAACAAGCCGACGATATCCCCGCCGAAGTATCGTCGATCGCAGAGGAGCGTTGGCAAGCGCGGCTTAATCGCGATTGGGCTAAGTCGGACGCATTGCGCGCCGAACTCGACAAACTCGGCTATGCCGTTCTCGACGGAAAAACGGGCTACGAACTTAAAAAGAAATAAATCGGACATTATGCCCTTATATTGCGCAAACGGATAAAATACGCATATTGTCCGAGATACTGCGCATAATAAATAAGTAAAGCATGGTCTTAAGCTATGTGACATGACTTTACCTCCGAATTTTCCGCACTTGCATAAGCACGTGCGGATTTTTTTCGCAACGGTGAATATATTGCGCAAAACTGCGCATCATAATAACAGTAAGGCTTTACTTATTTACGCACAAGTTTTGCTTTACACGAAAAAACCGCATTAAGCGGTTTTTTTAGTTAATAGCGTTTGTTCTGTTTCGGCATCGAAAAACAGCATCCCGTTCGCGTCGAAACTCAAATATGCGGTCTCGCCCTGTTTGAAGTTTCTCGAATCGGTGCGCGCCGCAACGTATCCGTCCTTGCCGGCGACGTTAAAATACACTATCGATTCGTTGCCGAGGTTTTCCGCAACGTCTATCGTTGCGCAAATTCCGTCGCGTTCGTCCGTATGACAGCGCACGCTCTCCGGTCTCACGCAAAATAAAATTTTATCGCCTACACGGTTTTTGTCGATGCGATCGGCGCGTTCGGGCGGGATCGCAATTTTATGCTCGCCTATCAACACGCATAAATTTCCGTCACGCGTTTCAAGCGCCGCATCGAACGTGTTTATTTGCGGCGTACCCAAAAACGACGCTACAAACAGATTCGCGGGGTCGTCGTAAAGCGTCGCGGGCGTATCCGCCTGTTGCAGAACGCCGTCGCGCATAACTGCTATACGCGTTCCCATAGTCATAGCTTCCGTGCGGTCGTGAGTAACGTACACGAACGTCGTTTTCAATCTTCGGTGCATTTTGATGATTTCCATCCGCATCTGAACGCGCAGCGTCGCATCGAGATTATCAAGCGGCTCGTCGAGTAGAAACACTCGCGGCTCGCGGACTATCGCTCTGCCGAGCGCAACTCGCCGCGCTTGCCCGCCCGATAACGATTTAGGTCTGCGGTCGAGCAGCTCGGATATGCCGAGCGCTTCCGCCGCGGCGTTCACGCGTTCGGCGATCTCATTTCGATCGACGCGTCTTATCTTTAACCCGTACGCGAGGTTCTCGCGCACCGTCATATGCGGAAACAGCGCATAGTTTTGAAACACCATCGCTATATCGCGCTCTTTAGGCTCGGTATCGTTTATCTTCACGCCGTCCATAAGCAGTTCGCCCGAAGTGACGTCTTCAAGCCCCGCTATCATGCGCAGTACCGTAGATTTTCCGCAACCGGAAGGACCGACTATTACGATAAATTCTTTGTCGGCTATTTCGAGATCCAAATCGCGCACGGCTTGAACACCGCCCGCATACGTTTTGCCAATATTGCGCAGCGACAAACTCGACATGTTTCAATTATATCCTATATTCTTTCGCAGATACGCGCATACCCTTTCGCGCCGCGTTTTTCGACCATGCCCATTGCGCGCATGGCTCTGTGCAATGCCGGATACAATGCGGAAGTAAAACCGCACAGTATCGCGTCCTTGACAGCGAGCACGACTATCGCAGGCAGTCCGCCGAGCGCTGCGGCAAGGCTCTTTCCGAGATGTAAGTACACTATAAGAACCTGATAAGACATGCCTATCGCATATATGGGCAGCATACCTATGAGCGCGGCAAAAAACGCGCCGCCGCGCGATACTTTTTTAAGGCGTTTGTTTATCGCGCCCGTCACCGCCGCACCTATAGGAAATCCCAATAAATACCCGAATGACGGCATAAGAACGTAGCCTATACCGCCGCCTTGAGTAAACACGGGGATTCCGATCAACCCCATCGTCACATAAATTACAACCGCAAGCGCGCCGTCTCTGCTGCCGAGTATCAGCCCCGCCGCTATGACGAACACAGTTTGAAACGATAACTGCACGTCGGTAAACGGTATCGGCACGGATATAAATCCGCCTACGATCACGAGCGCGACGAACATCGCGATCATTACGAGTCGTTTTGTGCTTTTCATGCCGTCGCCGCCTTAAGAGTTAGGGTGCGCGGCTTTGTATTCTATAAGCGCTTGCGCAAGCTGATCGGGGCATGACGTACCGTTTCTGCACTGTATGCCTTTTAACCGCGCTATAACTTCGTCAACGTCCATTCCCAATGCGAGCTTTGCCACGCCCTGTGTGTTGCCCGCACAGCCGCGAATAAATTTTAGCGATACGATCTTGTTGTTTTGCACGTCGAAAATTATCTCTCGCGAGCACGTGCCCGTCGTCTTATATGTTTCCATTCGAGTATCCGACCTCCTTGATACGCTTTATTCCACGAGTTGATCGTGCAGCATTTGATACACGTTTGCCGCTTTGTTTTCCCAATTCTCGTGAATATACTTTGCCGTTTTATTATTCGCGACAACAAACTTAAGATCCATAAGCGTTGCGGATGGCTCCACTATGCGCAGCCATACCGTATACGTTCCGTCGCTGTTCTTAAAATATGTGTGCGCGTATTCCTGTTGACGCTTGAACGCCATGCGGTTGGCTCGCACATAACCGTCTATTTCCCTTCGCAGCGATTCGGGTATGCGTGAGTAAAAATTGCCCAAACAATTCCTGCCGTCCGGCGTCAATGTGTACAGCTTGTCTTTACCGCGAGAAACCTGACTGATAAATTTCTCTTTTACGAGTTTTTGCATTGCGTCCATGCAATACAGCGGCATCATCCACGAATTTTGAGTATAGCAAATATTGATGATCGTCTTCTCGTCGAGCGCGATACCCATTTTGTCAAAGACAAACAGCACAATCAACTTATTGAGTATGTCCTCTTCGGATTGGTTCAAATTTTCTCCTCGGACACGGTGCGGCGGAAATTCCCTACCTCACGCGCTTTTGATAATACTATTGAAAATTATTATAGCATGTTTTTATACGAATGTAAATTACTTTCGGATAAATGTTTGGATTTTAGCCGAGTTTTTCTGTCAAAACGCGAATACGCTCGGTATAGTTCTTTACTTTTTCGCGCTCTGCCGCAACGAGGCTTTCCGGCGCTTTGGCACAAAATCCCGCATTGTTCAGCTTGCCCTGGGCGAGAGCGAGTTCCTTTCGCGCAAACTCGAGGTCCTTTTCGAGTCGTTCGCGCTCCTTATTCACATCGGAAAGCGATACGTACAGCTTTATACCGTCGAGTGCGATGAGCGCGCTGTTGTCCGCACTGCCGCGCAGTACCTCGCCCGTTTTCGCAAGCGACGGCAGATATGCTACGAGCGCGGCGCAAAGTTCTTCGTCACCGTCCACGTATACGCACGGGTTTTTATCCACGGCGGAATTAGTCTGCTTGAGGTTGCGCACCGCGCGTATGCAGTCTTTAAGTCTTTCCGTAAGCCGCTCTTCGGTCTTAAGATCGCGTTTTTTCTTTGTAGGGAACTTGCTCAGCATAAGCTCGCCGCGGCATGCGGGGATATTATCGTATATTTCCGTAGTGATGAACGGTATAACGGGGTGCACGAGTTTTACGAGCGTCACGAGCGAATCGCGCAGCACGCCGGCGGTGTTTTTCGCGTCGCCCGACTTGAACTGTACTTTGGCAAGCTCGATATACCAATCGCAGAACTCATCCCATATAAAATCGTACATGAGCTGCGCCGCGTGACCTACGTCGTACTTGTTCATTGCGTTTGTCACAGCCGCGACGAGCGAATCTATCTTGCTCATTATCCATCCGTCCGCAACGGTTTTCGCGCTCGGCTTTTCCTCGTAACCGTGCGTTTCGCACGCGCCTATAACGAACTTCGCGGCATTATACAGCTTGTTCATGAAATTGCGGTAACTGTTGAGCGACGATGCCGAAAAACACACGTCTCCGCCGCGCGCAACGCCGTTTACGAGCGAAAAGCGCAACGCGTCCGCTCCAACGCCGTCGATAACTTCCATCGGGTCTACGCCGTTGCCGAGAGACTTGCTCATCTTGCGTCCCATATCGTCGCGTACCAGTCCGTGTATATAAACGTCTTTGAACGGTATTTTACCGGTGTGTTTTATGCCCGAGAATATCATTCTCGACACCCAAAGCGGGATTATATCGTATGCCGTTACGAGCAAGTCGGTAGGATAATACCGTCTCATGTCCTCGGTGTCGTTCGGCCAACCGAGCGTAGAAAACGGCCACAAAGCCGACGAGAACCAAGTATCGAGCACATCCTCGTCTTGGCGCAGTTTGCCGCCGCAATGCGGACAAACGCTTATATCGGTCTTACTCGCAAGTTCCGCGCCGCAATCGTCGCAATAAAACACGGGGATGCGATGTCCCCACCATAGCTGACGGGATATACACCAATCGCGAATATTGCGCATCCAGTTGAAATAGGTCTTTTCAAAACGTTTAGGTATAAACTTTATCTCGCCCTTTTCGACCGCCTCGATCGCGGGCTTTGCAAGCTCTTTCATTTTGAGGAACCACTGCTTAGACACGATCGGCTCGATCGCGGACTTGCATCTGCTGCAATGTCCGACGTTGTGCGTATAGTCCTCTGTCTTTTCCAAAAATCCGAGTTCGGTCAAATCGGCAACGACCGCTTTGCGCGCATCGTCGCGATTCAATCCCGCATACTTGCCCGCATTCTCGTTCATTATACCGTCATAGTTCATCACGCGAATAACGTCGAGCGCATGTCTCTGTCCGACCTCGAAGTCATTGGGGTCGTGCGCGGGCGTGATCTTTACCGCGCCCGTGCCGAAATCCGCCTCGACATATTCGTCGTATACGATAGGGATCTCTCGTCCCACGAGCGGCAAAACCAAAAGCCTGCCTTCCATACCCGCATAACGCGGATCTTTCGGATTGACTGCGACCGCGGTATCGCCGAGCAGCGTTTCGGGACGGGTCGTAGCGACTGTAACATGACCGTTGCCGTCCTTGAACGGATACCTTATATGCCAAAGATGCGACGCTTCCGTCACGTAATCGACCTCGGCGTCGGATATAGCGGTATTGCAACCGGGGCATTGATTTACTATACGGTCGCCGCGGTATATATATCCCTCGTTGTATAGCGACACGAAAACGTCGCGCACGGCTTTGCCGCGCTCGTCGTCGAGCGTAAACGCCATTCTCGACCAATCGAGACTTACGCCCAACGTTTTGAGCTGTTCGACTATACGGTTGCCGTATTTTTCTTTCCACGCCCAAGCGCGCTCCAAAAATCCGTCGCGTCCGACGTCCGCTTTGGTAAGCCCGTCGTCGCGCATCGCCTGAACGACTTTAGCCTCCGTCGCAAGCGACGCATGGTCGTAACCGGGCAACCACAGCGTTTCATAGCCTTTCATGCGCTTAAAGCGCACTATCGCATCGGGAATCGTTACGTTCATCGCGTGCCCCATGTGCAATTGCCCCGTTATATTGGGCGGCGGCAACGCTATCGAGAACTTTTTGATCTTTCCCGATTTGTTCGGCGACGACTTGTTGGGCGTGAAGCATTTACCGTCCAGCCAGCGCTTGTTTATACGTTCTTCAAATGTTTTCGGATTGTATGTTTTTTCCATAATATACACCTATCAAGATATAAGTTTATCATACTTACGAAAAAAACGCAATCGATTTTTACATCCGATAAACTCGCAATATTATTCGACGGCACGCAAAAGGTTTACCGTTTCGATCGCGCTCAACGCGCAATCGTACCCTTTATTGCCCGACTTCGTGCCTGCGCGTTCTATTGCCTGTTCTATATTCTCCGTGGTGAGCACGCCGAATATAACGGGCAGCCCCTCGCTCAACGACACCTGAGCCACGCCCTTCGACACCTCGTTGCACACATAATCGTAATGCGTGGTGCTGCCGCGGATGACCGCACCCAAGCATATGACTGCATCGTACTTTTTCGATTTTGCGAACTTGGATGCAACGAGCGGTATCTCGAACGCGCCGGGAACGTACGCAACGTCAACATCGCTCTCCGCCACGCCGTGCCGAGTAAGACCGTCGAGCGCGCCGTCGAGCAGTTTGTTTGTGATAAAATCGTTGAACCGCGATACTACGATACCGATCTTGATATTGCTTGCTACGAGTTTTCCTTCAAACTTATTCATAAAAATCTCCTTTTTGTGTTTATAATTGTTTTTATTTTATTAGATTATTCAATCGAGCAAATGCCCCATTTTTTCCGCCTTGGTGCGCAGATATAAACCGTCGTGCTCGGTAGGCGCGATCTTGACGGGAACGCGCTCGGATATTTTAAGTCCGAAATCCTCGAGCTGATAAATCTTATCGGGATTGTTGGTCAAAAGCCGCATGCTCGACACGCCGAGATCGCGAAGGATCTGCGCGCCGATATAATACTCGCGCTCGTCGCCCGCAAAACCGAGCGCAACATTCGCCTCGAGAGTATCCATTCCTTGCTCTTGCAACTCGTATGCCCGAAGCTTGTTGATAAGCCCGATGCCGCGCCCCTCCTGCCGCATGTATAAAAACACGCCGCGTCCTTCGTTTTCTATGGCGCGCAACGCAGTAGCGAGCTGTTCGCCGCAATCGCAACGCAGCGAGCCGAACACGTCGCCCGTCAAACATTCCGAATGCACCCGAGTCAAAACGTTTTTACCGTCGCCCATATCGCCTTTTACGAGCGCAACGTGATGCTCGCCGTTTAATCGGTTTACATACCCGTAAATCTTGAACGTGCCGAACTTTGTCGGCAGCACGCTCTCAGTAACACGACTGACGAAAACTTCGTTGCGCTTGCGGTAACTTTGCAGGTCGCGAACCGACACGATAACAAGTCCGTGTTTACGCGCAAAATCGCATGCTTCCGCGCCGCGCATCATCGTACCGTCGTCGCGCATTATCTCGCAACACAATCCGCATTCTTTCAACCCAGCCAAACGGCAAAGATCGACCGTCGCTTCGGTGTGCCCGTTGCGTTCGAGCACGCCGTTAGCCTTTGCGAGCAATGGGAACATATGCCCGGGGCGGCGAAGATCGGCGGGCGCAGTGCGCTCGTCCACGCATGCGAGCGCGGTAGCCGAACGTTCCTCGGCGGATATGCCCGTAGTCGTTTTAACGCTGTCTATAGACACAGTGAACGCCGTTTCGTGATTATCGGTGTTGCGCGTTACCATCTGCGGCAAACCGAGTTTTTCCGCATAATATTCGGACATAGGCATACAAATAAGCCCGCGGGCGAATTTTGCCATAAAGTTGACGTTTTCGGCGGTTGCAAACTGCGCCGCGCAAACAAGATCGCTCTCGTTTTCTCGATCCGCATCGTCGGTGACTACTATTATTTTTCCGTTTTTCAGCGCGTCGAGCGCTTGTTCTATACTGTTCATTGCTCCTCCGTAAATCCGCAATCGTACAAAAATTTTTTATCCACGCCGCGCGAGGCGCTGCACGTCGTCAAACTCTCGATATACTTTGCCGTTACGTCGCACTCTATGTTCACAGCCGCACCCGACCGTTTCGACCGCAATGCCGTGTTGTTGAGCGTGTGCGGTATTACCGACACCGAAAACTCGCTTTTCTGTCTGTCCACGCTCGCGACCGTAAGCGAAATGCCGTCGAGCGCAACCGAACCTTTTTCGACGATATAGCGAATCAACGACGGCGGCGCGCGCAGCGTGTATACGACCGCAATGCCGTCGCAAACAATTTTCGCAATACTTCCCGCTCCGTCGACGTGACCCGTCACTATATGTCCGCCGAACCTGCCGTCCGACGGCATCGCGCGTTCGAGATTTACAGCGCTACCCGAACGAGCGTAGCGGAACGAAGTACGGTTCAACGTTTCGTGCATTATGTCCGCGGTAAACGTTCGCGGCGTAAAACCCGATACGGTAAGACACACGCCGTCGACTGCTATACTATCTCCGATCTTTATGCCGTCGAGCACGAGCTTTGCCGCGACCGTGACGGCTGCGGAATTGCGTCCTCGCGTCAGCTTTTCTATCTTGCCCGTTTCCTCTATCAATCCCGTAAACATCACAAATACCCTTCTATCAACATATCTTCGCCCAGCCGACGCATAGTGACCGATTTAAGTTTGCGCGCGGCGTTCAGCCCGAATCCGTCGCCCCCGATCGGCGTAGCGGCGTTCCTACCGCCCAAAAGCTTGGGCGACACGTAAGCGTGGATTTTACCGACTATCCCTTCTTCGAGCGCGGAATATGCAAGCTCGCCGCCGCCTTCGATCATGATCCCGTCGACGTTCATCTGCCCGAGAACAGCCGTAAGCGCGCGCAGATCGACTCTCCCGTTTTTCGGGCGCACCTGCAAAACTTCCGCGCCGCGCCGCTCGTACTCGCTTATTGCGCAAGTGTCGTCGGAGCACGTCGCTATGACGGTGCGCACGGAACGCGCAGTCGCCATGATCGAACTGTCGAGCGGCGTGCGCAACCGAGTATCGCATACGACCCGTATCGGATCGACCCCGCCGCGTATTCGGCACGTAAGCATCGGATCGTCGCGCAAGACCGTATTTACGCCGACCATGATCGCGGAAAAAGCATTGCGGGTTTTATGCACGTGTCTGCGCGCTATCTCGCCCGTTATCCATTTTGATTCGCCCGACGCATCGGCGATCTTGCCGTCGGCTGTCATTGCGTATTTCAACAACACGAACGGCGTGCCCGTGCGTATGTAATGAAAGAAGTTTTCGTTGAGTTTGTCGCATCGCTCGCGCAATACGTTTTCCGCGACGGTTATGCCGTGCTCGCGCAATATCGCGACGCCTTTACCGTTTACCTTTTCGTTCGGATCGGGCGAACCTATAAAGACGCGCGATATGCCGGCATTTACTATAGCGTCCGCGCACGGCGGCTGTTTCCCTACGTGCGCGCACGGTTCGAGCGTTACGTACATGTCCGCGCCGCGCGGCGAACAGACGCATGAATCCAATGCGTTACGCTCGGCATGCGCCGAGCCGTAACGCGCGTGATAACCGCTGCCTATAATGCGTCCGTCTTTGACGATCACCGCACCTACGGCGGGATTGGGCGAAACCTTTCCCAGTCCGCGCTTTGCGAGCGTCAGCGCTTTGTTCATGTAAAATTCATCGGTCATTACAAAAGCCTCGAAACTTCGAGGCTTACAATACTTCCGAAAACAAAACTCCGGAACATAAAATTCCGGAGCATGATTTTCTGAAAACTATCTTCTTACATCCGGACTATACCGTCGGCTTCGGAATCACACCGAATCATGCAAAACTGCTCGTGGGCTATACCACCGGTAGGGAATCGCACCCTGCCCCGAAGATTATTCTTATACGAATATTATATAACCGCCACGACGCATTGTCAAGCGTTTGATCAAACTTGACAACAGTCTTGCCGATTTTTAATCGTTTATCAAAAGAGCGGACAACGTTCGCTCCGTTTGCGACATATATTACTTAAAAGCCTTCAAAAGCGGAAGTCCTCCGCATATTCCGCCGACAAGTCCGCCGGCAAACCCGAGCCAAACTCCTGCGCCTGCCGAAAAGCTCATTTTAACTTTTTTCATAGCTTCTTTGATGCTGTCGTCGCCGTAGCACTGATTAGCCATAACAAGTCCCGAAACCAAGATCAAAATCGCGCCGACAACAGTCAATGCCGCGCCGATGATGCGTACGATCTTCATGTTTTTGCCTAAGAAACAATGCAAGATGCCGTCGACCGCAAGGACCGCAAGCCCTACGAGCGTAATTACAAAAGAAACAATCGAAAATACATTGCTTATTCCTTCCACTTTGATCGCGCCGAACGATTTATCGCCCCATTCGTCAAACAGCATGAGATTTTTCGCATCGTAGCTGTCATTCAAAATATTATAAGTTTTGAAAACGACTTGCCCCACAAACATGCCGACTACTACGAGCACAAGCCCGACCAGCACTGCGCCGAAGAATATGTAATTGATGAGATTCTTCGACTTGGATTTTTTAGCCATACGTACCTCCGAACAACTTGATATTATCGGGTAGTGCCTGCGCGCATACCTCAAATGGATACAGTATATTCCACATCGGCGCGAATGTCAACAACAATTTAAGCCTTTTGTGTGGAATATCTCCGAATTTATATGTCGGCGCACCACTTGGAAACGCGCCGCATATACCGAAATATATTATTTTGCCCGACGGCGCGAACGACGCCGATTCGGGCCGGAGGATTTCTATGAAAAACAAACTGACCGCCCTACTCACTGCCGCCGCGCTCGCCGCTTGCCCGATGTGCATGCTCGCTTGCAACAACGACATGACAACCGTGCGCCTAAGCGAAGTCACGCACTCTATCTTTTACGCTCCGCTGTACGTCGCCATCAATAACGGATACTTCGCCGACGAAAAGATCAACATAAAGCTGTCAAACGGCGGCGGCGCGGATAAAGTAATGACGTCCGTAATATCCGGTTCCGCGGATATAGGGCTTATGGGACCCGAGGCTACTATTTAAGGATTAACTTCTTTAGAGACCGAAATAAAACACAGGAGATTCTATCCAATGAAAAATACTCAAACCAAACGGCTAATCGCAAAGAACCTCATACTCAAGTGCGGAGTGCCGCCGAAACTTGTCGGTTTCAAGTATTTGACAAAAGCAGTTGAACTGTACGCCGACGGCGAGTACGACGCTATGAAAATCTACAAACGAATAGCCGCTACCGAGAATATTCACGATAAAAGCGTTGCAAGAGATATTGCTTATGCCATAGAACACAGCTATAACCTGTGCCAAAAGCTCTCAGCATTGGTAGGTACAGAAATCCCCGAATCGCAAATACATAACGGTCTTGTTATTTCTTACCTTGCCGAGGAAATGAAAAATATTTATTATGAAACAGATTAGCTATCAACCTGTAACCTATATATCATTTTTGATATGCAGGTACTTTTTGCTTTTTCGTTTGTTTATTTAATATAATTCTCTTGAATATAATCAATCATAGCACAATCATCGGCTTCCGGATGCGCATTGATCCATTCGATAAATGATTGTAAATTTTTGTCCAAACGTTCTCTATCATAATTGAGAATCGTTAAAAACATACCCAAGCTATTGTCTCTTTCAACATCGCGAGTTTTACACAAATCGATAAACTCTTCGGTTTTTTTAGTTAACTTTGACATCTAATCAAACCTCTCCAAATAATCGTTAATCAAGTCGGCATCTCGATCCAAATCCAACTTGCAAGTACACACATTTCGGTCGCTATGATCATCATGATTAAATAGCAAAAAGAAATTATATCTCTTGATTGGATTATGTAGCATGACATAACCGTATTTTGGTATTTTGTTGCCGTATCTCGTCCTAATCACACTGTCAAATTCGGCATATATGTCTTTCGGCAACATAACAATTTTAACAGGTTTACGCGAAATTGTCAAGGCGTTATCAGTCGACACCTCCTCCGCAACGCCTTGCTCAACTCCGCTACCGACATTTTCCACAGCCGGTGTACAAATAACCGTCTTCCGTTCAATTTTTACGTGCCGAAATTCTTTTTTGCTTTTTCTTTCTTTAATTGTTGACTTTGTCTTTATCTTAGCGTATAATATTATTAAAGATTGATGTGACATGCAGAAAGCGCTCTGCAACCGCACCAACGGTGTGACGTGATGGTTATTTAAGTAACTCGATAAGGAATTGCGCGCCCTTCACATCAATCTTTTTTTATTTGCTTTTTTTAATGCCCTTTGTAATCCATCGGGGTTTACATAGTGCATATGTACAATCTCAAAATTATCTTTGCCTTTATCGACATCTAACAGAACCATTCCTATTTTCTGTTTCCCTTTTTCACTCATTTCAACAAAAGAAGCAAAATGATAGTAAGGTTTTTCGCCATTAGCAGCAAATACGGCGTCCGGGTGATACAATGCTCTACATATGATTTTTTTCATATCATCCTTTGAAACATCTTTATGCTCTGTTCTATTTCTATCGATAACAGATTTTTTGAGCAGCACTGGCTTATTCTTATCCGCGCCGATTTTCGCCAAATATTCTTCATTCAATTCGGGCAAAATATTATCCCTATCGAAGTCTATATGTACGCTCGCGATCTTTTCTTCGGGAGACATTTTCTTTTGTGGCAACTCTTTTTGCAACGCCTTGCTCAGCTCCGCAGCCGACATTTTTTGTATCCGTTGCAGTGCAATATCGTTTATCGAACCGTCGGCATTGAGCGGCAAGTCGATCTTTTTGTCTTTCGCCCACGCGATCCGTTCGTTTACCTTGTCGGTATATCCGCTCACGCCCTTTTGCGTAAACTTCCCGTCGCTGTCGCGCGGGTGGTCGCTCTCTTTGAAATTACTCATGTTTACTCCATATCAAAACCGCGACGATTTGCTCGACGCGGTTTATTCATTTTTATTTCGGTTATTTTTTAATATACCGTCCTATATTCATAACTTTCCCGATATAAAAAAATTCGTTAAGTTTTTGTTCACTATTGCATATAATCGGCTCGTATCTGCCGTTATCAGACGTGAACGCTACGCAGCCATTAAGATAATATATTCGCCGTATAATGACTTTTTCGTTCTTCTCATCATAGAACAGCACTATATCTCCATTCTTAAAATCTTTACGAGTATTGACATTTAATTCATCTCCATTTTGCACCGTCGGGAACATTTCATCGGTTTCCACCGAACATACCAACCATTCCCTTAATTTATCGCTTTCCGTTACGCGCATTTTAGGTAAATCAATCGTTTTAGTTGTTTCTTGCATCATCATACCGTCACCTCCACGCTTACGAGCGAACGAAATACATCAACCGACTTTTCATAGTAGCGAAACGTCTCTACCTGCTTTTCCGCGGTTTTTGCCTTGTCGTAAAAGAACTTGCCGTACTGTTCCGTTTTGAGCCCGTGAGCGTTCGCCAAACGCCCGATACGGTTTGCCGACACTCCGAGCCGTTCGCCTATCTCCGAAGCCGACAGCGTGCGCTCATTGACCGCAGAAAGCGGCAAAAGGTACTCGCCCGTCAAAAGCTGCGTGATGCGAGCGTGCAACACTTGCTTATAGTCTGTATCGGTTTTATCCGCGATCTTGTACAAAAGCTGCGCCGTGCGTATCTTTGCGTTCTGTTCGCGTATTTCTACGTTCTTGCGACGCAGTTCGTCCGTCGGTTTGACTTTGTATTCGCCTGTCCTGCGAATAGACGGCAGAACCTCATCAAATACCCAACGCTCGAATTGTTCGGCTGTCGGCAGTTTGCTATGTACGATAAGGCGGTAAAGATTACCCTCATCTATGAATGCTGTCTGCTGACTTCTGCCGATATTATCGATGAGGTCGCGTTTCACGACCCCATCTTTGCGGCAATGCCGAATGATTGCGTCCTTTGTGTTGGAATAGCCTAACGCCGTCGCGACATCTTTACCGCAAAAATATGTGCCGTTAGGTTCGTCGAGCGTTCGGATTTCTCCGAATTGTTGATTGTTGAAAATTGCTATGTTTGTCATTTTATACTCCTTTTGTAGATTATTGTTGACAAACAAAGCAATCCGTGGTACACTTTATTAGATGGACTTTGTCTGTCGGGGAGGGTTGTCGCGTTACTTGTCACGGTATGGGCGGCAACCCTTATTTTTTAAGTTCTTGGTAAACTTTATCGATTCCAATCCGAATAATCTCTGCTTTTGATTTGCCTGTCTTTTCTGTACAAAATTCTAATTTGTTCAAATCATCGTCAGAAAAACGGATTTTCAGAGTGTTCGTCTTAGGATCTTGTGTCGGTCTACCCATTTTCTTTGTACCCAATGTTTACCTCCTCAATATTTGTACCCACATTATATATTATGTACCCACAAATGTCAAGGATTTTAACAAAGTTTTTCAAAAAAATTTTACCGACAAACTATTGACTTTTTCAAGATTATAGCGTATACTATATTAAAGATTGATATGACGACAGAAATTATGCACCGCGCTCGCTGTCGCTTGTAATGGAAGGAGCCGCGCGGCTTCCCGTATCAATCTTTTTTCTTTGCCATTTTTAACGATTTATCGAAACCGTCACTATCAACATAGTAAATGTGACCAATTTCAAAATTATCTTTGGTAACGTCTATATTGTCTTTTTTTACAACGAAAAAGAGAACGGTCGTTAAACCATTCTCTTGACAGATACGGCAAGCCCGCTTGTTCTTGCATCTCTTTTGACCGCAAGGGTGTGTAGATCGCGTTGTCTACCTCGTATCTACCAATAGTATATTACACTTTTGAATTTTTGTAAAGTACTTTCCCTAAATTTTCATAAGATTTTTTTGATCTCTCAAATGATTCGTTGCCCTCATTACGTATAGTGATGACGGTATTTGTGTAATCTGGTTTGTCGAAGTTGAGACTTATGACCATAACAGTGTGCTTGTCTACTTTCTTTTCGATGACGAGCGTATTTTCCCTCGCTTTGTCCTCGAAAACAAAATCCGGATCGTTTATTATATCATTCATAAAGCCTATATAATGCTCCACCATACCTTTGCGCTCAGGGTGATTCTCTATGTGTTCCACTCCGACAGAGCCCGTCAACGGCATTTCGACGACGCGCGTTAAAATGTCTTTTACATTACGTCCGTTGGACAGCACCATATCATCATAAATAGGATTGGTTATCTCGCCGACCTTAATACGAGTAAACTTTCGGTTCGGCATTTCTTGCTGTAATATTTTACTCATTTCAGCCGCCGACAGCATATCGCTTTGTTTCAAGTCTCGTTCGGTATCGTTCGAATATAGGCGTATAGCCTCGACGGTCTTTTCGCCTTTACTTGTAAACTTCCCGTCGCCGTCGCGCGGGTGGTCTTGCTCGTTAAATTCCGACATCTTTATCCTCGTTTCCTTTATACAATTTCGGCACGCTCGCCCACTCGTCAAACTCGTGCAAAAACGCTATACGTCGCAGTATCACCCTATTTTTCGTTTCGGTAATGCGAGTATACCCTTCACGTTCGGAGCTGAACGCCGTATATACGATCGTGCATAACTTTACGAAAAACATCGCCCATGCCGCGATACTCGTTATATCTTTGGCGAGATCGGGCACAAACAACGCAAGCGCAAATGCCGTCAATACCGAACGCCCTATACGCAACGAAATGCGAATAGACTTGTCGGCTCGCTCGTTGTAATTCACTCCGCAGTCGTCAACGGTGCGACTGTCGGAAACGAGATCCATTGCGTTTATCGGCTTGACGCGCACTTTGCCGTCGCGCACGCGTTCTATCGCGTTGATTTGCCGTTTAGTATAACCATCAGCTTTCAGTTTGTCTTTATCCAAATCTTTGAGTGTGCTGTCGTACAAATGACGATCTATACCTACGTTTGCAAGTAATACAGTGATTTTATCGTTGCGAATTTGCTCGGTTCTGACCTTACAAAACGCCCGCAAATTGGCAAGCTGCCCGCCGTCGGTTATCTTTTTGATTTGTGCCGCATATAGTGCGGCATTATCTTTATACGCCGATTTCTCTTGGATCTTCGCCCTATCCGTTCCCGAATTCAACCATACAATTGCCGTAGTGGTTATCAATGCGGTATTTATAAGAAGCTGCGGCACGAATTCGCGCCAATTGAATTGTTTATTTACCGACAGCACGGTGAATTGCAAAAGCAACACCGTTACTATCATGAGCGCACTTATAGTAAACGGAACGATGCGCTTGATATTAAGATTTGTTTTCATCTTTCACGTCCTTTTTCTCGTGCTTCGAGCCGACCTCTCGCGCCGCGAGAATGCCGAAAATAAAGCCGAGAACATACGATCCGAGCGAGAACCCGACCGCGCCCGAAAGTTCGAGCACGGCGTTCTCCATAGCCTTACATGCCACCAATAAAGCCGCAAGCACAAATACGGGCATGACACAGTTCAAAACAGTTTCGACGATACGCTCTTTGCGCAGCTCGGAAACGAGGTTTTTTATCCGCCCCGCGTCGTTCTCGATTTTTAGATCGGCTTCGTGCTGCGCGATCTGCGCCGCGAGTTTAGCCATTCTCGGCTTCAAAAAAGTGTTTTTCGCGATTACAACAATCACGACGCACAACAGCAATATGCCGAGCGGGAGTTTGTATCTCAAGCCTTCGCCCGTCTCGGCATACTGCACGAATATGAAAATCAGCGGCACGACTGCGCAAAACAGCGCCTGCAATACCGTGAACGTTATGTACCTTGCTTTCATGTCTACTCCATGTTTACCGTTTCGGCGTCGGCGACAATCGACGGCTCGGGTTTAATTTCTATCGGCTCGAGCTTGACCGTAGCCACAACGTCGCGCTCTATGGGCTTAAAGCTCGCGTCAAGCTCTTGCACGGCTTTTGTGAGCGCTTGCCGCTCGTCATCGGTCAACATCTTTAAGTGCGTGAGCGCCGCGCCTATAAGCGCAAGCAAATGCTTGTACGAGTTCGTTTCATCCGCGACCTTGCCCACTTGCTTTGCGAGCGCGGCGGATATTTCCTTGAGCCGTTTTTCTACGATAGACGTGATGTCGATGTCGATTGTTTTGCCGCCGAGCTTGTCCGCGACTTTATCCGCGATCTTGTTGACGTCGTAAGCTTCCGACGCTTTATTCATGATGCGCGAGCATATGAGCCGCGCGATTACCGCTATGATCGACCCACCGCCGAGCGCACCGACGATAGTCATTATGTACGGTTCGATTGTTTGCCAAATTTCGTTCATTTGATTTACCTCCGAAAAGTTTATTTGATTAGTGTGGGATCGTAGTTCGCTTCGAGCGCATCGATGCGCGCCGATAAGTTGTTTATTACTTCGATCGCTTGGTTGTACTTGCTTGTTAGTTTGTCGAGACGTTTGGTGATCTCGAGATTTTGATTTTGCAATTCGTTTATTGCCCGCATTTGAGTGTCAATGCGCTCCGTCCACATTTTAAGCTCTTGCGAAAGCGGCGCGATTGCGTCGTTCATACAATCCGCAACAGCAGCTTCCAAACTCGGCGATAGTTTCCCGTCGAGCATCGCTGCCGCCAATACTCCGTTAATTTTTATATCTTCATTAAATGTCATATTTTACCTCGATATAAAATATTGAATACGGGGTGGCACACGCTTAAACGCGATTTCTTCCAAATCGAGCAAATCCCGATACCACATCATGACGGTCTCGTCGTCTTTCTCTCTCCCACGTAACACCGCTTTTTCCCATTTATCGAATGCTGCGAGTAACGGTTCTCTTTGTTGACGCAATCGGTTTAATTTCTGTTCTTCGAGTTCTTCATCCGTATACGGTACATATATCTGAATATCTTCGTATTCGTCGTAAGCTGCTTTTGCTTCTATCGGAAAAATTTCGTTCTCTTCTATACCGCCATTAGCATAAACTTTTGTTTGTACATACCAATTACCATCGACACGCAAATTACAAATATGCCCTTGCGCCTTAAGCTCTTTCGCAATGCTTTCTGCTGTTTTCGCCTTTATCGCATCATAATGCGCTATAAAAATCTTATCGGACTTTAAGTAGCCTTTTTCATAATCGATCATATTTACGTCGAGTTCGATTGTTTTGTCTTGATTAAAAATTTTCATAATATAGTCTCCTTATGCTGTTCGCCGCCACATATATACGGTGTAATTCTGCGGCGTAACCGTAGTTGAATTGCCATAAAGCGAATTCGAGCGACTCGCATCGAAACTATACGGCGCGTAGCGATTATTTTTAGTTCCTGTTCCCGATGAAATAAAAGTGCTGCCATTTGTTGGATCGGTATTCTTTAATGCACCTGTTCCAGTGCGATTATCCATATAAGCAATACACTCAAACGATCCCGAAATATTCGGCAATCCGGCTGGATAGTAGTTGCCTGAACCCGATGTTACAGTTCTCAAGTAATATCCGCTTGTAATAGATGTCCAACTACCGCCGAACAAACTTGCCGGACTTGTTGACGATGTTGAGATATAGAGTGCTCCTATAGGATATGCTAACAACTTATCAATCGGCGGCGGATTATTTGGCGAATATACACGCTGATCTCCATCTTTCACACCGTTTGGCATATTTACTGAACCGTTTTCATTAAAAACTAAAGAAGGAACCTCGCCGGTATTTGAGCCTATCACAATCTTATAATCTTCAAGTGGAGTAAGTATAATTTTGTCATGTCTGATTATAATGCCGTCGCCAAAACCATTCCCAACTTGCATGCCATATGTTACTGTTTGATTCGACTTTCCCGTTACTTGAATAAAACCCGGGCTAACTGCAATATTTGCTTGCTCATTACCTATTGTTCCACCTTTTATTGATAACGCGCCTATATTACTCGGTGTGATATTCACATTACCTGTTCTATAATCGCTCTCTTCATTACCTTTAACACCTGTAACGCTACCTACCATCAATTCATCAAGCTTTTTCTTATCTTCGGCAGACATTAAACCGCTTGAAATTTGCGTTGCAATAGCCGTTGATGCCCTTGTAGAATCCATAGGGTGACGATGATCGGCTCTGGCATAACTTGTAGCGTTTCCCACCTCAGCCACCCCGTCCATAAGGGGTAGTACATTTGAAGCCGGAGTAATTTGATCGGGGACTTTTTCCCCGCTATCGATCCATGCTACGCCCGTATAAACCCATACAGTACCGCTTTGTGCAGAATATGCGAAATCATTTGGTGTTGCAATTAACGACCGTACCTCATCGTTAGTCATTAAATATCCGCGAAAATGCGACTCATTAGCGAAATCTTTACGCAAACTATTAATGTCGGACGTGTTAGAAACAATTTTTTCGTCAAGTTCCATTTCTGCCGTTGCTGCTCTCTCTATTTCTGAAGCAATTTGTTCTCGAGCTATCGCGTCATGTCCGCTTTGAATAATTTCATCAATTTGAGCTTGCAAGTCTCGCTCTTCCATTACAGCACGAGATTTCTCTGCAACTATATCTGCATTTAGCATTTGCTCTGCGTTCTGTGCTCTTTCTGTTTCTTCAATAATTTGCTCGCGCGAAATTTCGTCAGTAAGACCTTTGCCGTTCCATACGCGCACCGTAAGCGCTACGGGTGTAGTTGCCGTAATGGTAATGTTGCCCGCCGCATCGACTGTATAACCCTGATACACGCCGTCAAAGCCCGTGCCGTTCGCGCTTACGAAGCTCACCCACAAATCATCCGCAGAAACTCCCTCTTGCATCTGTCCGTGCGTATCGGCGTCGATGACGTGCGAATAACTCGTCGGGTTGGTCGGATTGTTGGGTTGCCACTCGCCGTTGGGGTTTTCCTCCGTCGGACCCGCAATTTCACCGACGTATGCCGCGACATCATATATCGGGTCATATCCCGCTTTGCCAAACACTATGGGTTTACTTACGTCACCGTTATTTTTTGTGAACGTAAATGCGTTGCTTGCCGTTTGCTGTATGCTTTTGACGAGGTTCGGCACGTTCGCCGTGCGCGCGTCCAAGTACGCCAAATACTGCCGCAAAAGCTCGTACACGTCCGCAGGCGGCTCCGTCGCAGGCAAGCTCGGCACGACGCTCTCTTGCACCGTAAAGTCGCAGAGAAACGACGTGCAGTTCGCTTTTTGCGTCTCGCCGTCCATGTATGCGGCGTTCAGCGCGATTTGCACTACGCCGTGCATTTCCGTCACAGAGCGCGGAAGCGTATACTTCCACACGTTCGCTTTGGTCGTGAAGTCTTGCTTGACAAAGACCATAGGCGCATAATTTCCGCCCGAGTGCGGATCGTTCGGATCGAGCGGCCGCGCGAACCAATACAGCCCGTCCGGGAGAATAAACCCGATAGACATGGCGGTCTGTGCCGAAAACGGAGCGATGACCGTTATGTCTGTGACATTATCGCTCCCCTGATAAACGACCTCGGGCGTTATGATTTGCGCGTCGCCCTTGCCGTTACCGTCGGTTTTGAGAAATATGACCATTATTCGCCACCCCCTATTCCGTCCATATCTGGTTCGATACCCGTAATCGGCACAACCACATTAAAAATGAACCGCAAGCAGTGGTTCATTTCGTCCTTGATTATGTCGAGATATTGCGGCTCGGCTATCGCCGCGTCCTCGGGCGATACCGCGTAGCTTTCATCGAGCCGCTCGAGATACTGTGCGATCGTTTCGCATTCGTCGCGAGCGCCGCGCATCGCGTCGATCGCTACCTTGAAGTTCTTTACCGTTTGATTGTCCATATGCTACTCCTTTATATGAATTTATTTTATATGTGTCGTCCATAAGTATGGAAGTTTTATTGTATCGTTGACTTTTATATCGACATTACGGGCAAGCAATATTTCACCTGTAGCCACATCAGCTATAGCCCAAGCTTTACCCGATTTATCTGCTCCCAAATCAAGGATCTTCATATATGCACTTTTCCCGCCTTGCGCAATATTAACAGTTATCAAATCCGTTCTTTTCCCATATAACACAAAGAACGGAGTGGAAACATCTATATGCGTTTGAAATTTTCCGATTTTGTTCTCCAAGATATATATAGCTGCGCTATGATCGGAACGCGTTTTACGAACAAGAGGATTATTATGTGTGAGCGCAGGACCTATAATTATTTCTTTCGACAAATCCCCCACTGCGCCGCTATCATATGTGGAAAAATCCATTTGATACGAATATTGCATTATTTCCGCACCGTTCTTTTTAAGTTCGAGCTTGGGAGAACTATCTGCAAATGACGTTGAAAAAATCGTATTCGAATTTTTAACCTCCGTATCTACACCCGGCAAATCGAATGCATAGGAATTATGAAATTGTGTGTCAACAGATAATTTGAAATCGACATAATCTATGCGCCCATAATAATCGACATACTGTACGCCGGTTTGCCAATATCCGGAAATTTTGTCATTAGTTCCATTCTCGCTCTTATTTCCGGCAGAGAAATTATCTTTACAGCCAAAAATAAACGATAATGAATTACCGAATACAGTTGATATTACAGGCAGCGTAATCGTAGATTTAAGCGCAACGGTACCCGCACTGCTATTCATGTAATTGTATAGCGTTGCAACGTTTATATTCGGGAGATTATTTGCTTCTTGTGTAAACGTAAGCGTCAACGCTTGCAGGTATTTGTCAGTGTCGGCTATACAATACGAATCATTCAACGTAGCGGTAGGAGCATTAAATCCGATAAATGTAACATCTTTATATATGTAGTTGCGTTTATACGTGTTTTTTTCGCTTACCTCATAAGCACGCCATTCCGAATCAATCCCGATATATTGCGACAACCGATTATAGTCTTGCGACAAGCCTATCACACATACAATGTGATCGGCGTAAATTTCACTTGTAACCGAAGATACGTAATATTCTTCGTACCACGATGTTCCAAACGGCGATGTGTGTCTATTTCTCCATTGTTCTCCAATATGCGGAATAAGTTTGGCTTGCGCTTGTGTCAACACATAAGTACGCATCAACTCCTCGTTGCCGATGCGCGCAATTACTCCCTTAAGGTTTTCGCCATAGCTTCGCGTATCGACAATATTCGCGCTTTGATTATATGACAAAGTTCGCCGAAATGATCGATAACTTTTGTAATTTGCTTTTCGTTGTTTAATCCGAGCAGCGAACAACGGAACATAATTCACGCGAAAAAATAACGAAGCGTAATTTCCATTTGTTTCAACGCCGGAAACAGCTTTAATTATATTTGTTATGGCGTAGTCTTCATTTGATTGAACTAAGGTGCCTTTTGATTTGAAGTTTAACCCTTGAATATTGCACTCTCCGAGGGTATAATACAGCGCAAACGCCTTGCTATGCGGATAAGCTCCGCTATATGATGACAAACGAGCATAGTCTGTCGCTTCAACAATATAGTTCGTAATATCAAAAACATTACCATTGACGTAAACCTCTGCTTTATTTACCTTATAAACGGGCAACGTTGTTTCTATGATCATATTTGTGTCTGTGATTCGAGCATATTCCTCTTGACTTCTCGTGCTTTTCCAACCGCCATTAAAAGGCTCGATTAAATCGCCCTCTTGCTCGTCTTTCAAACACGCTAAATTTTCCACAACGCTATCTATTTCGGTCGCATAGTTTTCGATATTGTTTGAGAGAATTTGCGTCACATATTTGTATTCCGAATCCGCAAGCGACGCTTCCTTTGTGCTTCCCAATATGTCAAAACGTATAGTGTCAAGTTCGCCGCTATCGCCGCGCACAAGTCTCGGTATTCCGTGGATATACCCGCCGATTTGGTCGAGTATTTCTTTTAACGTTTTATTTGTGAACGCGAATTCGGGAGCTCGTATATTCTCAAATTCGGTATGCTGCGCGAAATCGAGTTTGTATTTCGGCTGAACAGACGTAAGGTGCGGTTCGGCAAGATCGAGTACACGGTCTATAACCGAAGCAATCGTATAATCGAGATTTTCAACCTCTTTTGCCGTTATCGTATACGTCAACGTTGCATTATAATTATAAAATGGTATTACTTGATCCGGCATATCGCGTCGTATTGCCACTTTATAAACGACTGTATAAGTAATATCCTTTTGCGGCAAAAACGGGAGTGCCTGCGTTCTGCCGTTGACTTGAGCTATCAGAGTCGTTTCACCGTTTGGTATAACTTCTATGGAAAACATTCCATTGTCGTTAAATTTGACATTCGACATATTGAATCCAATTATACTTTCAATAGCGGGCAAAACAAATTTTTTACCCGCTCTTATCGGTGTTGGTAGTCCCGTTGCCGAAAATGCATTCGAGGGCAAAGCCGGTATGTTCGCAGATTCGCTACGCACGTCAATTGACGGACTTACACATGTAGTTTCGGGCAAAAATTGGGACGTTACAGGCTGTGCGAACGCCAATGTTTCTACAACGATCCCCTCGAGTATTTTAGTGGGCTCGATAAGTTTTAACTCATGATTGTAGCGATTTCCACCCGCCGGCACTTGCGTCGACGTGTCCGAAGCAATAATAAAATCGAGCTCAATTTGCGGATAAATCCTTATTTTAACTTCGTCACCGATTCGAAATATGCTGTCTGTCACATTGTTAATATTTAATATGCATTCGTCCAATCTTTCGTCAAGTAACGAATTCCATTTTATAGGCAGAGCAACGCTTTTCTCGTAACCGCCCCAACCGCCGATATCGATATAAATATCCATAAAAACCGTCCTTATAAAATTTTTTGATAAAGTATTGACTTTTTGTAAAAAATGGCGTATAATATAATCAAACACTTGCGAACCGCAGAAAATCTGCCTCGCCTGCCGCACCGAAAGGCGCGATGAGGGAAACGGCAGTCCCTCCGCAAGTGTTTTTTATACTTTGCGCTTCATTGTTTCATAACTACTCATACGAGCAAAATGTGCGTGAACTATTTCGAAATTCTCTTTCTTATCGTCCACATCAAGTAAGGCAAGTCCTAAATACGGCTTGCCTTTTGAATTTATTTCGATTATTTTGGCAAAATGGTAATACGGCTTTTCTTTGTTTGCAGGAAAAACTTCCGATGGTACATATAAAGCGTTCGCCAATATTAGTTCAAAGTCGGTGTCGGTTAAGTCGCTATGCTCTACGCGATTTCTATCAATAACGGATTTTTTGAGCAATACGTGTTTATTCTTTTCCGCACCGATTTTCGCCAAATCTTCTTCATTCAGCTCAGGTAATATATTATCCCTGTCGAAGTCTATATGTACGCTCGCGATCTTTTCTTCGGGCGTCATTTTCTTTTGCGGCAACTCTCTCCGCAACGCCTTGCTCAGCTCCGTAGCCGACATATTATCCAATACGTTTGAACGATCATTACGATTCGTAAACTTCCCTTCGCTGTCGCGCGGATGATCCTGTTCGTTAAACTCACTCATGAAGCTTCCTCTACTGATTTTTTAATCTACTGCCCGAGTAGCTCGCTACTGAGCCGCCCGCGCGAATATTCATATACTTGAGTCCGATGTCCTCAAGATTTTGTTGCATACGTATCTCGTCGGCTTTTTGTGCGTAAGATAACGCTACCGACGCACTGCTCGTAAGCAAACCTATCAATGCACCCGGCACATTCCCCACCGCAAAGCCCGCAGCGGTCGACATAATTATCCCGCCCGCTTGCTTTGCGACGGAGTACGCAAACGACAGCCGTTCTTGCTGTTCGCGCGATCCCGTGCGGAGCTCCACTGTCTGTATACGGTGCGAAACGATCTTATCGGCAAAATGCATTGCGGTGCCCACGACTGCCATTATCTTAGCGGCTTTTACCGTACTTGCGGCAACGGCTGTATTATCCCCGCCGCGCGCTTGTTTGGAGCCCGCCGTATCGCCCGCTATCGGATTGTTTTCGTTCTCGTCCGCTGTCTTATTCTCTATCGTCAGTGTATAATTGCCGTTTGCCATATTATGCCCCCACAAAAGCCTCAGTCAGCGAGAAAGTCATGCCGCCGTTATTCACGCCTTGCACATTACATTCCGTTTCGCCGAATATTACCGTATAAGTTTGCGGCTCGGCGTCGTCTACCGTCACAACGAGCGTATGCATCGTATTTAATTCGTTGCCGAGCAAATTGGATATTACTTTGCTACTCACTCCCGCGCCCGAAAGCGCGGGGATTTGGAACTCGAACGTATGTATAAACGCTGTGTTGCGCGCTTTGGTATTACCGTTGCCGTCGCTGTATATGTTGCCGTCGGTCGTAGGCGTCTTGCGTATAGACGCGACAGTGTACGGAATTTCGTCGCCGTCGAGCGTAAACTTGAAACTGTTTGAATTGAGCCCGTTCTCGACGAAGCTATACGAGATGTTGACAAAGTACGTCAAGCTCGTACCTACAAGCGGACGTTGCTCTACCGTGCCCGTGGTCGCAATCGCATACGTAGCGGCAACGGTATACGACTTGCCGCCCTCGGAGATTTGCTGAACTTCCGTATTGCCGAAATACGCGTCGAGAGCGGCGCGATGCGCCGTTATGACGCTGTCCATTGTTTCGGGCGTAAATCGCACGCACACCTCGAGCATAACCGTTTGCGACGCCACCGTGACGCCCTGCGTAGGTACTGCGCTCGAGCTACCCGCGCGCAGTACACAGCTTGTGAATTTCGTTTTATATAACGGTTTAACGATCGCTTTTTCGTATTTTCCTGCGTCGGCAAACACCTTGAAATTTATACCGCTTATGGCATTAAGTCCGTCTTGTATTGTCTGCGTGAATGTTTTTAAGCTTATCATGAAAGTGTCCCTCCCGTGTATGTTGCTATGAATTGTATAATCACCTGCACCGCTTCGTCGAACCACCCCTCATTGGGATTTCTGCTCGGGCGTTTTTCCCATTTCTCGTTTGTGTACGGCATGTACGGCGCAATATCCTCGTCGACGTACAAAATCGCCGTGTTGGCGTCGGGCATTTCGAGCTTGATAGCGTTATATCGCAAATTGCCCGTTTTTACCGGCGCGCGCTCGCGCAGTATTGCCTCGCATTCTTTTACAAGGATCGCAAACTCATTCGACGTCATAGCCGTCCACCGCCATTATTTCAAGCAAGAATTGCCTATTGCCGCCGTTTACAAGCCGTAACGTTTGCGGTGCGACGTCTTGCGTTATTTCGTTTACGGAAACGATCTCCCACCACTTATTGCGGAACATGATATGCTGCTGCGACTTGTAGTCGTAGACGTACGCAGTGCGAAGCAACGTATATTCCGAATACCCGACGAGGTTCTGAATAACGGTATCGAAGCGCTTTGCTCGCTCCGAAACTTCCTCTACGCGAATGATCTTGTATCGCTCGTACTCTTTCGGCGCCCACCGCGCGAACTCAAACTGATTGTGCCCGAGACCTTTCAATGCGTTTAACATATCAATACCCCATGCGATATTCCGTTTGCGGAAAAGGCGGAAAAGTAATCACACCGCGATATTTCAAGCAATGCCCGAACGCAGGTATAATGCGATTACACGTTTCTTCCACCTCGGGCGCGACGCGAACAGCGCCGCGAAGCTTGTACGATTCCATAGCTTGTCCTTTGCCTATGTTTAAGCCCGACATAATGCCGATGTCGCCGTTCATAAGCATATAAAGCGTTTGCGCCTCGAGCATATCTTTAATCCACGGTCGAAGCGGAGCGTGCTTGGCAAGATAGTACTCTATACGCTCCGTATTCGGATTATCCTTGTATATGTAACCGTAGACCGCGTTGCTGACGCGGCGCAGAAATCTGCTCGCAAGCGTGCTCGGATTTGCATCGCCCGCTGCGTTAAGTATCATGTCGAGATTCTCGCCGAGACTTCTCAATACGTATCGCTCGATTAAAACATAGCGGTGCGAATCGTAGTCATATATCATGTCGTCATCGCTGTACGGGCACGACTTAGGTTGCGTTTTTTTCATAATCACTCCTAAAATTTTTTTGAAAAAGTATTGACATTTTGCACTGAACGGCATATAATATAAATAATTCGAGGTTATATGAGGAACACGCTCATATGTAAAAATTGTACCGGGTGCGTATGTCAATTTACCTCGAATTTTTTAATGATGTTATTTCCATTGCGGTAACAATCCAATTAAGTTTTTTCCCGTCATATGTTGGACGAATAGCGACACGGTAGCCGTCCTTTTCTATTCCGGGTCTATCGTTTTCATCTAAATCAAAGTCACCTTTTTCAACAATATCCGGTATTTTTTAGCCATATCAAGTCCGCTTATATTGCCTGTGCCGTTTCTAAGCATCTTATCTCTGCGCATAATCGTGTGTAGTAATCCACCATTTTCATCGCCCCAAACGAGGTCTATGCCGCCTATTTCGGGTCGAGTAAACGCGTTCTTTACATGACCGCGTTTTTCTTTGAGCAGTTTTTCTATGGCGTCCGAGCCCTTTACGCCCGCAAATTCTTCGCCGAAAAACTCTTCGCGGGTTTTATGCTTTATTTCGGGTTTCTTTTCGGGCAACGTTTGTTGCAATCGTTCCTTGAGCTCCGACGCGCTCAAATTGTCGTTACTTACAAACTTTCCGTTCTGCTCGCTGTGTATATTCCCTTGTGCGTCTTTTTTTGCCACAATTCTCTCCTTTTGACGTCGCATTGCCGAGTTGCACGGCATAACTGTTTGCGACACGGAAAAGGCGAGAACTTGTCTCGCCTTTTGGGTTGATACTTTTACGCCTTAAACGAAGCGGGTGATTGCACTTTTATATCCGCGCCCGGCGCTGCCGTGCCGTTGGACAATATCGGAACAACGCCTTTGCCGTAGCAGACGTTTATGCCCCAGCGCGCCTTGGGCTGCAAGCGCTTGCCCGCGCCGTCGGGGCTGTCGATGATCTTGATATAGTCTTGCGTGGATATGCCGCGATCGGTGGCGGACTTGGCGCACATCAAGGCTTGCGTCGCCGCAAAGGTGGTCGCTCCGCCCTGCGTATTGGCGCCGCCCTCGGTTGTCGTATAAGTCCACTCGCCTGCACGCGCCCACAACGCCTTGGGTGCGATATAGCACGGGATAAGGTCGATCTCGCCGCAATACATATTGCCCCACTCTTTGCGCGCATCGGGCGAAACGGCGCCTTTTGCGAGCATAGACTGCGCGTAATTCGAACCGCCGAGCAACACACCTTTATCGCTCAAGAGCTTGGAACGAAACGTCGGGCGCATGATTATCTCGCGCTCCTCGAACGGAAACGCCTGTATGCCGTTCGCCTCGTCGCCGTCGTCGAGCATGGTGGACGCGTCCTGTATCGCCTGATAATAGCCGCCCGACGCAGGGAGAGTGACGGCTATATCATCCCATTTCGTCGCGGTTTTGGCAGCGTTATAACGGTTTGCGAGCTGCTCGGCGATAGTCGACGCGTTGATCTCCGTGGCAACGCGCCCGCCGATGTTCTTTGTGATCTCGTCGAAAATATTGACGGGGCACATATCTTGCTGCACCTCGGGCAAATCGTATACCTTGTCGTAGACATACAGCAAGTTAAGATCGTACTCGGTGACCTGCGGCACTTCGGCGTTGGTGCTGTTGAAAAACGCGCCGTTCGTCGCTGCTCCGACCGTACGTGCGCTCGCCGTGGTCGGGAGCACTTTCATCATGCGCAACGTGCTGACGTTCGTTTCCTCGTGCTGCGTGATGCCGTATCCGTTCTTATGCACGAGATCGACAAAGATGTTTTCTTTGACCTGTTTTGCCGCCAAGACCTGCGTGGCGGTGTCGTTTACATTGTAAACCATAGTTCCCATAATTTCTGTTTATCTCCTTTTTATTATTTATTTTGTCCGCTCAGTATTACGGATTTGAGTTCGTCGGCGGACATATCCGTCATGGTTTTATTTCCGCCGATTGCTTTGCCCTGAAGTCCGAAAGACGCGCGTTGCTTGTCCTCGTATTCCTGTAATTTGCTCTTGAGCCCGTCGAACTCTTTCAGCGCCGTTTCGAGCGCTGCTACGCGATCCGCCAAACCCTTAATGATTTCGTCGCCGTTCGCTTGCGCAGCTTCGTCGACTTCCTTGAAAGCCTCGTCTTTCGAGCCGTCGTCGGATTCCTCAGGATCGGTTTCATGGAGCTCTTCCGCATCACCTTTACCCTCGTCGTGTTCTTCGCCGAGCGCTTCGTGCTCGCGGTCGGCAGCCGTTTGGCTGTCCTGCTCCCCCTCGTCATGCTCTTGCTCGCCGACACTCTCGTGTATACGGTCAGCAATGCTTTCGTGAAAGGCTTTTTTGTCCTCGTCCGACAAATTCTCGTACGCTTTCTTTGCTTCGTCGAGCGTTGTCGGCTTTGCTTCTTTCTTTCCGAAAAGTGCCATATTTTACTCCTTGCACCATATTATTTGCCCTTTTGCTTCTTTCGCCCGATTACATACTCGCATACTTACGACTGTGCCGCGTTCCTCGTGCAACCGTTTGAATCGGCTTGCGCTTGCCCCTGCGCAGGGTCTTTTTGTTTAGGGTTCATATACAAACGCGACGGTGCGTTCCTTATGGTGCAACCCGCCGCGATTTTATATCTCGATTTTATTACTATATCCTTGTTCTCATCGGATAGTAAGCACGCCCGTTGTCTTTGCTGTACTGCTGATATTCTTTATTGAGCACACGCGCCTCGCGAACATACATCAAGCGTTTTTTTTCGTCGAGCCCGTCGTAATACGACGCTTGCGCGCGTGCCATACGTATGTCGCGCTCATACTCTCGTTGCCGTTTTGTTATCGCATACTCTTTCTTGCGTTCGTCCGCCGAGACCGTGGGCAACAACTGTCCGCGATATTCGGTCAAATAATGTCGGCAATTGAACCCGAGCAAACCGTTTTTGTACGTTCTGCCCGCCTTTGTCGTATAATACACGTCCGTAGCTGTTTCGAGCGGCACATATTTTTGCTTGTCAATAACCCCGCGTGTACCGTCGAGACTGTACACGCGCCCCTGCCATTCGGCACAGCGATCCGAACAATCCGCGTGCGAGCTGCATACAACGAGACGCGCACCGCTTTGTCGCAGCTGCTCGATGTTGTCATTGTGATCATTGTATCGCACTTCCATTTCGGCGAGATTGCGCAAGCTGTTCCGCGCTATCTGATCGTTGGGATCGAGCGCACGTCCGCGAGTCAAGCGATCGATAGTCGGAACTATGTGTTTCTTATAAACATCACGATAATATTGCTGCAAAGGCACGCCGCGCGCTTCCGTAAGAAAAGAATTCGGCGGCAAACTTTTTATAACGTTCGGCGGTATAGGCAGCGAGTTGCGCTGTTCTGCGGCTTTTGAGACGAACATAAACGCTTCGGGCGACAACCCGCTCGATTGCCAAATAGTCCGTTGTGCATTTGCGAAATTCAAAAGCGAAATCCGCGCGTCGCGCTTAAGCCGATCTATGGCTATGTCGTCGGTTGCTTTGCCTATAACTCGATAGAGCTGACGATTTACTTCGTCATACGGAAGTGAGAAAATAAACGCCGCCTTGACGATTTTGCGTATATCCTCTTGCGCTTCCTCAAGAGCAAGCGCATACGGGTTCAGTCCGTCATTCGCTATTCGCATTGTTCACACCGTCACTGAAATAGTCTTTATCATCAAACGACATTCCGCCGTAATTCTCGCGCTCTACTCGATCCTTTTCCTCTTGCAATACGAGTTTGTAGTCTTCGGCGTTTTGCTCCTCGTCGTCGTCGAAATTAAACGCATCGTGCGCTTTGCGACGGGATATAAGACCGTTCTCTACCGCTTTTGACAGAGTATCTACGAGCACCGTCGTGTTTGTCATGCCCGCACGCGACCAACGCACCTCCACGTCGTCCGTATAGCCGTAGAATCGCAACACGTCTGCAATCAAATCGTTGAGCGGCTTTTCAAACCGACGTCGAGCGTTCTCTATAAACAGCGTCGTAGCGCTTTCTTCCGCGCTCACTTCCCGAGCCGTACGATTTCCGCCGTCCGCCAAATACGACGCGAGCGTGCTTACGGATATCCCTATGCCCGTTGCTATGCTTTCGAGCAGAATATTGCGTGCCTCGCGCCACTCTGCCGAGCGCAACTCGAACTGTATCGCATCGGGCTTCTGCTCGTCAGTCGTCATCGTCTCGACCTTGGTGAACAAGAAGCTGTCAAGCCCCGAATTTTGCGTACCGCTTTTAGCAGTTGGACTTTGCAATGCGGCGGGAACGAGTATTCGCCCGCGCGCAAGGTACATATCGGTATTAAAACACGTGTTATAAAAATCGTACTCGTACAAATACGTCATTACGTTTGCGAGCAAGCTCTCCCCGAGTCCAATTTGCGGCACGTCGCTTATATCGTCGCTCCCCTTAAGCAGGTAGCACCCGAGCGTATTGAAGCCGTTCATCGCAAGCGGCTTATTGAGCTTGCACGTGTTGTAATCGGCTTTGAACGCTTTGCGCACGCTTTTCGGCAAGTTTTCCCAACGGACGTAATTATCGTTGACCGACAAATATTGCACTTGAACCGACGTATCGTAAATCTTGTACTCGACGACCGGCACTTCCTCGCCGAATATGCCGATGTTTTCAAATCGCCGCTCCTCGACGAGACCGTAACGTTTATTGTTGTTCTTTTCCGAAGTATTCTCGTATACGTTCAGCAAGCACACGACTTTACGCAGCTGTCCGCGCCCCGTCTTTTCAAAATAAAAACGGTCAGCGCGCAGCTTGTCTACCCATAACTCTCCGCCGTCGCAATTGAGTTTTAACAGCGAGAATCCACCCGCAAATGCGTCACGGAACGAGCATTTGACTTTAGAGCGAAAATCCGTATCGAATGCCCAACAATTGCTTATGAAGTCGAGAGCTTTCCCTACTCTCTTACCCGCTCGTTCTTCGACGAGTGTAGGTCTGCGAGCATTGGCAAACATGAGATTTCCACCGAAAACACTATCCGCCGCGCGATTGACAATCGTTGTGCCTATGCTTGTCGACAGCAACCCGTATTGCGTTCCGTGCACCCACGGCACATAGCCGTCATACCAATACAGCCATAACCGCACCCAATTGTTATAAAAGGCATAATACGGCGCCGGCAACATTTTGTAGAAATCGTTGTTATTCGTCCATTGCCACAACTTTTGATTTTCAACGACGGACAACGCCGTTCGCGACTGTTCGCAAACAACGCCGTTCGCCTGCTCAATGTTTTCCAACATTCTTTAACTCCTCATATTGATTTTTCTGCGCGGGAGACAACTCGATATGCGTCATTAACATCAAGTCCGACAATAATTCGTTCATGCGAGATATTTCGGCAAGCAACGACAGCATAACGTTAAGCGCGGTGCCGTAAAAGTTCGTTTGTATGCGTTTATGCCGCACTGCCTCGCTTATGGGCGCCTTGCCCGCTATATCGTGTGCTGCGGTCGATCTGTCCGCAGCTTTGCATTTGGCGCGGTATTCTTCCGTGCCGAGCTCGGTATCGCGGTTAAGCGCCGCGTCTATGTATTCCTGATTTGTCATTATTCGTACGCTCCTTGTCGTGTCGGTAAATAGAGATTGTCCGGATTATTAAAATACACGTTCGCGCCATATGTGAGCGCGTCCGTGTAGTCATTCGGAATTATGGGGTCTAATTGGTAGTTTTTCCAAGTTACGGATTCAAGCTGATAAACAAGCGGCTCGGTATCCGCGGTGGTAGACACAAATCCGCGCGCATAATAATCGTAATACCCGCCGAAATTCACTATCTTGAGCATATTTTTCGCAAAACAGTTGTTCAAGACTGCGTTGTTGTTTATGACGTTCTTTTTGGTAAATCCCTTGACTATATGATACCCGGGCAATGTATAGCGCAATTGCGTGACTAAATCCGCCGCTGCACAGTCTATGGCGAAATAACTTCCGACGTGTTCGTCAAATACGTCGTACTGCTTGCACAAATCCCCTACATATGCGTTTATCAATTCCGCAAGTTGCGACGGTGCGAGAACTGCACCTGTTTTAAGCGGGTCGTAATAAAACCGCTGCAATACGTATGCGCGCCCGTCGCTATATACGGCAATAGGCGTAATTCCAGTACTGTCATGCGTTATTGCACCGTCACCGCCCCAAATGATGTAGCACAATCGTTTACCGCGTATTTCGTCCTGCCATTTGCCGACGCTTATGTAATGCTTATCCCGTTTGAATTGCGCATACGCGCCGCCCGCAAGATCGTCAAGTTCGCCAAGATACAAAAATTTATACATCAGCGGATTATACTTACGCTCCGTCTCAATGTCTGCTTTTGTTACGGGAGATAAGTATTTGTATATCGACATATAGTTTGCGTCGATAAACTCGTAAATCCCCGCATATCTGTACTTGCGACAAAACGCGTTCCACCAATGCCCCTTGACTTGCTCGGGGTTGCCCGCAAAGACTATGCGGCTCGGAATGTCGCCGTCTAACGATCGCACAAATGTGGCTTTTGCCTGCAATAGCGATTGCTCGTCTTTGAGCTGCTGCGTCTCGTCACAGATGATTAAGCTTATTTTGTGCCCGCGATTCTTAAAACCTTTGCTTCGGCTGTAATCGCTGCCGCCTATGCCTTTGAAATAAATCGTATTCCCGACTGCTGTTGTTATACGCAACGGTGCTCGGAACGGCGTGTAAAACGAGCTTTGACCGATGCTGTCGGCAAACGCAAGTATCTCGTTATACAAACTGTCCTCGAGACTGTTGTAATTAGCGCGAGCAAGCACCATGTCGTGATTCGGATATTTATTCGCATAAATATATACAAGCTGTGCCAACGCATAGGTTTTTCCCGATATGCGCGGCGAATACATGATCACCGTGTTTTTGTCCGTAGTGTACAGTTTATTGTAGGGGTATACTACTTTAACTTGCGGTCTCATCTCCGCCACCCGAAGCGTCTTCCCATACGACATCAATTCCGGATACCGCCTCTCCGTTCTGCGGCTCGGGCTTATCCGCTTGCCCGAGATATTGCTTGCCGAGGAATATCGCCATAGCGGGATTTATTCGGGCAAGGTCCATTTGATAGCGCCGCAGCGTACATTTTGCAGAGCTGATCTTTTTTTTATATATCTCCGCAAAATTCTCACCGTAGGTTCGTTTGCACCACCGCGCTACAGTATCGACAGACACATGAAAAAAATCGGCAATCTCGGCTTGCGTACACATATAACCGCAAAGCTTCTCGAACTGCTCTTTATTTATTTCAATCATCGGACGTCCTGCCATATTACCTCCTTTTTCATTCATGAAAAAAGCAACGACGCTATTGGGTTCGTTGCTTTAGATTGTTAAATCTCTGTTATTTATTATATACAGAGCAAATCCGTTGCTCTTTGAATAAACTCGTCATCGTCTTTACATTCGTCTATCCAATCAATCATTATTTGAAACGTGTCACACGGATCATTCGGATTTTGCTGACATAGTGCTATACCGCCAGCGATAGTAATAACATCTTGCTCATAGCCGCGTTCTTTTGCCTTCTTGATGAATTCGCGTCCTTTTTCTTTGACGCGACCCACGTATACTTGTGCTGCCATACTCACCTCAAAATATCGCTAATAAAATCATACAATTCGTCATCGGTATCAAATGTTAATATTTTTTTGACTTTTGGCGAAATATATTTTCCGTTATCAAGAATCAGTCTCGCAGGAGTGCGCGTACCATCGCTTTCCTCGTTTGTGTTGAGAATTACCCAGCGTCCACCATTGACATTATGTTCTTGAACCGTTCCTGACCGGATGTCGCCGATAACATCAAAATACCTTTTCCACTCGGATTTAGATAAATCTATCGTCTGCCGATTTCGCAACGCAGATGTACTCATACTTGCATATCGTTGCAATTTATCGATAGGTTGCTGTTCCCCTGCACTATTGATTTTCGTGTCCGCCATAATGCCTCACTAAAAAGGCACTACTTGATTATACCACAACGCTCGCGCTGTGTCAAGTAGCACCAAATGAAATTATTCAACACTACTATTATACCACATAATTTTCGGTTTGTTCCTATCATTTTTTGATAGTAGCGAACTTTTTTGCGCATTCAACGCATTAAGCCGTAGGTTTGAGCCCAATAAAGCGCGGTTTCGAGCCACCTATCACGGGCGCGCCAAAATGTCGGCTCGGACGTTATTCCGATGCCGTAAATCTCGTCGGGCTTTTTGCGGTCGATATACAACGCGCGCATCATATCATACTCGGGCTTAAAGCGAAACGCGGTAAATGTATTGCGCACGATCTCACTCCACCCCTGCTCATTGTCGAGTTCGTACAGTTTCATACCCTTGCGTTCCGTAGGATTGCTTGGCTCGGAAGCACCGCCGATTGCGCTATAGTTTGCCGTCAATCCGCTTTCGATAATTTCGCTCGCGCGCTCATCGTACAATGCCTTGTCGGCGGCGTAGTTATAAAAATGCCATTCGATTTGTTTACGCAATCTTTTTGTCAGCATATTCTACCTCCCGTCATGTTTTTCTTCCAATCGATCGGCGCGCGCTCGATGTACACGAGCTTGCCGTCGATTACCCACCGCTCGTTAGTTTCATACGACACAATCTTGGCGCCGAGCTTTTCGAGACGCGTTTGCGGCGTTTCATGCCCAATACAAATGTCTTTACTCGTAATATGTATTTCGTTCATTTTAACTCCTCCGTGAATTCACGCAAACGATTATAGATTGCCTCTTGCCCGTAATCATCAGCGTAAATCGGTTTTTCCAAGGCGCGAGCCAAGCCAGCTATTTCGGCGAGCTCGCCCGCCAAGTCCCACAGTCCGCCCGCGCCCTTTTCGTCGTATTCGGCGGGAATATCGTATTGGACTTTGATCATTTTTCACACCCCAAACTGTTTGATAATATCTCTTTTATCCGAACGCGTCATCATTCGGAAATCGTCACCATTTAGCTTAAATATTCGCGTTGCCATTTCATAAATACGCTCGACTATTGCTTTGCCGAGATTTAATACGCTCGTTAATTCAGCAAGCGAATAATTCGACGAGAATATTATAGGCTTTTGCGCATTATATCTCGCATTTATTACCTCATATAACTTTTCTTCCGCCCATTTCGACGATGCTGCATTGTGCTCACGTCCGATAAACTCTTTACCCAAATCGTCTATAAATGCAAAATCGTATGTTTGCAAACGATTTATGATTTCGCATTCTCCCATACCTTGTCCATTATAGCTGCCACGTATTTCATTCAAAATCGTAGCGAGATTGGTATAAATGCACTGATATCCGCACCACAAAAGCTCGTTGCAAACGCACGCCGTCAAAAAGGTTTTGCCCGACGAATTTGCGCCGAATATGTAAAGACCAACATTACTTTCGTACATTTCTTTTGCATGAGTGACGTAATTTCGACATTTATCGTACACGGCACGGTTGTTATCAGTTATGCTTGCATCGGCAAATCGAACATTCTTATATCGATTTCCGATCATAGATAATCGACTGCGATTATTAAATTCATCGATAACTTTTTTGCGACGTTCCTCTTCCAGTTCGCGTTCATTAGCCTCGCTCTGACATTTACAAACACATCGTGCTATACGTTTTTTATCTTCGCTTACATATACACGCGATGATTTGCAGTTCTTGCAATGCGGTAATCCATCTTCGCCTAAATACTCGTCGTCGCGAAGCTGAAGTGCACCGTATGCGTATTCATTGTTCATTTTGTTGAGAACCTCTTGTATGTTGAGCATATTACTCCTCCCTCATATATTTTTCAAGATCTTTTTGCGTATATTGGGACGCCTTTGCAACAGCAATCGGCTTATTTCTATCCGTATTTCGCTGTTCCCATGTACGAACGCTTGCTTTCCAATCTTTCATCGGTTGATTCCCGACTCGCCACCCTTTACTCTCATAGAAATCGTAAAATGATTGCGGATTGATATTGTTGTTGCGCTCTTGACAGTACGCGCTTATTTCTTCAAGCGTCGGTCGTACAAATCGAGTTAAAGGAGCGGCGATGCTTTGCGGCGCTATCGTCTCTACTCTCTCCTTACCTATACTATCCTTACCTATACTATCCTTACCTATACTGGGTATACCGTAATTCGGTATACCGTCGGTATACCGTTCGGCAACCAACGCATACGCGCCGTTTTCCTCTATGATTATTTGATTGCGTTCCTCTGTGTATTTTGTTGGTTGAAAGCGATCACTACGCAAATAATTGTTGATACGCCAATGCTTTATCAAACAAACCCCACTCGGAAATGCTATGATAAAATGCCGTACAAGCAGTATATTCATATCGTCCGTTGAAGCTCCTATAAGTTTTGCAAGGCTTTTCGGACTGTTGACAAATCCCTCGTCATCGGCGTACATACCGAGCGCGAAATATAGACATCGCGCCGAAAGCGGCATATCAAGAAATGCGTCGCTCGCTATTATCGTTTTGGCAAACATTCTGCGTTCAGCCATAATTACCTCCTTTTGCGATTATTCGCGTCAATTTGCGGGCGTACCGTCTCAAATATTCCTTGTAGCTCTAAATCCAGATTAGGCTCTATATCGTCAAGTGCATAATCAACAATTGCTTTATACATTTTGATTCGTAACTCCCGCGGCAACTTTTGTACCGCATTTTGATATGATTTGCAAAATATAAAGGAATTCCTTTTCATAATTGCCCCCCGTTGCGATAAAGCGTATCAAATGCCTTATTTGCCGTAGCTTCCAAGCTGTCGAGCTTGTAATCTTGCATATCTAACATCGAAAGCATTCTGTTTACATGCGTATAGCTCGCGTTATCGCTATCTAAACGCGTTTCGTCGAAATTATTCAATATGATCCTTATACATTCCGAAAAAGATTTTAATTGCGCAATTTCGATGAGCACATCGTTAAATTCGCTCCAAGCCGCTCTGTGTTGACAATTAGCATTGCCGTTAATGGTTTCCTGTAATGTCATAATAAACCTCCAATTAGTTGACATTTTGTTAAAAAAATGGTAGGCTATTTAGTAGGTATCAATAGCCTTGTGTTAGCTGTACTTACTTATTGATTAGACCGTATCAATTTCGAGCTTTGCTTGGGAGAGCCGTACTCGCTTGATACGGTCTTTTCTTTTGGCAAGGTTCTTATGTAATGCGGTCAAATCTTCCGCGCTTGCCTTGACGCCATTTATCAAGATTTTCATTAGTCACCTCCTTTCGGTTGCGGCGTTACCTACGTTTCCGCGACCTTGATTGTAAGTATATTATACAACATTGTATATATTTTGTCAAGCGATTTATATACAATTTTGAAAATATTTTAATCAATTTTGTATATTTATTTGACATATCAATGTCTATTGTGATATACTAATTAAAAACGGAGATAACTCACAATGGCGACAACAGAAGCACAGAAAAAAGCAATAAAAGAATATCGCAAAAGACGCGGCGGAGTGCAAGGACTTCAAAAAAGTATTACTGCAACCGTTTCACCGTCTGAAGCAGAGCGCATAAAATCAGCATTTGACTCAGCGGGACTATCTAACGCCGATGTTCTCAAACGCGCAGCGACACGAATAGAACAAGGTGACGACTTACGACGAGATTACGACGCGGCAAGTAAAACTCTTATCGATCCCCGACGGGACTAAAATCTAAAACGGTAAGTCGTCGTTATCTACGGGGTGCAGATCGGACGGCACGTTGTCTTGCGCTTGTCGCGCGCCGTCGGTTTTCGGCGTCAAGAACTCGACCTCGTCCGCAACCACGTCGAAAGACGTGCGCTTAATGCCGTCACGGTCTTCGTACTGTCTGCGCTGCACCGAGCCGTTTATACCGACCTTGCTACCTTTGTAGAGATATTTCGCGCAACGATCCGCAAGCTGACGCCAGCAAATGACGTCGAAATAGTCCGCTACGCGCTCGCCGCTGCTGTTGGCGAACGGGCGGTTCACGGCTACGTTGAATCTTGTGAAGTTGACGCCGCTCGAGGTCGTGTTGCTCTCGGGATCGCGCGTCAGATTGCCTATAAGTAAAATTTTATTCATGCTTCTGCTCCTATGGATGTAATAAATTTATCAAGCGGATCGTTCCGCTTAAGTATTTCTCTTGCACGTTTCTTGTTCTCGTTCGCAGCGTGTATCGCTTCCGTGAGATCTCCGAACGTTGTCGCTATTCTGTAGCCTTTGCCGTCGGATAAAGCTATTACCGGACGCGTCTTTGCGATTTCGCTTATAACTCGCCTTGCCGCTCTGTCGCTGCATCCGAGCTTATATCGCAGCTCCATGCGGCTCATTGTGCGTTGTTCCAATATTCGGATAATTTCGTCGTATTGTTCCATATCTCATTCTCCAATAGCCCAAAGGCTCTTTATTTTGTCGAGTTCCTCGGGAGTCTTGGTCTCTATCCCGAGCTGTTTTGCTTCGTTTACCGCGCCGTCTATGAGCCTCGTCATTTCAACGGTATCAAGCGCGTGCGTCGGCTTGTAAATAGCATACTGCGCACATTTTACGCCTTTCGGCGATGTAAAATCGTTGAGCCATTTGTAGTATGTTATATCCGCACTTTCGGGTGCCACTGTTCGCGGCAAGGCTATTACCGCAGCTTGAGTGCCGTAATCTGTTACGAGTGATCGTTTGATTATCGTCTCGCTCGCGCTAAGCGCTTTTGCAATCTTTCCGACAAGCACATGAAAGTATGCATTGGCGTTCAAACTTCGTTTTTCTTTGTGCCACGAGAATTGCGCTGTGAGGCGCTTGTTGGGGTCTATTTGCCCAGCATGCACTTTATCGAGTATTTGCTCGACCGACCGCCGTTCGCGGCTCGTAGCCCGTAAAGCCATTACGAGGGAACCGTCGCGATCGGTCAAGCAGTTTTCGATCGTGCATTCAATTATTCCGAGTTCACTTGACACCTTGCTTTTCCTCTTTTATCTTGTTTTGCAGCCGGTCGTACAATTCTCCGAATTGACCGTTAGATAAGTCCTCGAAACTCTTTGCTTTGTAACATTTCTGCGCCACGATGTTCGCTTCCTCGAGCGTATGCGCCGTGCCCTGCATAAGGTATTCGAGCTGCAACTGCCGCTGCGACTTGACCTCTCGCACTTCTTGTTGCGGCTTCGGATCGTTGTTGTAAGCGCGCCGTACGGGTTTCGGCGCGGCTGCGGCACGTGTCGATTGCTGCGGCGTTTCGCTATCGGGATCGACCATTTCCTCGGTCGGTATGCAAAATACCTGAAAGCACGCATATTTGAACGCTACGCTCATCGCCTTATTACTTGCCTTGTCCGCGCTGTCCATACCCTCGCCGATAACCGTTGCCGATACAAACGACCCGTCATCGGCGTAAAACGTGAATTTAACCTTGAGTATACTGTACAGCAGTTGTCCGCCGTTCTTTGTCGTGCGCTCCTCGCGCGTCTGTTCCAAGACCTCGGGAACGACGAATATGTTGTTATGTACGAATGCGGGTTGCAACGCGTTCATAACATCGTCGACGCCTCGGTACATAAAGCCTTGCTGCTGATTCTTCTTATCCTTGCCGATTGCGCCAACCTCGGTCATTACGCCGCGCATTGCTTGATAAATGTTCATTCTCACCACCTACTTGATCTGAATGTTTTGCGTTTCCGCAACGTGTGCACCAGGCACAGTCAAGCCCGCCTTTATGGCATTCTTGATTTTTGTTTTATCGGGCGTTTTGGTGACTTTGGTTACTATGTATTCGTCGGGAAGCTCGTCCTCGTCGTCTATTACCGTAGATTCGCTCCTGCGGAACGAGACGACCGCGTGAACGCCGTCTATACGCTCTATACCGCAATGCTTGAGTACCGTACTCGTCGCGTTCTTGAGATAATCTACGCGATTGCCGAGCGTATCGCTCATTGCTTTGAGCCGTTTGACTTCCTCGTCTATTTGAGCTTTGTATGTATTCAATTGCTTAATTACGCAGCCGATCGATACGGCTTTGCTCTCTACGAGTTCCTTTGCTTCCGATACTACCGGCAAAAGCGATGGGTCTATTACTCCGTCCTCGTCCGACGTGTCCGCAAGCCGATTGGCGAGCATAAGATAATCGTCGCCGAGTTTGTATATATTAGGCATATTATTCCTCCTGCGCAAGTATAGCTTGCGAAACGTTATATATCTTTTTGAGTTCCTCGTCGCTGTCCAATATTTGTTGTTTGGCTTGATCCATTGCCTGTAAAAGCTTAAACATAGTTTCGCCCGACGTGCTGCTGTACAGCGACATATCGAAATTATCCTCGTTTTCTGCCCCAAGCTTATGTGCGATTACCAACACACAATCGCTTGCATAGTTATGAACTTTGTTGTTTGCTCCAGTTACCGAAACGGTAAAAATGTTTTGATTTTCCATTTCTCACCTCGACATCTATTCTTGACTTTTCGAGCTATCGCTATTCTCGCACTCGTTAAGTTTGCTCGTAGTGTAGTCGATATCTCTCTTTATCTTCGTCACGGACGCAAGCATTGTATCGAGCTTGTCCGTCATGTTGCAAATGTGCTCGAGCGTAAATTCGTCTTTATCCGCGGCGCGCGTCGCGGTGTTTACGAGTTCCGTCGCCTTGACGATGACGCCCGCGCACATCAAATCATATTGATTTTCTTGCTCCTTGAGCAATATTTCATAATATTCTTTCATGGTTTCTCCTAAAAATTGTTTGATTTTTATATGAATTTGTGATATAATTTGAACATAGTAAACGGCTTTTTTGCGCTTACTTTCGTTAGACCTCGTTTGCTGCCAAGCTTTTGCGCGAGGTCTTTTTTTGTCTCTTTTTCTTCGGACTGTCGTGCGTGAATCGCCTATATGCGACAAGTTCGCGTATTGCTTCCTCGAGGTCTTGCCGATCGTCGACGTTCGTGTAATGCTCGCCGTCGAGAAGTATCTCGAACTTGCTGTACAAAAACCTAACGTCGATCGTGTGCTTGTTGCCCTCGGGATCGAAGTACGTTGCGCTTTTCATAATACCTCCTTTTTAATAGTAGCTTGTCCGCACGCAGCGGACTATGTAACATTTACAATTACATTTACTTAAATAGTGTCGCGCAATTGTCGCGCGATTTCGGCTTGCTGTGCCTCGAGTTCCGCACGCCGCGCATCGGCGCGCTCCCACCTTTTGCGTAATCGCTCTTTCTCGAAATAATTCGGATCGAAAGCGCGATTACACTTGACGTGGAACTCGTAGTTGTCCTCGGCAACTACGACGTACGGCTTACTCATAAATTCGTCGTTGGTGAGAACCTTGCCGTCCGCCATAACGTGCGTAACCATAGGATCGATTTGCTTTTTTCGCATAATGCACCTCGTTGTCGTATATGCGGGCTCCACCGCTCGCGTTACGGGTTTTCCGTTCTGCCGAGCAAATAGTCCGCCGAACATTTGAGCACGTCCGCCAACGCCGCTATAACGTCGCCCGTCGCGTGCCTGACGCCGTTCTCGTACGCCGACACCGCTTGCGGCGTCAAACCTACCGAACGCGCCAAATCGGACTGTGACATGCCAAGCGCCTCGCGGCGCGCTTTAAGTCGTTCTTTTTGCATATGTACCTCCTAATTTGTTATTTGCAGTTCGAGCGAGTGTAAAGAATCGTACTCTTTCCACATTGCGGCGAGTTCGTCGCCGTATTCGTTTGTAAGTTCGCCCGCGCTCAAGCGCGCAAGCTGTTTGATACGTCTGCGCAAGTTGTATCTGCTTCTGTTTATTCGTGCGCGACGGTCGAAGTCGCTTTCTTTTTGCATTTGCACCTCCTTAATAGAATCTTTTGAATGACAGTTTAACTTCCAAGCACTGCCCGGGATACAGTCTGTCCTCGTCGAACGGTTGGACGCTGTCCTCGAACTCGATTCCGATCGACGATACAGTGCCGTTGGATTTGCCCCAATCGGTGACGTGCACCAAGCAATGGTAGCCCTCGGCTTCGACTACGGCAAAATCCTCGGTCGTAAGTTCGCGACGGGAATTATCGAAATTCCACCGAGCGTACTCGAACGCCTTTAACGCCATGTCGCGGAGTTTACAATCGTCCATGCCCTCGATTGTGAGATATTCGCCTGTCCAATGTAATCTTTTCATAGTGAATCTCCTTGATTTACAGTAAATCATCGACTTTACAATCAAAAAACTCGCACAACTTGTTAAGCACCTCTTTGCGTGGGAACCTCTTGCCGTTTTCATACATTGAAATGCTACCCTGCTTAATACCAATAGCGTTGGCTAATTCGATAGTAGTCATATTACGTTCTTTACGTTTTTGTTTTAGTCCTTTCACATTGCCTCCTAATTCTTGACTTTTTGCCTCAAAAATGTTATTTTATAAACAAGCTTTCGGGGAGGCGAGGCATCTCCTCCCCTTGCTTGTCAACCGTCCTGCCTCTCAATGCTTGGGCGGTTTTCTTTTGGTTACTGTGCCGTTTTCGCTTGTCTTACGATTTCGGCGGCTTCTTGCGGTGTTTTCGCTTCCGCTTCAATTCGCTTTGCGATTGTTTCGAGATAAGCATTAAGTTGTTGATTTGTCATTCCGCTGTCCTCCGTGGTTATCATGTGTTGCCTCCTTTTATATTCGCAAGGTTTTCATTAACCTTACATGCATAGTATAACATATTGTTATATAAACGTCAAGCATTTTATCACGTTTTGTTATATATTTTTGAGAATATTTTTTGCTTTTTATTTCAAAATGTTATATAATATATACACTGAATAAATTAAATGGGTCTACTTATGAATAACTTAAAATCTTTACGCGCGGCTAATAATAAAACACAGAAGCAAGTCGCAAATATTCTCGGAATAACTCAAGCTGCTTATGCAATGTATGAAAATGGTGCACGTTCACTTCCTATTGATGTATTAAAAACACTTGCCGATTATTTCGGTGTGTCGGTGGACTACTTGCTCGGTCGTCCCGAAGCACCGCAACCTATCGAACAGCCGCGTTTTATTATGCTCTATAATTCACTATCTGCAACACAACAAGAGAAAGTTATTGCTTATATGGAGGGTTTGCTTGCGTAAGTAAAGCGTCTTGTCTTGCATACCTTCGTCCATGTCCTTTACCTGCCTTTATATTTCAACTCCGTTGACTTGTACGGCAAACTGTGTTATACTGTACTTGCAACTCGGTTGTACTTACAGTATATACGGAATATTCCGTAATGTCAAGCGTTTTTACGGATTTTTCCGTATAATTTTAATTTATTTTTTTCGGAGGTTAAAAATATGCTTACAGCATTGAAAGGATGCGGACATATACAAGCGACATTTACAGTAGTGCGCGATGAACAGAAAATCGGACAAATTAAAGGCATCGTCGAAAAAGACAATGTCGGGCATTTTGTTGATACTACTGTTCCGCAAGACGTAAAAATCGATGATACTTTAATTGATGATGATAAAAAGGAATATACGGTTATTAAAGTAGGTCCCGACCGCATATCTTTAAGCGGCATTCCTGCCGGAGGTATGTCGTTCAAAATTTATTATGTACAAAAAGAAAAACCTCGGCAACCCCTGATTAACAATGTTGTCAATATAAATAACACTAACTCGGTTGCTGTCGAGAATAATATAGATATTTCCACTACCGTTGAAACGGTGCAAACTAACATAAGCAATATGACTTCTCTTTCCGATGAAGAAACAAAGGTTGCTTTACAAAAAGTAAACGAAATCGCCGAAATTATAAAGTCCAAAGAAAACCGAAAGCAAAAATGGAGCAAGGTTGCTTCGGTTTTCAAATGGCTCGCCGAAAAGAGCGTAGATTTGGCTTGCGCTTTTTCGCCTATTATTGTACAGAGTTTATCGGCATTAAAATAACTATCAAATAATGCAATGTCTAACAATATAAGCCGGTATATCGTTGGTTTGAATTTCACCGATAAAAATGCCGTTAGTCGTCCAAAACTGCGTGTATGCAACGAGAGGATCCTCTGCTGTTCCCTCGCCTTTGGTAACATTGGTCGCAAGAACTTGTACCGCTGCCACAGCGTCTATTTGTTTGACCGATATTGGATTTGTCATACATATCATATTTTTTACCTCACCTCACAACATTGTTTATATATATTATATACGGAATTTTCCGTAATGTCAACAAAAAGGAGTATTTATTATGACAACAGTAGAAAAAATACAAGATCTTATTGCAAAAAACAACTTAAGTGCATATAAGTTAAGTTTGGAAATAGGTCTAAACAAAACTTTTTTAACCGATTGGAAAAACGGAAAAGCTAAGCCTTCTGCCGACGCATTGCGAAAAATCGCCGACTACTTCAATGTCTCGGTCGATTACCTGCTCGGGCGTACGGAGCATTTCGCGCAAGAGTTTTCCGAAAACGAAATGTATTCATTCCAAGTTATCGGCACGATTTGCGCGGGCTACGACGGAATCGCCGAGGAAAGCTACACGGGCGAGGATATTATAGTTCCGCCACACCTCATAAAGACTCGCAATCCCGACGATTATTTTGTTTTGGAAGTCAAAGGCGACAGTATGTCCCCACTTTTGCTTAACGGCGACAAAGTACTCATACGCCGCTGCAATACAGTCGACAGCGGAACGATTGCCGCAGTCGGATATGACAACGAGCAAGCAACAGTCAAAAAGGTCGAATACATAAATGGCGAAAATTGGATGCGGCTCGTACCGCGCAATCCCGACTACCCTGTTATCACCATTAAAGGCAGCGACTTAGAGCTCTGCCGAGTATACGGCGAGGTCGTTTATCTGTTTAGGGATAGGATTGGGTTTTAACTTTTTGGGCGGCGGAAACTTTTGAAAACCGCCAACGGAGAAAGGCGCCCGAGCAATCGGGCGTTTTTCTTTCTAACAAATTTTGCAGTCGTGTATTTACGCTTGACAAGTAGCCAAACTATTTGTTATAATGCTTATATGAAATATGATTTTAACAAAAACGAATTAGAGCGTTTATACATATCTGAACAGCGAACGTTGAAAGATATGTGCGCTATTTTAGGTGTTAAATCGCCTATAACAGCACGCAAAATATTAAATTCTTATGGTATTTCCACTAATCATAATGAGCGAATATCTAACAAAACTAAACATGGCATGACAGATCAAGAATTCGCCGATTATTTGATAAAAGAATACTCAAACAAAGAGAAATCATTGCGACAAATAGGTATGGATTTGGGTGTGAACGCCACAGCGTTAAGAAAATATTTCAAAAGATTCAACATTCCTCTTCGTGCCACTTCAGAGGCTAAGTCAATTGCCACTCGAGGCAGTCGCTCTCGCAATTGGAACGGTGGACGAAATTTACGCAGTAATGGTTATATTGAAGTTTATTGTCCTACTCATCCAAAAGCAAAATCGAGAAAATATATCTATGAGCATATTTTAGTTATGGAACAACATTTGGGTCGTTGTCTAAAAGATAATGAAATAGTGCATCATATAAACGGAAATAAAACCGATAATCGAATAGAAAATCTACGACTCATGACTAATAGTGAACATGTTGCATCACACGGACACAAAAACAAAGGTCGTTCTGTCGATATTTTGCATGGCGCTTGGAGCAAAAAATATTCATGTTGCACTATGTGCGGTACAACAACTGTAAAACATAAGGCTAATGGATTATGCCGCAACTGTTATGCTACCAAACTAAGATGCCATAAAAAGGGGGTGATGCCAAATGAAGAGTATTAGAGCCGCAATCTATACTCGTGTTTAGGTTTCGACTTTAGAACAAGCAACCGACGGGTATTCGATCGGAGTGCAAAAAGAAAAACTGTCTGCCTATGCCGCGGCGCAGTCATATGAAATTGCGGATATTTATTCGGACGAGGGCTTTTCGGGCAAAGACCTGCACCGCCCCGCTATGGAGCGTTTGCTCGTCGACGTAAAAAACGGTAAAATCAACACGGTTTTTGTTTACAAACTCGACCGCCTTTCCCGTCACGTTAAGGACGTTTTGGAGCTCGTCGAACTATTCGACAAATATTCCGTCTCGCTCTACTCTCTCACGGAACAGCTCGACGTATCGTCGCCGTTCGGACGCGCGGCGCTTAAGATGTCCGCAACGTTCTCCGAGCTCGAACGCGAAACAATCGTCGAGCGTATGCAAATGGGCAAAGACGCTCGGGCACGCAGCGGCAAATACACCTGCCCCGGCAAATCGCCGTTCGGGTACAAGCTCGATAAAGAACACGATCGCATGGAGATCGTCCCCGAGGAAGCCGAAGCCGTGCGCGATATGTACGCAAAATATATCGAAGGCTATACCTTCCGCAAGCTTTATACATATTGCCGCGAAAAATATCCGGATATACGGTTTTTCTCAAACTCGATGTGCTGCAAGCCCGTTATAGAGCGCCCGATGTATGCCGGATATTTTTACCATAACAGCGAGCTTGTAAAAGCGACCAACTACGAGCCGATCATATCTTACGAGACATACTTGCAAGCGCAAGAAGTCGTAAAACGCAACACTACCAAACGCGAACACGACAACACGCCGTACTTGCTTACGGGACTTGTATACTGCGCAAAATGCGGACGAGCCTACTGCGGTAAGCGGCGCGCGCATAAAGTAAACGGGATCGAGAGAAATGTATACTACTCTTACGGCTGCACGGCACGCATTAAATATAGTCAATCCGAACATGGCTCGCCTTGTCAAAATGAGTTATATCCCGTTGAAACACTTGACAAACTTGTAGAAAATATGGTACAAAATTTAGAGTTTACCGAGTTTGTAACACCGCAGACAAGCACAGGATTGATAGACAAGCTTTTGCTCGAAAACGGCGAACTTAAAAAACAAAAAGAGCGTTTGCTCGATTTGTATCTAAACGAATCGATAGATAAAGACACATATACAGCTCGCTTCGATGACATCAACAAACGTATACAAAAAAATCTCGCTGTGATCGATAACGAAAAACAATCGATCGCACAATCGCCCACCGTTTCGATCGAATATTTGAAACAGCGGCAAAGAGAGTTTCCGAACGCTTCCAAAAAAGAAAAACGCCGCCTACTTCAACAGCTTATAAAGCAAATCGTAATAGACGGCGAAAACATTACCATAAATTGGTATGTAAAATAAAATTTTACACTATATATTGTGTTTACTTGCGTCACTAAATGAAGTAACGCTTTACTGTCATGTGGAAGGACAACGCGACTATCCCGTAATATTCGGGCAATTGACCGCATGCGACGGATCGTTCCTCGTGGGACGCAACCCCGAACCCGACTTTGATTGGGCAAACCTCGATGGCAAGCACATACTCGCGGGGCGTCCCGGCGGCGTTCCCGCAATGACGTTACAGTGGGTGCTCAATCAGCACGGAGTTTCCACAGACACGCCAAACTTCGATACGTCCGTCGCTTTCGACGCGATGGTCGGCACTTTCGACACCGATAAATCGATAGACTATACCACTATGTTCGAGCCTACCGCGTCCGATTACGTTGCAAGCGGCAAAGGCTATATCGTAGCGTCCGTAGGCGAAGCGAGCGGCGAAGTTCCTTATACCGCATTCTCGGCGCAGAAATCGTGGCTCGAAAAACACAACGACACTGCGCAGGCGTTTTTGCGCGCCGTGCTCCGCGGTTATAAATATATGACCGAGAACACGCCCGAAACCGTCGCTGCCGCGCTCGCGGATTCTTTTATCGACACGAGCGAGCAATCGATCGCGGCGGCGATAAAGAGCTATCTCGCCATCAACGCTTGGTCTAAAACGCCCGTTATGTCCGAAACAAGCTTTAACCATTTGCAAGAAATAATGGAAAACGCCGGCACGCTCTCCGAGCGCGCGGACTATAACGCCGCCGTCGACAACACCATTGCGAAAAAGCTCGCCGAGCAGCTCGGAATTTAGGAGGCGCTATGGCTATTCTCGCACTTGACAGCGTCAATCTGATCTATCAAACCGAAAAGGACGAGACCGAAGCGGTGCGAGACCTGACCGTATCGGTCGACGAGGGCGAATTTATTGCCCTCGTCGGTCCGTCCGGCTGCGGCAAGACAACCGTTCTTTCCATGATAGCCGGTCTTATCAAGCCCACGAGCGGATCTGTGATAATAGACGGCGCGGACGCCGATCCGTCGGCGGGACTCGTTGGATACATGCTCCAACGCGACAATCTTTTCGAGTGGCTCACGATCGAGCAGAACGTACTGCTCGGACTGTCCGTGAGAAAAACTCTCAACGACGAGAACAAGTCCTACGCATTGAGCATGCTCGAAAAGTACGGATTGGGAGAGTTCCGCACGCACTTCCCTACCCAATTATCGGGCGGAATGAGACAGCGCGCGGCGCTTATACGCACGCTTGCGTTCAGACCGAAAATACTTCTGCTCGACGAACCGTTCTCGGCAGTTGATTTTCAAACGCGCATGACGGTTTGCGACGACGTTTATTCGATAATAAAAAGCGAAGGCAAAACAGCTATACTCGTAACGCACGACATATCGGAAGCGGTATCGATGGCGGACAGAGTGATAGTTTTGACCAAGCGACCCGCAACCGTAAAAAACATATTCTCCGTCGACATCGACGCGCCCACGCCGCTCAAAAAGCGCGAAAGCCCGCGTTTTTCGGAATGGTTCGACAGAATATGGAAGGAGGTGCTGTGATGGACGATAAGATAACCGGCAAGATGATCTTGTCCGAATGCGCCACGCTCGCAAAGCATATCGGCTTGTATTTGTCCGACGTTTTCAAAGACGTTTGGACGGATGCCAAAAAATTTTTCGCCGCCAAAAAAACGGACGAAAAGGCGTCCTGAGAGCGCCTATGTCAAGGAGGTAATCATATGAAAAACAACGGGAAAGGCTCGACGCTTCCAGCGAAAATTCGGAACGCCAAAACACCGCGCGAACTGTATCTCGCAAAACGAAGAAATTATAAAATTTCGGTAATACTTTGGCGCATAGGACTTTTTGCGGCTATAATAGGGCTTTGGGAACTTATAACAGCCATAGGGTGGATGGACTCGTTTATCACGTCCTCCCCGTCGCGCATAATCAAAACGATGTGCGAGATCGCGCCGGCGGAAATATTCAAGCATATCGGATTCACGCTCGCCGAGTGCATAATCGGCTTTATCGCCGCGAGCGGACTCGGCATAGTAATAGCCATACTGCTTTGGCGTTTCGCAAGGCTGCGGCATATACTCGAACCGTATATAGTCGTGCTCAACGCGCTGCCCAAGATTGCGCTCGGTCCGATAATAATCATCTGGGTCGGCGCGGGTATACAAGCCATAATCGTGATGACGATACTCATTTGCATCATAGTCACCGTTATAAGCGTGCTCAACGGGTTTATGAGCGTTGACGAGGGCAAAGTATTTTTGCTGAAATCGATGGGCGCATCGCAGTTTCAGATACTTACCAAGCTCATACTCCCCGCCAACGTACCGTCGCTTGTGAATATGCTCAAGATCAACGTAGGGCTTGCATGGGTCGGCACGATCATGGGAGAATACCTCGTTTCCACCGCCGGACTGGGATACATGATAATATACGGCAGTCAGGTATTCAAGATGGATATCGTGATGACGAGCACCGTCATACTTTGTATGCTCGCCGCCGCTATGTATTTGAGCGTAGCTGCCGTTGAAAAAGCTATTAAACGCAGGTATCACACCGACTGAATTTGCTTTACGCTTTCACGTCGCGCCTTGCGCAGCGTTTTACCCAACCCCGTCTTTTTTGCCTCGCGGCGAACCTTGGCTTTGACTTTTTTCGCTTCGCGGCGCACTTTACGTTTTACTCGCGTGCGTATGAGATACCAAATATTGCACGCTATGTATACCAAACCGATGCCGCCTATTATGGGATAACCGCCGACTACGTTTGAAAATCCGAACGCGCCTACGAACAATCCGCTAGCGAGCACGAGCGCGGCGGTGAGCCATTTGTATTTCACTATGCCGAACAGATAATCGTACAGCGATTTGAATGCGGTCAGCATGGTTGTGAATATAGCCGCGCCTATCACGAACAGGCACACAAAGTACATCACTTTGCCCGACTTAAGCGCGACGAGCAGCATAGGCAGATCGGCGTGCGCTGCGGAACACGAGTGCAACGCCGCGGTTATGCACATCAGCAATGCTGATATTACTGCGGACGCCACGGCGGAAGAAAGCAGTATTTCCCGCGGCGAAAGATTGTTCACCGTTGTAAGCACGCCGCCCCCGAGGATCATGTTCATAGCCACGTACAGCAAAACGTAGTGCGGAGCAAACCGCGCCGAGAACAGCTTTAACGGGAATTCTATTGCGAGGATACACGCAACCGCAATCACGACGACCATTATCGGAACAAGCGCCGCATTCGCCTTGAGCAAGCCCTTAAGCCCGCGTGCGGAAATGATCGCGCAAAGTATGCCTATCACAATCGACGGAAGCGGACCGAGATCGATGAACTCGGCTACGAGACTGTCCGTACCGGCAAGCATCGCGCCGAGCACTACGACCGAGTTAAACAGCATGAAAATATCGGCGAGCGCTCTGCACTTACCGAACACCGCACCGTTCACTTCGCCTATGTCCGACTTTTTGACGCGTCGTCCGACGAACAGAAACAGCACGGAACAAGCGAAAACGAGCACGCCGGCGATAAGCGCCACGACGGCATTGGGAACTTCGCCGAAAAACGTGACGATCTCTCTGCCCGACGCGAACCCCGCGCCTATCATTGTTCCGACGATAAGCATCGAAACGGACATTGACCGCAAAAACGACTTAAGCATGATATATTCTATGCCGAAATCGGTAAAATACGACAAAAGCCGCATTTTCGCGGCTTTTCGTATTCATTTCTTATGTTTTTTGCGTTTTTTATGTTTGTTCTGCGCGCGCCGACGTTCAGCCTCGTTGCGCTTTGCTTCCTCGGCGGCGCGTTCGCGCTCGGCTATCTCCTCTCGTATGTACGGCAGCGCGCGCTCGTTCGCCGTTTCCAACGCGGTCTTAAGAGCGGCGGTGTCGGATATTTCGGTAAAAAACCTAATGAACGGCGGCGGCGCGACTTCGGATAGTTTTTTGACGCGCTTTACGCTAAGCATGATCGAAGTTTCCACGTTCTCGTCATACAATCGTACGTACATCGAATCGCGATTTCCCCTGCTTTTCTTATATTCCGTGAGTTCCAAGCGCATCTTGTCCGACGGAATACGGTACGGCTTGAACCGATGGCTCAACGTCGCGCCGTTCTCGTCGATAGTCAAAAACGTTAATCTGCTTCGATATAGCTTATAGAAAAACATCGCACCGAAATATGCGAAAGATACTCCGATCACAGCCACGAAAACCCAAGTCTCCCATCTTTGGCGATCGCCGAACGCAACCGTAAGCGCGATAGCTATCGGCTGACCTATAAAAAGCGCGAGTTGCAACGCCCAATCCGACGGTATGTTCGACAATCTGATTTTCTTGTTCATCGCTATTCCTCGGAAACTTCGGTCTCGCCAGCCGCAGGCTTTACGGTAACGGGCTTGCGTCTGTTTATAACGTTGCCGTTTATAACAAGCTCGAACCAATATCCGAGATATGCGGCGGCTTTTTCGCAAAGTACCATGCGCGACAGATATATTTGCAAATACTCCATCGTCGCCGACGAATTATCCATTTGTATTACGAGCCTGATCGTCTTTTTGGCGTTGTCCACGGCGAGATAATTTTTTCGTATGGCAAGATTGACCCTATCGTGTATATCTTTGCGGTCGGCGGTTTCCTTACGCACTCGCGAGCGGTGCGCGTCCGACTTATCGGCGAGAATGAGCGCCGCGGCGAGCGCGTTTACAACTGCGCCGCTCTCTTCCTCATGATTGCCTATCGCCGCGATTATTTGCGACGACTCGGTAGGCAGCATGCCCATTCGCTCGAGTATGCCGTATGCGATCGTCGCGCCCGTTATGCCGTGATGCGTACGGTTCACGGCGTTGCCTATATCGTGTATCCAGCCCGCGATCGCGCCGAGTTCGACCGTGCGCGCGTCATACCCTACGGTCTTTAATATGTTTGCCGTTGTCTTTGACACATACCCTACATGCCGAAGTCCGTGCTCGGTGTAACCCATGCGGTTGAGGTTCTCGTTACTCACCTCTATAAGGCTTTTGATCTCGTCGTTAGCCTTTATATCTTCAAGTCCGATTTTTTTATACATACGGTTAATTTACCGATTGTTGTCCGCTTTTATGACTTGATAGAACGGATCGTCCGAAAAATCTCTGTAATTTTCGTCCACTGTACCGCCGAGTTCTTCGATCGCGTTGCGTATCTCCATAAATGAGACATAATCGCAAGTATCGAGCAATGCGTAAAGATCGGCGGCGAGACTTTCGTCGCCGTATCTGCCCACGAGTTCCGCTACGTACGCCGTATTGGGATCGACGCTCAACAGCTTACGCATAATCGCGATTATCCGTTCGTTGCCGGTTGCGCAATATGACAGAGCCTCGGCAAACACTTCGAGCAAGCCCAGATCGTCGGCAGCCTCGGCGCGCTCGATAAGCTCGCTTTCAAGCTCGGTCGCACGCGTGCAAACTTCGCTTAAGCAAAGCTCTTTTACGCACATGTCTATATCGGTGCGTTCGAGCATATGTAAATAAAACTCGCTGTCGGCGGTGCCAAGCTCGTTTATTATGCTTACCGCTACGGTCAAAAGCTTTTCGTCGTCGGACGATCTCGCAAGCTTGACAAGCCCGTCTATAAGCTCCGGTTCGGTAGCCATTCTGTCGAACAGCAACGACGACGGATTACGATCGCCCGTGCACGAGCCTTTGAGAATGTCTATAAGCTCTTCCGTCGGTATGCGGTTGAAAAACTCGGACGGGGACAGCCCGCCTATCGCGTCCTGAGCGGTCGTTGCCCAAACGTGATATACCTTGTCGAGGTCCTTTGCAAACTCGTCGGGCGAGCCGTACTCGGCGGAGTGCGCCGTGTAATACTTGTCCGCATAATTTTCAAAAAGCTTATCGAAATCGAGATAGTACGCTTCTTTGTTTATGTTCATTTTTTGTCTCCTTTGTACCCGTCGAGTACAGAACCTAAATACTTATATCTTTTGTTTGCCGATGATTTATCGGGAAAGCCTATTATACGCCACAGCCTGTCGTCCGGTTTGACTTTGTATTTTTTTGCTGCGGACTTTATGAGATAGCACGCCGCGTCGCGATCGTCCCATTCTTTTACCGGCTCGAGCGCGGCAAGCTCC
>CAJUNM010000007.1:0-4697 GCA_910587805.1 uncultured Christensenellaceae bacterium | reverse complement strand
AGCATAAACGCGTAAGCCGTGACGTAGCCTTTGCCGATAGCGCTGTCTAACTTCGGCGCCGCGTCGTCCGACAACGGCGAATAGTTGACTTCGAGCACAAAACTCGCGTCACGGTCGAACTCGAGCATCGTCGACAGTATTACGAATTTGACTATCTGTTCCGCAAACGGATCCGCGAGCGCATCGCGCATTATTACCGAAGTAGACGGGTTAGCCGTCAATATCCGCACGGTTTCAAACATATCCGAAAGCAATTTATTCGGCTGCTCGAACGACAGTTCCGTAAAGCTTTTGACTATGCTCGCGAAAAGCTCCGAGCATTCCGTAGTGCGGGATAAGCCGCCGCCTATCGCCGTCGATATGAGATCGTCGTAAATCGCGCTCAACACCTCTGTCGGCGCTTCGGGCGTCTCCGTAAGTTTGAGTTTACTGCCGCCGTCGCGCATAAATCCGTATATAAAATCGGCGTTTACGTCGTTGTAGTATATCCGAGTCATCGGGTACATAAGTTCGATAGCCTCTTGCTTTTTACCCGAATTGTATAGCATTTGCGCATAAACGACGCGCAACGAAAGAATATTGTATTCGTCTATAAGTCCCGAAATTATACCCATGGCGTCCGTACGCTTGCAGTACGCCGATGCAAGCCGAGCTACTCTATACACGTGCCGCACGCTCGCAAAGTCGCTCGTATTCATTCTTTTGAGCAGTGCGGGTATCTTGCTCGTTTGATCTGTGCTCTCGTACACTTCGGTCAACAACAGCAGCGCGAGCGGATTGCTCCCGTCAAGACTCAGCGCGTCTTTCAAAAGTCGTTCCGCCGAACTGTAATCTCTATCGTCGAGCGCGATCACCGCGCGCAATACTGTCGCTTTGTATATGTCGGGATCCGAATACCGTATACCGTTTAACACTTCGTAAAGCTTTTCGGTGTTGTTGTTCTCGTAATAACATAAAGCTACGTCGATAGCCTTGCTCGGTCTTTCCTCGCCCGTCATCTTGTGAATATCGCCGACGTCGATCTCGTCGTTCATGAAATCGTGCGAAAAGTCCTCGAAAATGCAGGGCGCGCCGTCGTCATCGCCGCCGTAATACTTATCGTTGTAATCGTCCTCGGTCTTGAACACGAACTCTTGTAACAATCGCTTGTGCAGTTCTTCGAGAACGGTATCGCCGACGGCGGACTTATCAAGCTCGATTACATCGTTTTCGTCGAATTCGCCGTCCTCGAGTTTTTCCTCTATGCGTTCGAGTACAAATCTGAAATTCGCGAGCGCGGCATTATGAGGTTTTTCGGGCTTGAACTTTATTAACCCGCTGCGTACGTTCTTGTTTTCAAACGCCGCATCCGACGCCGAAAATTTCATGATCTTTGTAGGGTTTTTATCGGTCTTGCCGTTTAGATAATCCTCGAACCCGAGCGCGGTAGCTATCTCCGTTTCGCCCATTTCCGCAAAGCGTTCATTGCGCTCTCGCTCATACTCTTTATCGGTCAATGCGCGCGTATAACGGTAATCGGTATCCGCAAAGCTCGTATCGTCGTCGTCCATCGGGCAAGGATCGATCTCGCCGTACTCGCCGAAATCGAACAGTCCGTCTATATCCGCGGGCGCGCTCGGGGAAATGAACAGTATTCCCGACTCGGCAAGCTCGTTGACTATTTTTTCGAGATCGATACCGCGACGTCTTATCCAACGGCATGCGGCGATAGCTTGCGAATAACTGCCGCGCAAAAACAACACCGCCAAAACATTTCTGTACGCGCGTTCGCAATCGGGAAAACGCCGTATGTGCATCAAGAATTCGCGGAACGCCATGGCGTATAGTTCTATATCGTCGCTGTCCTGCGTCATCTGCAAGTATAACATTCCGCAAGCAAGATGAAAATCGGGATAATCCTTAGCCTCGGCATACTTGATAAGATTGTCGAGCGCACCCTCGTAATCGCAGTCTTCGACGCACTCGGCAAACTCGTTCTTGAAATATTGCGCTTTCGCGCTTTTGTCGAACTTGGTTATCATTTACCGCTTTTAAGCTCCGATCTTTTACCTTTTTTCGGATTTTTATATGCATACGGTTTTTTGACCGTATCGGACTTGTGTTGCTCCGCCGCACCGTCGGTTTCGGCATCGCCGACGCTTTGCGCTCCGTCCGTTACCTCTGCGGCTTCTGCTCCGTCCGCTTTTTCGCCCTTTTCAACTTTTTCGCTTTTTTCGCCTTTAACGCTCTTTTCGAGCTTATCATCGCGCTTTCCGTAGACTGCGCCTACCGTCGCTTTATCGTACAAGCACTTTTCAAAACTGCCGTTGCAATACAGCATGAGCACGATCGAAGTATACGAAAAACCGAGCATTACGTAGAAAATCATAACAAACATCATCAACGTCGAGATCGTCAGCAACAGCATCGGAACTACCGCAACCGCCACAAAGAACACGCCTATCACATGCGAATTAAGCGCAAGCAAGATCGAATTCCGCGAAACGTCGGCAAACTTCATTTTGAACGAAACCGATTGAGCCATAAAGAACGCCGAGTACATCGATACCGCAACGAGCACGATCGACGATGCGATGATCCCCAACACCTTATACGCTGTATGCAGCTTGTACACGTCGAACACACGCAGCGAAACGGCAAACGCGAGTATTGCCGCTCCGACTATCGGTCCGGTTATGAACGATTGCCACCAGCTCTTTTTTATGCCGCGGAAAAAATCTTTTGCGGGTTTGGCAGGCTCGCCCCATATCAGCTTGCGCATGACGAACATATTTCCGCCAAGTCCCATAAACAATAGCGCGAGCGACGGTACGAGAATAGAAAACTGTAAAAGTTCGTTTTTGTATGCGGCGTATACGCCCTGCCACACCGCATCAGCAACGACGGGATACCCGATGCCTACGTTCGCCGAATACGGAACGTATGAGTTTGCAAACGTACCCGTCATTGTAAAAATCACTATGTCCGCGAGCGCGGGCAAAGCGAACAGCAACGTAAGCAGATTGAGTATGACCATCGTGCCGATCTTGCCTATAAACAGGTGCTTGAATAAATCCCATTTCGACAATCCGCGCATGTCCGCAACGGGCAGTTCGGACGAATCGAACACCATAACGTCGGATAAACTTTTTTTAATTTTCTTTTCGGCTACAGTCATGTATATGCTACTCTCCTTTTTTTCGGTTGCCCGCATTTTCGGGCGTTAAACGCGATCGGCGGTCACATTTGCCGCATTTCGATAAGCTTTAAGAACAGTTCGGTGCCCGCGAGCAACGCGCGTTCGTCGAACCCGAACGTATCGCTGTGCAGCGGCGACGTGTGCGTCTCGTCGCGTATACCGAGCCAGCTCATGCACCCCGACACGACGTTAAGATAATTTGAAAAGTCCTCCGCCGTATTGCGCGGATCTATAGGCTCGGCGTTCTCGCCGGCGGCGAGCCGCACCTTGTCCACGCATAACGCGTCGTTGATGAGCGGCGGATATACCTCGCGCGTCACTATATCGGTGACCGTTCCGAATCTGTCGTCCGCTTCGGCTGCGGCGCGCGCCGCGCACATCATAACGTCCTCGGACTTTGCGCTGTCGTAAAACCTCAATGTGTAATCTGCTTTGCACCCGTCCGAAATTATATTGCGCGCATACCCGCCTTCTATCTTTCCGAGATTGTAAAGCAATCCGTTGCGCTCGGCGGCGGTTTTTATCGCGCCGTAAACGGTCAATGCCGAACCTATCGCGTCCGCGCCGTCGGCAGGGAACGCGCAATGCGATTTTTTGCCGTGAGTGATCGTGTCAAACTCGACGCAGCCCGCAAACATGCCGCCGTAGCAATACCCGATCTTACCCGAATCAAGCTCGGGACAAAGATGGATCGCATATATCTCGTCTACTCCGTCGAGCACGCCGCATTCTATCATTTGCACGCTGCCGCCGTAGCCTTCCTCGCCGAACTGAAAAATAAACCGCACGGGGATATTCGACTTTGCGCCGACAATGCGCGCCACGTTCAAAAGATTTGCCGTGTGTCCGTCGTGTCCGCATGCGTGCATCACGCCGTCCGCCGCGCAAAAATCGACCTTCGTTACCTCGCGGTTTTCGGTTATAGGCAAAGCGTCTATGTCGGCGCGAAGCGCCAGACGCTTGCTTTTACCGCTTTTTCCGCTGTCGCAATAAACGCCTGTGCCTATGCGTTTCGGCTTAAATCCGAACCGTTCGAGTTCCGCGCAAATAAACTCTTGCGTTTTATATTCCTTGCCCGAAAGCTCGGCAAGCTTATGCAGCTTGCGGCGCGTTTCGGTCAAGTACGGTAACGACATACTATCCATATTTTCATTATACACCAAACGCGAGCATAACTCAAGTAAAAGTGTAATGTTTTTTCAAGCACTTTTATCGCGGCTTATATTATGCGCTTGACATTACTCGATCAAAAATGTTATTATTAAAAATGTAAATCGAGCGCGAGACACGCCTCGGTTACATACGATTTTCGGAGGACTTATGAATACAAAAGTCGCAGTAGTCGGCGCAACGGGCGTCGTAGGACGCATGATGATAAAAGTGCTCGAACAACGCAACTTTCCGCTCGACGAGCTTGTGCTTTTCGCATCTAAATCGAGCGCGGGCAAAGAGATGGAATTTCGCGGACGAAAAATCAAGGTACGCGAGCTTAACGCAGAGAATATAAAGAGTGCAAACG
>CAJUNM010000006.1:35748-72507 GCA_910587805.1 uncultured Christensenellaceae bacterium | reverse complement strand
CGAGATTGGTCAGTGACTGGAGTTCAGACGTGTGCTCTTCCGATCTTGACCGAGCTTAAAGAGATCAAAGCGAAAACTTCGCCCGTCGAAATATTGCTTACTGTCGACGCGATGACCGGTCAAGACGCGGTAAACGTTGCCAAAACATTCAACGACGAGCTTGACATTACGGGCGTAATTCTCACAAAACTCGACGGCGACACGCGCGGCGGCGCGGCGCTGTCCATTCGCTCGGTTACGGGCAAACCTATTAAGTTCTGCGGAACCGGCGAAAAGCCGACCGATATAGAGCCGTTCTATCCCGATCGCATGGCGTCGCGCATACTCGGCATGGGCGACGTTCTCACGCTCATAGAAAAAGCGCAAAACGCCGTTTCTGAAGACGAGCTGAAAAAAATGGAAAAGCGTATGCGCGAAAACAAGTTCACGCTCGAGGATTTTCTGACGCAGTTCCGTTCGCTTGCCAAGATGGGCGACATAAACGACGTTGTGCAAATGATCCCCGGAATGAACAAAGCAAACGTCGATTCCAAGCAAGTCGACGAGCGCATAAACAAGTACAAGTCGATCATTCTTTCAATGACGCCGCAGGAGCGTAAAACGCCCGATATTATAAAGTCTTCGCGGCGTAAGCGTATAGCGGCGGGCAGCGGCACGTCGGTTCAAGAGGTCAATTCGTTGCTCAAGCAGTACGAACAGACCAAAGAACTTATCAAAGCCGCAAATTCGGGCAAGATGCCGCAAATGCAACAGAAAGTTATTCGGCAAAAGCGTCGATTCAGGTAGTTTCACTCAATGCTTGCGAAACTGCATTAAGTGCTTTACGCAAGCTTATGCAATATAAAATCGTCAATAATCATCTTTTAGGAGAAAACATATCATGGTAAAAATCAGACTTACACGTATGGGCGATCACAAATCGCCGTTCTATCGCGTTATCGTTGCCGACTCGCGTTCGCCGCGCGACGGTAAGTTTATCGAAGTGCTCGGCACTTACGATCCGCATCTCGACGACGGGCTTAAGCTCGACGCCGACAAAGCGAAAAAATGGATAGCAAACGGCGCTCAGCCTACCGATACCGCGCGCGCGCTTTTGGTACAGGCCGGAGTTATCGAAACCAAAAAGTCGACGCAAAAGACCAAGGTCGAGAAGAAAAAGAAGGCGGACTAACGCATGACCGAACTCGTAACATACATGGTCAAAGCGCTCGTCGACGACAAGGATTCGGTTTCCGTGGTCGAGAGCGAAGACGGAAACGCCGTTATCATCAAGGTTGCAAAGGACGATATGGGCAAGGTTATCGGCAAGCAAGGTAGAATAATCAAAGCCATTCGTTCGGTCGTAAAAGCGGCGTCCGTCAAACTCGGCAAAAACTATTCGGTCGAGATAGAAGAGTAAAGTTCGATTTATGCGCATGGATATAGGACGCATATTGAAACCGCAGGGCATACGCGGCGAAGTCAAGGTCGATCCGTTGACCGACGATTCGTCGCGTTTTTGCGTGCTTAAGTCCGTATCGGTCGGAAACGAGCTAAAGCGCATACAAAGCGTGCGCCTGAGCGAATCCGATAAATTCGTGTATATCAAGTTTGTAGGCGTGGACGATCGCAATGCCGCAGAGCTTTTGCGCGGACGGTTTGTTTCCGTGGACCGTGCGGCGGCAGTGCCGCTCGACGCAGGCGAGTTTTTCATTTCCGATCTTATAGGCGCGAGCATCGCGGCGCGATACGGCGATACGGAGAAACGTATCGGCAAAGTGACCGCCGTCGATTCGTTCGGCGCTGCCGACGTTATATCGGTGGAATGTGCCGACGGTAATGGAATGTCGTTTGCGTTTTTGAGATCGCTCGAACCGTTGTTCGACGAAACGAGCAGAGTTTTTTCGGTAGACGGAAAAAAACTCGACGAGGTCGCGGTTTATGAAGATTAGAGTTCTTACTTTGTTTCCGTCGATGTTCGGCGCGCTCGGCGAGAGCATTATAGGCCGCGCGATAAAAAACGGATTGATCGACTTCGAGGCTGTCGACATCAGAGAATATTCTATCGATAAACATCATAAGTGCGACGATACTCCGTACGGCGGCGGCGCGGGTATGGTCATGACGGCGCAGCCGATATACGATTGTATAAACGCCGTCGATCCGAATCACGAGTATTTGCGTATATTCATGTCGCCGTCGGGCGAACGATTCGTCGATGCGACCGCACGCGAGCTTGCCACGCACGATAATTTACTGATATTATGCGGGCATTACGAAGGAGTAGACAAACGCGTTATCGATCTTTGTATCGACAGAGAAATTTCCGTCGGGGATTACGTTCTGTCCGGCGGAGAGATCGCTGCTATGGCTGTGGTCGACGCTGCGGCACGGTTTGTGGACGGAGTGCTCGGCTGTTTCGATTCGCACGAGGACGAGAGTTTTTCGGACGGACTGCTCGAATATCCGCAGTACACGCGTCCGCCGGAGTTCATGGGATTGAAAGTTCCCGAGGTCCTGCTCGGCGGCAATCATAAAGAAATAGCGAAATTCCGCCGAGAGTGCAGTCTTAAGCTCACGCGCGAGCGCCGCGGCGATCTTTTGCGCGAGGATAAAGATGGAAATTAACTGGTTTCCCGGGCATATGGCAAAATCGATGCGCGAGATCGAGAACAATCTCGCCGTAGCCGATTGCGTTCTGTACGTGCTCGATGCGCGTGCGGTGCGGTCGTGCTTTAATCCCGTGTTCGATAAAATGCTTAAAATTCCCATCGTGTATGTTATAAATAAGTCGGACACTGTAAGCGAAGCGGTTGTTAAAGATTGGCTCGAAAAACTGCCGCAAAGCGTGGCTGTAGAGGGGACTAACGCATCGGCTTGCAAAAAACGCGTGCTCGCGGCTATAAAGCGCGTGTGTGCGGAAGTTACGGAAAAGCAAAGAAAGCGCGGTTTGAACGAGCATATACGCGCGGTCGTGTTGGGCGTGCCCAATACGGGTAAGTCCACGGTGATAAACAGTTTGTGCGGAAGGTCGAGCCTCGTAACGGGAGATAAAGCGGGCGTGACGCGCAGCGCGCGTTGGGCGCGAGTAGATCAAAAACTCGATATTCTCGATACCCCGGGAACGCTTTATCCCAAGATAACGGACAGACGGGTAGGAGAAAATCTTGCTATAATCGGAAGTATTCGCGACGAGGTGCTCGACGTTTGCGAGCTTGCCGAAGCTCTGATATCTCGGCTCGACGATATCGATCCGTCTATACTCGAAAGTCGATACGGAAAACTTCCAAACGGATGCGGTCGGCTCGAGAGCGTTTCGCGTCGGCGCGGTTTTCTGCAGCGCGGCGGAGTTCTCGATACGGAACGCGCGGCGGCGGCGCTTATAGACGATTTCAGAAAAGGCAGACTCGGCAAAATCGCTTTGGAGTATACAAATGAGTGACAACGTTAAGCTTACGCCGTTTGAAAAAGTCATGCGGCTCATACAATTCGATAAAGATCTTTGCGACGGGGCGCTGTGCGGCGTCGACGAGGCGGGCAGAGGTCCGTTAGCGGGTCCGGTATCGGTGTGCGCTTGTTCGATGCCGCTCGACGAGCCTATCGTCGGCATAGACGACAGCAAAAAACTGAGCGAAAAAAAACGCGAAGCTTTATACGAACAAATCGTAGAGATTGCCGATTATTGCGTCGTACTTATCGATCGCGAAACCATAGATTCGATAAATATCCTTCAAGCGACAAAACTCGGGATGTCACGCGCTGTTCGAGGGCTTAAAAACAAACCGAATAAAGCGTTCGTCGACGCAGTGACAAAGCTCGATTTGGATATTCCGTACGATGCGATAATCAAAGGCGACGCAAAGAGCTATAATATAGCCGCCGCTTCGATAATCGCCAAGGTCACGCGCGACAGATACATGCGCGAACTCGACGCCGAATATCCGATGTACGGTTTTGCCAAGAACAAAGGGTACGGCACCGCCGAGCATATCGCGGCGCTCGGAAAGTACGGTCCTTGCGCCGAGCACCGACGTACGTTTATCAAAAATTTCGTTTCTATCGAAAACGCCGAAGCGTAATTATTGAAACGGGGAGCGGAAAAAATGATCGGGAACAGAAAAAAGAGAATAAACGCGCGAGGAAGTTCGGGCGAGGATATTGCGGTCAAGTATTTGCAGACGCACGGTTATCGCGTGCTCGATAGAAATTTTACCACGTCGGTAGGCGAGGTCGATATTTTCGTTACCGACGAGAGCACGCTTATTGCCGTCGAGGTCAAGTCCCGCCTGTCGCTCGAGTACGGAACGCCCGCGGAGGCGGTCAACTACGAAAAGATAAAAAAAATATCGCAGGTCACGTCTCAATATATAAAAAAATTCAGACTGTTCGGAACGCCCGTGCGGTTCGATGTGGTGGAAGTGTATATTGCGGATAAAACGGTCAACCATATTAAAAACGCTTTCGATAGCTATTTGAGATACTGACACACGGAACGCGAGCCGTGAATACACTGAAAAATGTGAGAATTTTATACGGTTTTTATCGATATTGTCGAAAAAACATTTGCGTTTTTGCAAACAAAGTGGTATATATTATACAGTTATGGAACTACCGCAAATCGCACCGAGAGTGCTATATACTATAGGCGACTTTAACATAACGGTTACGATGTTCACGTCGCTGCTCGTTACGGTCGCACTGATCGTTTTTGCGGTGATAGTGCGCGTAGCGTGTATTCCGCGATGGAATAAAAATATTTTATCGGTCACGCCGTTAAGAATGCTTTTGGAATGGATAGTAGGGATGTTTTCCAATGATTCCGAGGAACTGACGCACAAATATTCCAAAGCGGTCGGTCCGATCTATTTCGCGTGTTCGGCGTATATTATGTTCGGGGTTCTGTTTGAGCTGTTCGGGTTGCGTTCGCCGTTGAGCGACTTAAACTGCGATATAGTTCTCGGCGCTGTCACGTTTGTTATGGTACAAGTTATAGGTTTTGCAAAACACCGTTTCAAACGTTTTAAGCATTTTGCGCCCGTGATACCGCTCATAACCGATTGCGTCGTGCCGTTTTCGATGGCTTTGCGATTATTCGGCAGCGTATTTTCCGGATATTTGATCATGGAAATAGTATACGGGTTTTGCCCGTACGTGCTGCCCGTTGCGCTCGAGCCGTTGTTTACGCTGTTCCATGCGCTGATACAGTCGTACGTATTCATGTTTTTATCAATGAACTTTATAAACGAAGCTATAGATTAGCTGCGTGTTTTCGGAGGTTATTATACTATGCAAGTAATTTTTTCATCGCTCATGCCGATAATGACGTTATTGGGTATAGAGGGCATGGCTGCGCTCGGCGCGGGTATCGCCGCGCTTGCGTGTATAGGCGCGGGCTTGGGTATGGGTATTTCCACGGGTAAAGCCGTAGAAGGCATATCTCGTCAGCCGGAAGCGCACAAGCAAATACGTTCCACGCTGTTTATAGGCTTGGCGTTCTGCGAAACTACGGCTATATACGGCGTATTTATCGCAATAATGCTTATTGTAATGTAAGAGGCGGTAATGAACGTTTTGTTATCCACAAACATATTCGACGCATTAGGGCTTGATTGGAAAAGTTTGCTGTTTTATCTCGGCAATTTCGTCATACTTGTTACGGTTCTCGTGTTGCTGTTGTACAAGCCGATCAAAAAAATGCTGCAAAACAAACGCAAGGCTTTGAACGATATAGCCGAAGATCACGCGCGACTGAAAGAAGAGAGTGAAAAGCAAAAGACGGAATACGACAAACAGCTAGAAGAGCTGAAAGTCAAAAACGCCGAGTTATCGGCGGAAATAGTCGAAAGCGCGCAAAAACGTGCGGAAGCGATAGTTGCGGAGGCGCAAAAGCGCGCGCAGTCTATAGAGGACGCGGCAAAGCGCGACGCGCTCTCGCAGCAAGAACAGCTTAAAAACGAATACCGCGACAGCGTCAATCGCTTGGCGGTCGTTATCGCGCAGAAAATGCTCGAACGCGAGATAACCGATAAGGATAACGCCGAGCTTATCGAACAGGTATTGTCCGATTGGGAGAAGGATTGATGGCGCGTATACTCGTTGTTTCCGCAAAGCCGCTCACTTCCGAGCAGGTAAAAAAAACCGAAAAGATATTCTCCGCCAAGCACAAAAACGACGCGGAGAAAGTCGAGTTCGTTTACAATATCGACAAGGACCTTCTCGGCGGTATACTCGTTATCGACGGGGATAAGTTCTACGACGGTACGTTGCGGTCGCAGATCGATAAGATCGATCCCGATTATATATCGAGCAGGCAGTTTGTAGACGAGGCTACTTCGTCGAAGTTTCGTCCCGCGTCTTGCTCGTCGTCTCGCAAGTCCGGAACAAAGAAAAAGAAAACATCGGGCAATGCCGAAAAAATGACAGCCGCCGAGATAAAAAATTCGGTAGATAAAGAACTTTCGGCGGGCATTGCCGATTATAAAAAAGAATACGACGTGCGTCATGCGGGACGTATAGAATTTTGCGGCGACGGCGTTATAAGAGCAAACGGCTTGTCCGACGCGGAATACGGCGAGATGCTTCAAATAGAAAACGGCATTCAAGCCATAGTATTGAGTCTCGAAAACGACGTTGTCGGCGCGATAGTTCTCGACGACGAGGATAAAGTTTCCGCGCAAATGCTCGTAAAAACAACCGGATTGATAGTTTCGGTACCCGTAGGCGAAAAACTGCTCGGCAGAGTAGTCAATCCTTTATGTAAGCCGATCGACGGACTCGGCGAGATCCATACGGACAGGTTCCGTCCTATCGAAGCGCCCGCGCCGCCTATCAAGGACCGCGGTAAAGTGAATACACCGCTGCAAACCGGCATACTCGCTATCGATTCTATGATCCCGATCGGCAGAGGTCAGCGAGAACTTATTATAGGCGACCGACAGACGGGCAAAACGTCTATCGCAGTCGATGCAATAATCAATCAAAAAAATACGGGCGTTGTATGCGTATACGTTGCTATCGGGCAAAAATCGTCCACCGTTGCGTCGATCGTCAACACGCTCACTGCAAACGGAGCGATGGACTACACTGTCATAGTTAGCGCGTCGGCACGCGACAGCGCGCCGTTACAATATATAGCGCCGTATGCGGGTTGCGCAATCGCCGAGGATTTCATGTATGCCGGCAAGGACGTGCTCATTGTATACGACGATTTGAGCAAGCATGCCGTGGCATATCGTGCGATGAGTTTGTTGCTCAAGCGTCCGCCGGGACGCGAAGCGTACCCGGGCGATATTTTTTATTTACATTCGAGATTGCTCGAGCGTGCCGCGAAACTTTCGCCGGAACTCGGCGGCGGGTCGATAACCGCTTTGCCTATAGTCGAAACGCTTGCGGGCGATATTTCGGCATATATCCCGACAAATATAATATCGATAACCGATGGGCAGATATACCTCGAAAGCGGGTTGTTTAATTCGGGAATGCGTCCCGCAGTCAACGTCGGGCTTTCGGTATCGCGTGTCGGCTCGAGCGCGCAATGCTCGGCAATGCGCAAAGTTTCGGGAAAATTGCGGCTCGATCTCGCGCAATATCGCGATCTTGCTGTATTCGCGCAGTTCGGTGCGGAGCTCGACGAATCTACGTCGGCTATGCTCGAACAAGGCAAGCGCACGAGCGAAGTATTAAAGCAAGACGTCCATAAAACAATGGACGTTGCGCATCAGGTAATACTGCTTTACGTAACAACGAAAGGATTATTGAAAAACATACCCGTAGAGCGAATTTCCGAGTTTAAGGACGGGTTTATTCGTTATGTCGACGTAAATTACTCGGCAATGACGGAAAAATTGCGTAACGGCGGAGATTTAACTATGGACGACGGTATCAAGATAGAGGAAGCCGTCGACGGGTTCTCGCTTTTCTTTATGCGGGGTGCGCATGAATAACACCGCGGAGATCAAGCGCAGATTGGCGTCCGTAAAGCAAACGCGTCAGATCACCGGAGCGATGGAGACAATTTCCGTCGCGAAAATGCGCAAAGCTACGGAACGGTACGAAAGCAACAAACCGTATTTCGATGCGTTGTTCGGAATCGCAGATGCGATCTCGCGTTCGGCGGACGGCGATTCCGTGTTGTTTTCGCCGCCCGAAAGCGCGGCGCTTTATGTAGTCGTCGCATCCGACAGGGGATTATGCGGATCGTTCAATCACGACGTGTTCAAAGTCGCGGATGCGGCGTTATCCGATGATTCCGTAGTTTTTACTATAGGCGGAACGGTTACCGAACATTATAAAACGCGCAACATGCTCGGCTCGATATCATCGAACGCAGTAAACTATGCAAAAGCGAGCGATATTTCGAGAGTCGTTTTGGGCGCATACGGCAAGACTGCGGATTCGGTATATATTATTTATACGGGTTTGTTAAATAAATCGTCTTTTGCGCCTATCGTTAAAAAACTTTTACCGTTCGGTCAAAACAAAACTACAGAGCAAGATGCGCTTGAAAATGCCGACAACTCGAACTGTATCAAAAACGCTGCTTTCGAGCCGTCGGCGGACGCCGTGCTCGAAAAGTTTGTGCCGCTGTATATGTCCGGCGCAATATACGGCGCAATGCTCGCGAGCGAAGCGGCGGAGCACTTGGCGCGTCGTGCCGCGATGTCGGCGTCTACGGACAATGCCGATGCGATGATAGCCGCGCTTACAGCCGAACAGAACAGCGTAAGACAAAGCTCTGTAACCGAACAGATTACCGAAATAATAGGCTCTACACGAGCGCTCAACAAGGAGCGTCTATGAAAAAAGAACTCAACGAAGGCAGAGTAAGCGTCGTATTGGGACCCGTGGTGGACGTGCGGTTCGATACGCAAATGCCTAAAATATACGAAAAGATTTTAGTCGACACGGGCGACGGGTTCGTTTCGCTCGAGGTAATGGCGCATGTTCCGCCGTCGACGGCGCGCTGCATTTCGCTCGAACCGTCCGAGGGCTTGAGCCGCGGCATGCGCGCTTACGGCACGGGACATTCCATTTCCGTGCCTGTAGGCGAGAAAGTGCTCGGAAGAGTGATGAACGTTCTCGGCGAGCCTATAGACGGAAAAGGCGAGATCGGCGCGGAAACGCACCGATCTATACACCGCAAAGCGCCGGAGTTTTACGAACAGCGTTCTGGAGTTTCCGTGCTCGAAACGGGCATAAAAGTTATCGATCTCATGGCGCCGTATTTGCGCGGCGGAAAGATAGGACTGTTCGGCGGCGCGGGCGTCGGGAAAACTGTGCTCATTATGGAGCTTATCCACAATATTGCCACCAAACACGGCGGATATTCTATATTCACGGGAGTGGGAGAACGCAGTCGCGAAGGTTACGAGATGATCTCGGACATGACCGAAAGCGGGGTGTTGGATAAGACCGCGCTCGTATTCGGGCAAATGAACGAGCCGCCAGGATCGCGTATGCGCACCGCGCTTACCGGTCTCACCGTTGCGGAATATTTCCGTGACGAAATGAACAAAGACGTTTTGTTATTTATCGATAATATTTACAGATATATACAGGCGGGTTCCGAAGTGTCGGCTTTGCTCGGCAGACTTCCGTCGGCTGTCGGATACCAACCTACGCTCGCTACGGAACTCGGTTCGCTTGAGGAACGTATTGCGACCACCAAAAACGGTTCGATCACTTCTGTGCAAGCGGTATACGTTCCAGCGGACGATCTTACCGATCCCGCGCCTGCGGCGATTTTTTCGCATCTCGACGCAACAACCGTTCTCAGCAGAAAAATCGTGTCGCTCGGTATATATCCCGCAGTCGATCCGCTCGAATCGTCGAGTAGGATACTCGAGAAATCGGCGCTCGGTAAAGATCATTACGACACGGCGCGCGCAGTGCAAGCAACATTGCAAAGATACAACGATCTTTCGGACATAATTGCCATACTCGGCATGGACGAATTGAGCGAGGAGGATAAAGCTCTCGTGCATCGCGCACGCAAGTTGCAAAGATTTTTCTCGCAGCCGCTGTTCGTAGCCAAGGGATTCACGGGTATGGAAGGCAGATACGTGCCGCTCGAAACCACCGTCGAATGTTTCAAGTCGATACTTAACGGCGAAGCGGATAAATACCCCGAATCCGCATTTTATATGGTAGGCGACCTCGACGAGGTCAAAGAAAAGGCGTTCTGATGAATTTCCATGTAAATATCACCACACCCGAGCGCAACGTATATTCGGGCGATATCGAACATTTGCGCGTGAATACGCCCGACGGCAAGATCGGCTTGCTGTACGGCGCATTGCCGCGCGTGTGCATTATTACGGAAGGCGATATAGAGATCAAGACGACGGTATTGCAATTGCACGCCGAATGCGGCGACGGCATCATGATAGCGGAAGGAGACAGGGTAACCGTACTTGCCGAGTTCTGCGTGTTCGACGGCGAACCTCGCGAGGAGCAAACTATAGAGCGCGCAGGCGATCCGTATAAGCTCGCTAAAGCAAAAATCGCGTCGGCGCTCGGACGTTCCGATAAATCACGCGACGATAATTGATGTAACGCACACTGCCTTTTGCGCATATATCGTATCGTAGCGAGGTAATATGCAGACGGTAGTGGAATTGTCGCGTTTGCGACACAATGTGCGGAGGATAAAAGCAAAAACAGGCAACGGCTTTTGCGCTGTGGTAAAAGCTCAGGCATACGGGCACGGCGCTACGGTGGCGCACGCCGTCGAAAATCTTTCCGATTGTTTTTTCGTAGCGACGTTCGACGAGGCAACCGAGCTTATTTACGGCGGTATAAGAAAGCCTGTGCTCGTTCTCGGCGGAGACATTTCGCCGTATCTCACTCACCGCAACAATTTGATCGTTCCTACCGTGAGCGACGCAAGGCAACTTTCCGCGCTCATAAATGCGGGATATAAAAATTTTTCCGTAGCTGTCAATACGGGAATGAACCGATACGGCGCGAACGAAATCGAGCTTAACAAGATAGTCGATATATGCAAAGCCGAAAACACGCCGCCGCTTACCGTATATTCGCATATCTACGACGGATTGTATTCCGCACCCGAACAAGCAAAAGAATTCGACAGGCTTACGACGGATCCGATACTGCGCGGGTGCAGGCACTTGTACAGTTCTTGCGCGCTCGGGATAGTCGGGAATAAATACGATCTTACGCGCGCGGGATTGGCGATGTACGGATATTCCGACGAGACCGACATGTGTATGCGCGTTCGCGCGAAAATTACGGCGATAAACCGAGTGCCGTACGGCAGCCACATCGGATACGGCAATAAAACTTTAGACAGAGACCGATTGGTTGCCACCGTGTCATGCGGATATGCGGACGGATTAAGGCGTTGCGACGGGTTGTATATGCGCGTACGCGGAGTGAAATGCGAGGTGCTCGCGATATGTATGGATGCGTGCATGATAGACGTAACCGACGCGCCTTGCCGACCGTGCGAATTTGCGTATCTGATTTACGATGAGTCCGACGCTTTATTTCTCGCGGATAAATACAATACGATAATTTACGAGGTGCTTACATCATTCAATGGACGAGCGGAAAGGATATATCTTTGATCAAAAGAACGCCTTGCGTAAGCGCATGCTTGCGGTACGCGAGAGCGTGACCGATAAAGCGGAAAAATCCCGCGCCGTTTGCGACGCGATTATTCCCATGCTGCGCGGCAACTGTCTCGTTTACGTTTCGATAGGCAGTGAGCTGCGTACGGACAAGCTTATCGCCGACATGCTCGTTATGCCTAATATATGCGTATATGCGCCGTATACGGTCGACGGAATTATATATCCGCTCAAAGCGATTAAGCTCGGCATACCGGACAGATACGGGAACATGCCGCGCGATTGTTACGAGATCGGCGATACCGAGAAATACGTGCGTCCTGCGATCGAAGTGTGCGTAACTCCGCTTTTGGCGTTTAACGGAGACGGATACAGATTGGGATACGGCAAAGGCTGTTACGACAGGTATTTTTCAAGCGCGGACAATATGCTCAAAGTAGGGGTCGCGTTTTCCGAACAGCTTTGCGAATTTTCGCATGAAGACTGCGATGTGCCGCTCGATTGTTGCATTACCGAACGCGGTGTGATATACTTTAGTCATGAGAATAATATCGGGTAAATACAAAGGACGAAGACTCATATCTCCGCACGGGAAAGTGCGCCCGACTTTGGATATGGTAAAAGGCAGTCTGTTTTCGATACTGCAAGGACGAGGGTTGATAGACGGAGCACGTTGCCTCGATATATTTTGCGGTACGGGCGGACTCGGTATAGAGGCGTTGTCGCGCGGCGCCGAGTCGTGCACGTTTGCGGACGTCGACACGTCCAACGCCAAAGCCAATACGGACATGCTCGGCATATCCTGCCGTTTTATTCGCGCCGACTACCGCAAAGCCGTTAAGCTGTTGAGCGCCGAAAGAAAAACGTTTGATCTGATCTTTTGCGATCCGCCGTACGGCGCGGATTTTTGGCGCGATATTGCGTTGCGCGTGTGTGACGGCGGCATACTCGACAAAAACGGCGTTATTATTGTGGAACATAGTAGTAAAAATGACTTGATAAATGCGCCCGAAAATTGTATAATAGAACGTAGAGTATTCGGCGAGACCGCACTCGATATTATTACGCGAGGTGACGATGAGAGCGATATTTGCGGGAGCGTTTGATCCCTTTACTGCAGGACACGTCAATATTATCAAACGCGCGGCGGCGTTGTTCGACAGCGTGACCGTAGCGGTTGCAGACGATACGGGCAAGAACACCGCGCCTGTAAATGTAAGAGTCGGTATCGCCAAGCGCTCGACGGCCGGCATCGACAATGCGACCGTATCGGCGTTTCACGGGCTGTTGAGCGATTTCGTCAAGTGCTTCGACGAGCCTGTGGTTTTGGTGCGCGGTATACGCAACGGCCGCGATGCGGAATACGAACGCGATCTGAGCAGAGTGTATAAAAGTCTGTGTGGCGTCGATACGGTATTTTTGCAAGCCGATGCCGACAGCGAACATATTTCGTCGACAGTGGTGAGAGAGCTTGCAAAGCTGCGCGCGCCTCTCGACGGATACGTAGCGAACGGTGCGATCGAAACCGTAACCGAAATTTATTCCGCCGCAAACAAGGAGTGATATTATGCAAGAACAAAACGAAGTGCTTGAAATATTACAGCAATTGCGCGAAGAACTGAACGCGCCGCGCGGTATGTTCGGAAAGAGGACCGATATACCGTACTGTTGCGATCTTTGCGATAAACTCACTCGGCTTTTACCGAGCGCGCTTGCCGACGCGGAGTATCTCAAGCAAAAACGCAAAGAGATACTCACCAATGCGGACGTTGCGGCAAAAAACACCATTCGTGCCGCCGAGGAGAAAGCGGCGCAGCTATCGTCCGAGTCAGAAGTGGTCAAATCGGCGCAAACGACGGCTAAGCAAATAATCGATAACGCGTATGTACAGTGCGACAATCTGATAATGCGCACTAAATCGCATCTCGACGATATGTTCAAAGAAACAGAGCAATTCTTGTTGACTACGCTTGCCGTTATACGCAAAAACCGCGAGGAATTGCGTGCGGTAAGGCTGGACGGAGACGGCGGGAGACAATAAACGGGATTTTCCGAAATACATCGAGATACACGACGGAGACGAAATGTTTGAAAAAATCAAAGACGTAATGTCGGCGGAACAGGTGCGAGCCGAACTGCCGATGTCGAAACAGATGTGCGATAAAAAAGAACTCGCGGTCGACAGTGTTCGCGACATATTGTCCGGTAAGGATAAACGAAAGCTGTTTATAGTCGGTCCGTGTTCGGCGGATAACGAAGACGCCGTTTGCGACTATGCGCGGCGGCTTTCTCGCGTGGCGGAAAAAGTCAAGGATAAGATATTCGTGCTCGTTCGCGTCTATACCAACAAGCCGAGAACGCGCGGCGAGGGGTACAAGGGAATGTTCCACACCCCCGATCCGCACAATAAAGCCACTGACATACAAGCGGGAATACTCGCGTTGCGCCATATGCACATCAGAGTAATAGAAGAGAGCGGATTGTTTGCCGCCGACGAAATGCTTTATCCGGACAATCTCGATTATATCGACGATGTGCTCGGATATATCGCCGTCGGCGCGCGCTCGTCCGAGGATCAAATGCACAGGCTCGTTGCGAGCGGTATCGACGTGCCCGTTGGGGTAAAAAACCCTATGAACGGTAGCCTGTCGGTGCTTTTGAATTCAATATATGCCGCTCAAATATCGAACGAGTTTAAGTACAGAGACGCGCAAGTAAAAACATCGGGCAATAAGTTTGCGCACGCAGTTATGCGCGGCGCAGTGGACGTATACGGCAACAATATATCCAACTACCATTACGAGGATATAATGCGTTTGCGCGAAATGTATAACGCGCAAGAGCTTGCCAATCCCGCGGTAGTGATAGACTGCAATCATTCTAACAGCGGTAAACGTCCGTTAGAGCAACCGCGCATAGTCGGCGAAGTGTTGAGCAACGCGCATTTATCGAGCGATTTTAACGGGTTTGTAAAAGGCTTCATGATTGAGAGTTATATTTGCGACGGCAATCAAAGCCCGTCGGAAGGCGTGTACGGCAAATCGATAACCGATGCTTGTATCGGTTGGGAAATGACCGAAGAACTTTTACTGCGCGCCGCCGATCGGATAGTAACGTAAGATATTTGCCGAAATTTGTCGTAAAGTAGCAATATTTGCATAATCGGTTTTATCGTCGCCGTCCGTGCTATAATGGTTAAAACGGAGGAATCATTATGACTATCAACGGAAACGGCGAATTGAAAAAGCGGGCGAGGCTCGCAAAACAAAGACTTAAAATGGGATATTGGCAGTCGCTCAAAGCAACGCAAGAGCTCGATACGGCAACAGTGAACGACGTGCGTGTAAAACTGCGCCGCGAACTCGACGATAAAAACGCGGAGTACGCGGACGAGCGCATGTACAGAAAAGTATGCGATATTCTCGATCGCGACGAAACCACTATCAATCCCATAGGTCAGCTAATAGACAACGCCGTTTATCAAAAACTCGATTCGTCGGGCAAGCAACGGTATATTCTGGAATTGTCAAACAAATTTCGCGAGCTTAAGGAGCGGTATTACCGTGAAAAGACAGGCTCGTAAAGGATAGCAATGTACAATATAGAAGAACTCAACGATATACAAAAACAAGCGGTGCTCGATACCGAGGGCGCCGTTCTTGTCACAGCGGGCGCGGGCAGCGGAAAAACGCGGCTTTTGACGCACAGAATAGCGCACTTGATAAAAGACCTCGGCGTTAAGCCGTACAATATACTCGCAATCACGTTTACAAACAAAGCGGCAAACGAAATGAAAGGCCGTCTCGAATACATGATAGACGATGTGGAGGGGTTGTGGGTATCTACTTTTCACTCGGCGTGCGTCAAGATTTTACGACGGTTTATCGATAAGATCGGGTACGGCAAAAATTTTACTATCTACGGCGATACCGAAACAAAATCCGTCGTAAAGCGTATATGCAAAGAATCGGATTTGACCGAGGACTTGCAAAAGCTTGTTTTGAGCGAAATATCGAAAGCCAAAAATAAGGGCATAGCGCCGTGCGATTATGCCGAAGTTTATAAATTCGCACAGTATGCCGACGAAATAGGCAAAGCGTATCAATCGTATCAAGATACGTTGCGCTCGAACAATGCGCTCGATTACGATGATCTGCTCATAGAAACGTTGAGACTGCTCAAATCGGACGCCGAGGCTCGCGAGTTTTATCAAAACAAATTCCGATATATACATATCGACGAGTTCCAAGACACCAACGTTATCCAATACGATATTGTAAAGATACTCGCGGGTAGATACGGAAACATTTTTGCGGTAGGCGACGAGGATCAGTGTATATACACATGGCGCGGCGCGTCGATTGCCAATATTTTCGATTTTCAACGCGATTTCAAATGCAAGGTATACAAGCTCGAACAGAATTATCGTTCTACTACGAGCATACTTTCCGTCGCAAACAAAATCATTAAGGGCAATACGCAACGTCTCGACAAAAAACTATGGACGTCCAATCCGAGCGGAAACAAGGTCGTATGCTTCGGCGCGGCGACCGAGGGGTTTGAAGCGGACTTTGTAGTTCGCACCGTATTCGAGCTTGTTCGAGACGGTGAATATAATTATTCGGACTGTGCGGTGCTGTTTCGCGTGAACGCTTTGACGCGGCATTTCGAGGAACGGTTTTTGCAATACGGTATACCGCATAAGGTGTACGGCGGGTTTAAGTTCTTCGACAGAAAAGAAGTAAAAGACGTTTTGGCTTATGCTCGGATAGCTGTCAATCCCGCGGACGACGAGGCTGCGCTTCGCGTTATAAATTTCCCCAAACGCGGAATAGGCGAAACATCGATCGAAAAAATACGCGATTACGCCGCCGCTACGGGGAAATGCGTTTTCGACATAGTTACGAACGTTGACGTCGCGCCGTTTCCGTCGGCGCTTAAAGTCAAGTTGCGCGAGTACGGAGAAATCCTCAAAAAACTAGTTACCGCGTCGATAGGCGAAGTTACCGCGTTTTTCAAGTTTTTGCTGTTTGACGTATTAAACGTTTTGGATCTGTTTTCGGAAAACGACGATGACAGAGCGCGGCTCGAAAATCTCAACGAGCTTGTCGGGTCGGTCAGGGAATTCGTGAGTAAAAACCCCGATGCAAAGCTCGAGGATTACTTGCAAATGATAACGCTGTACAGCGATACCGACGATATGAACGACGACAATAACGTTACGCTCGCTACAGTGCACAGCGCAAAAGGATTGGAATTTCCCGTCGTGTTCGTTGTCGGACTCGAGGACGGAATATTTCCGTCGTTGCGACAGAACGAAAACAATTCCGATCATATGGAAGAAGAGCGACGGCTCATGTACGTAGCCGTTACGCGAGCGCGCAAACAGTTGTATCTTACATATGCAAAATCGCGCTATCTGTACGGCGATACCAAATACGGCATACCGTCGAGATTTTTGAACGAATGCGGGCTGGTGGAAAAATTGCCCGATCCGCGCGATGTTTTTACTTCCGCGCCGAGTTACGGCGGTATAAAGAGTTTTGCACGCACGGCGGCTAATCAAGTCGCGAGCGCAAGCGGAAACACTCGCGCATCGAGCGGTACGAACGCATTTTCGGGCGAGTATAAAAGTTCGTTCGGTAAGGCGTCCGAGCCCAAAAAATCGGTCGGATCGAAAAACGTCAAGGTAGGAGACACTGTAAAACATAAGCGGCTCGGCAAGGGCGTTGTTATCGGCATAGAGAATATGGGCGATAATGCGTATGCGAAAATAGATTTCGAGCGTGGCGGCATCATGGTTCTGGCGATAGATTTCGCACCTATAACCGTTGTTGAGGAGTGATATGAACGAACTCGAAAAAATGCGGGAACTTGTAGACAAGCTCAACGAATATGCTTACAAATATTATGTTCTCGACGAACCCGTGGTGTCCGACAAGGAATACGACGCGGTCTATGACGAACTTGTCGAACTCGAGCGTCGAACGGGCGTGACGCTTTCCGATTCGCCGACGCAACGAGTCGGCGGCGAACCGCTCAAGGAATTTGTCAGTCACGCGCATATCCGCAGACTGTACAGTTTAGATAAATGCAACAGTTTCGACGAACTTCGAGCGTGGTTTGAAAAGATCTCGCAAGCCGCCGGATTCGCGCCGCGTTGTACGCTCGAGTATAAACTCGACGGGCTTACCGTTTGTCTTACCTATAAAAACGGCGAACTTGTGTGCGGCGCTACGCGCGGAAACGGCGAGATCGGCGAAACCGTGACTGAGCAAGTAAAGACTATTCGCACAGTGCCGCTGCGTATACCGTTTAGCGGCATTGCGGAAATACAGGGCGAAGGCATAATGCGCATAAGCGCGCTCGAAAAATATAACGAGACGGCTGCCGTGCCGCTTAAAAATCCGCGTAACGCCGTTGCCGGAGCGATACGCAATCTCGACGCGAGAGAGACGGCAAAGCGCAATCTCGACGTGTTCTTTTACAATGTGAATTATCTCGACGGCGATTGCAAGCTCAAGCAGACCGAGCAGATAGATTTCCTGAAAGCCAACAAATTCAAAACGGGCATATGCTTTTCGTCTGATAAAATAGACGAGATCATAGATAAAATCAACTCGGTCGATCGCGATAAACTCGATTTTGCCATCGACGGTATGGTGGTAAAGGTTGACGACGCGGAACTGCGAGAAAAGCTCGGATATACCGATAAATTCCCTAAATGGGCGATAGCGTATAAATTCGAGGCTGAAGAGACAACCACCGTACTCGACGAAATCGTTTGGCAGGTCGGGCGTACGGGTAAGCTGACCCCGCTCGCGCTCGTCGAACCGGTCGAGCTTTGCGGAGCGACCGTAAAACGCGCCACTTTGAACAACTACGGCGATATTTGCCGAAAAGGCGTTACGATCGGTTCACGCGTATTCATACGCCGCAGCAACGACGTTATACCCGAAATTTTAGGGGTTGCCGTACCTGCGGAAAATGCGGAAACGCCGCCCAAACCGACGCAATGCCCCGGCTGCGGCAGCGAGCTTGTCGAGGACGGCGCGCATTTGTATTGTATGAATTTTAACGGATGCCGCCCGCAGATCGTAGCGCGGATAGTGCAGTTTTGTTCCAAAGAGTGTATGGACATCGACGGAGTTAGCATAAAGACGGCGGAACAACTGTACGACGTACTCGACATTCGTTCCGCGGCAGAACTTTACGGTCTGACCGCCGAAGATTTGGCGAAGATCGACGGATTCAAAGAAAAGAAAACGGCTAATTTTCTGACTGCGGTCGAAAAGTCGAAAAACGCCGATTTGCCGCATTTTATAAACGCACTGTGTATCGACAATGTAGGGAGAAAGACCGCGCGCGATCTTGCGGATGCGTTCGGAAGTATAGATGCGTTGCGCGGGGCGAGCGTGGAAAAACTGATCGAGATACCCGACGTAGGAGAGATAGTAGCGCAATCCATAGTAGAATACTTTGCCGCGCACGGCGAAGTCGTAGATAGATACAAGGCAATAGGAATAGACCCACGTTACACATTGGGCGGCGACGGTAAGCTTTCGGGCGTAAAGTTCGTGCTCACGGGTACGCTTCCGACTTATTCGCGCGACGAGGCGCGCGCTATGATAGAGAGCGTCGGCGGCGTAGCGCAAACGTCGGTTTCCAAACTTACCGATTTTGTGGTCGCCGGAGAAAGCGCAGGCTCTAAACTCGAAAAAGCGCGCAAGCTCGGCGTAAAAATAATTGACGAAAACGAGCTGTTAAAGCTGCTAAACAGTTGAAATGAAACGGACATTGTGCTATACTATCATATAGGGTGAAAATTCGGAGAAAGCAGAGGGTTTGCTATGAAAAGCATGACAGGCTACGGCAAAGGCGTCGCAACGAGCGATAAACGCACCGTTACCGTAGAGCTCAAATCGGTAAACGGTAGGTTTTTGGACGTAACGTGCAAATTGCCGAAGTCGTTGATGTATATCGACGATACCGTTCAAAAATGCGTAAAGGGCGCGATTTCGCGCGGAAGCGTGGACGTATTCTTGACGTATGAGAATTTATCGGATTCGTCGAAAAAAGTCACGGTCGATAACTCGTTGGCGTCGGAATACGTAAACGCCGCAAAATCTCTGCGCGCCGAGTTCAGGCTCGAAGACGATTTCAATGTTACCGCGCTCATGCGTACGCCCGAAATAGTCACGGTGTCCGTGCCGCAAGACGACCGAGATGCGGTGATTGCTCTCGCAAAATCGGCGACGCTCGAAGCGCTCGCAAACCTCGAAAAAATGCGCCTTACGGAAGGCAAGGGCGTATTGGCGGACTTGACGAGACTCGCCGATAATCTCGAAAGTCTGTTGAACAAAGCAAAGCAGCGCGCTCCGCTCGTGGTTACCGATTACAAGCAAGGACTTATAACGCGAGTAAAAGAACTTTTGGACGGTTTCGAGCCGGACGAAAACAAACTGTTGAACGAAGTCGCGTTTTTTGCTGATAAAGCCGATATCAACGAGGAAATCTCGCGATTGACTTCGCATATTGCGCAATTCCGCGCCATATGCAAGGAAAAAATACCGCAAGGCAGGCGTCTCGACTTTTTGTCGCAAGAGATGGTGCGCGAGGTTAATACCATGGGCAGCAAGTCAAACGACATAGAGCTTACGAGCTACGTCGTTGCAATGAAAAACGAAGTCGAAAAAATCAAGGAGCAAATCAGGAACGTAGAATAATGAAAAAAGGTTTGTTGATTGTTATATCCGGTCCGTCGGGCGCGGGGAAAGGCACTGTTGCCAACAAAGTTATAGAACAAACGGGAATCAAACCGTCCGTATCGGTCACGACTCGTCCGGTGCGTTGCGAAAACGGCGTGCCCATCGAAACCGAAGGCGTGCACTATTATTTCCGTACAGTGGAACAGTACAGGCAAATGATCGCCGCAGGCGAGTTTTTGGAGACCGCCGAGGTGTATAGCAATATGTACGGAACCCCCAAAAAGCCCGTGTTTGAAAGCCTCGAAAACGGCAAAGATATTTTGCTCGAAGTGGATATACACGGTGCAAAATCGATAAAAAAGCAGTATCCCGATGCGGTGCTCATATTTTTGATGACGCCCGATTTCGGCGTGCTGGAACAACGTTTGAGAGGGCGCGGAACGGAAAGCAAATCCGCGCTCGAAACGAGACTTAAAGCGGCAAAGCACGAACTTTCCAAATACGAGATGTTCGATTACATAGTGTTTAACGATACGGTCGAGCAAGCGACCGATCGCATTATAGACATTATCGATGCGGAAAAATGCCGCATCAAAAACAACGAAACGCTCATTAAAGAGCTTTTGAGCAAATAATCATTCCGAGGTGAATTATGTTGGTAGATCCCCCTATAGACAAGTTGGTCGAAACAGTCGGCAATAAGTACGCGCTCGTCGGCATTTTGTCAAAGCGCGCTCGCACGCTCATGGAAAAGCGTCACGACTATCTCGAGCAAGAAAACGTCAACGCCGTTTCGCTTGCGGCGCACGAAGTTATCGACGGCAAAGTGGAAGGCGTTGCCGAAGATTAAGCGTTGAACACACTCGTCGGCAAAACAATACTCGTAGGCGTGAGCGGCGGCATTGCGGCTTACAAAACGTGCACGCTCGTTTCGCGGCTTGTTCAAAGCGGCGCGGTCGTGCATGTCGCAATGACAAAGAACGCTACCGAGTTTGTAAGTCCGCTGACGTTTGAAACGCTCTCGCATAACCGCGTCGTAGTCGATACGTTCGATCGTAATTTCGTTTGGGAAGTGGAGCACGTTGCGCTTGCTAAAAAAGCTGATTGCGCGATCGTTGCGCCCGCTACCGCTAACGTTATAGCCAAACTCGCATGCGGTATATCCGACGATTTTTTGTCGACGACTTTGCTCGCATGTACGTGTCCGATAATTATCGCTCCCGCAATGAATACCGCTATGCTCGGCAACGTTGCCACAAAACGCAATCTCGACACATTGAGTGCGCGCGGTATCGTTTCAGTTTACGGCGACAGCGGGTACTTGGCGTGCGGCGATATGGGAAGCGGAAGAATGGCAGAGCCTGAAACGCTGTATAATGCGGTTTGCGATACTGTTAATGCAAAACGCGATCTTCAAGGCAAGACCGTGCTCGTAACATCCGGTGCGACGCGTACCGACATCGATCCCGTTAGGTTTTTGTCAAACCGCTCGAGCGGAAAAATGGGCTATGCGCTCGCTTGCGCGGCAAGCAAGCGCGGTGCGAGCGTCGTATATGTTAAAGGGCATACGGTTGATACGGCGTTATCTAACGATTGGAATACCGTGAACGTGCATACTACCGAGCAAATGCTGCAAGCAGTCAAAGACAACTTTGCTCGATGCGATATTGCCGTCATGGCTGCCGCGCCTTGCGATTACAACGTTACGGCGCAGGAAAATAAGATCAAGTCGGATAAACTCACCGTTGAGTTTTCAAAAGCGCCCGATATAGCCGCATGGGCGGGCAAAAACAAAGGCGGGCGCAAGCTCGTAGTGTTCGCCGCCGAGACCGAAAATTTCAAAGCCAACGCGTTGAAAAAACTCAAAGCGAAAAATGCCGATATGGTCGTTCTTAACGACGTAACCGCGAAAGGCGCGGGTTTCGACGTCGATACGAATATAGCCACATTGATAACGGGATCCGACGTGACGGAGCTTTCGCTTATGAGCAAGCTCGAGCTTGCAAACGTGATCTGGGATAAAATATTGTCCGTATGATCGCAAAAGTTATAGTTGACATTTCGGCAAGCGACGTCGATAAAATTTTCGATTATACCGCAATAGACGGAGTAGAGCGCGGCTGTCGAGTTTCCGTGCCGTTCGGTAACAGAACCGTAGAAGGCTACTGCATCGGTTTTTCGGAGACCACCGACGTGCCGCCCGAAAAACTCAAGCCGATCATATCCGTTTTGGACGATCGACCGATCATTTCGGAAGAATTCTTGGGATTATGCGACTTTATGACGTCGCGTTTTCATTTGCGCAGAGTGGACGTATTCCGACTGTTCTTGCCGGCAAAAATGCGCGGGGGAAGAATAAAAGCGCTCGAGCGTATATTTATCGAAGTCAATCCCGAGTATGCTAACGTCGATCCGGCGCTGTTTATAAAAAAAACCGCGCACGCGCAACTCGAAGTATTTGAATACGTGCGCAGCGAAGGCGCTGCGGAGCAAAGCAAGCTTAACGCCGAGTATTCCGCCGCGGCTGTGAGAAATTTGGTAGCGCGCGGCGTATTTTTGCAAAAACGCGAGCAAGTCTCTCGTACGCCGTATGCGCATATTGTGCAAAAGACCGACGCCGTTACGCTTACAGACGAACAGAATACGGCAGTCGATACGATATTGCAAAGCGATAAGCCGACGTTGCTGTTCGGAGTTACGGGCAGCGGTAAGACAGAAGTATATTTGAACGCAATAAGCGAAACGCTGCGTACGGGCAAAACCGCGATCATGCTCGTTCCCGAGATTTCGCTTACGCCGCAAGTAATGCGTTTGTTTCGTTCGAGATTCGGCGACGAGGCGGCTTTATTGCACTCGGGGTTATCCGACGGGGAGCGGTTCGACGAATGGCGCAGGCTGTTGACGGGCGAGGCGCACGTAGCCGTAGGCGCGCGTTCGGCTATATTCGCGCCGTTGCAAAATATCGGACTGATAGTGATCGACGAGGAGCACGACACGTCGTACGTATCCGAATCCAATCCGAGATACATAACGCGCGAGGTTGCGTTTTTCAGAGCTAAATATAACGGAGCGCATTGCGTGATGGGTTCGGCAACGCCGTCCGTAGAAAGCTATTATAACGCACAAAACGGCATGTATACGCTCGTGCGAATGCCTAACCGAATAAACAAGCGTAAAATGCCCGAGATCGAAACGGTAAATATGTGTAACGAGGTCTTGTACGGCAATTCGGGCATGTTTTCGGCTAAGCTTATATCGGCTCTCGACGAGTGCTTGGCGTCCGGCAGTCAGGCTATATTGTTTTTGAACCGTCGCGGATACAGCTCGTACGTTATGTGCAAAAAGTGCGGTTACGTAGCCAAGTGCGAGGATTGCGACGTATCGCTTGTATACCACAAGGACGAGAATTTGCTCAAGTGTCACTATTGCCAACGTCGGTACGCTAAACTCGATCTGTGTCCGAATTGCAAAAGTCCGCATATAAAACAAGGTTTTATGGGTACCGAACGCGTGGTCGAACATATAAATCGAATGTTTCCGAAAGCGCGCGTGATACGTATGGATAACGACACTACTCGCACGAAAGACGCACATTTGAATCTTCTGTCGGACTTTGCGAGCGGAAACGCGGATATACTCGTCGGCACGCAAATGGTAGCCAAAGGGCATGATTTTCCCAATGTTACGCTTGTGGGAATAATTGATGCGGATATGAGCTTGCATTTTTCGGATTTTCGCGCAGTGGAACGTACTTTTCAATTGATCACTCAAGTAGCGGGCAGAGCGGGCAGAGAACAAAAACCGGGGCGTGTTATATTGCAAACGTATACTCCCGGACACTATGTGTACAGACTTGTCTCCGCATACGATTACGAAGGGTTTTACTCCAAAGAGATCAATCTTTTGCATACTTCGGGATTTCCGCCGTTTACGGAGATATTGCGCATTCTCATAAGCTGCGAAAACGAAAGCATCGCGCTTGACGCAACAAAGTTCGCCATAGACGAAGTACGGAATATTGCGAGCGAGCGTCAAGACGATTTTATTTATCTAAACGCAATGCGTTCGCCGAAGAAACGCATACAAACAAAATACCGCATGCAAATACTTATGCGGATCAAACCGAACTGCGGCGTGCGCGAGCAGGTTTACATCGTAGCAGACGCAGTTGCGCAACGGTTTCCGCAAGTCACGTGTTTTACCGAAATCAACCCGAACGATTTAAGTTAGGAGGACGATAATATGGCAAGAAGAAACATTTATCAAGAAGGCGACGATACTTTGCGACAGGTGAGCAAACCCGTCACGATATTCGACGAAAAATTGTGCGAGCTTATCGACGATATGCGCGACACGGTGATCTATGCCGACGGCGCAGGGCTTGCCGCACCGCAAGTCGGCGTGCTTAAACGCATTTTCGTCGCTACTTTCGACGGCGGCAATACGATAATAGAGGCGGTCAATCCCGTTATCGTAAAAGCAAAGGGCAAGCGCGTTGCGGCGGAAGGGTGCTTATCTATCCCTAACGTCAGAGAAAAAGTAGAGCGTCCGCGCCACGTAGTTGTGGAAGCGTTCGACAGATACGGCAATCCGATCGTGCTTAAAGGCGATAATTTCGCCGCGTCGTGTTTTTGTCACGAGATAGACCATCTCGACGGCATATTGTTTACGGATAAGTCTTTGAAAAAGGGGCGGTAGTATGAAAGTTCTTTTCATGGGCACGCCGGAATTCGCTGTGTCAAGCTTAAACGCATTGCTTGCATCGAAGCACGAAGTCGTAGGCGTTGTCACGCAGCCCGACCGCGCAGTCAAGCGCGGTAAATCGGAATCGAGCGCAGTCAAGCATGCCGCCGAAAGGGCGGGGCTTAACGTTATACAACCGATAAAGATCCGTACGGAAACCGAACGATTAAAGGCTTTCGGCGCGGATATAGCGGTTACCGCAGCGTACGGGCAGCTTTTGACGCAAGACGTGCTCGATTCGTTCCCTAAAGGCGTTATAAACGTACACGCTTCGTTGCTGCCCAAATACCGCGGAGCGTCGCCCGTTCAAGCGGCTATTGCCGCGGGCGAGACCGAAACGGGTGTGACCATAATGCAAACTGAGCTTGGGCTTGACAGCGGCGATATATTGGCTGTTTCAAAAACAGAAATAACCGCAGAAGAAAATGCGGGCGAACTTATGGAAAGGCTTGGCGAGATCGGTGCGAAGCTGCTCGTGGAAACGCTCGATAATTTCGACGGCATTACGCCTATAAAACAGAACGATGCGCTTGCGACGCACTGTAAAACGATAAAAAAGCATGAATTATTCATTGACTTTTCCAAAAGCGCGAAAGAAGTGACGGACCGAATCCGCGCGCTCGCGCCTATGCCGTGCGCGCGTACCGAGATAGACGGCGAAGTTTACAAAATATTCAAGGCAAGCGTTATCGAATGCGATACGAACGCGAAGTTCGGCACCGTAACGGAATGCGGTAAGCGTCTCGTTGTCGCGTGCGGAAGCAATGCCGTAGCGATCGAGCGTATTCAAGCGCCGAGCAAGCGCGCGCTCTGTATCGAGGAATTTCTGCGCGGGAAAAAATTTGACGTCGGGGTGACGTGTGGAATATTGCAATAGAAAAAAAGCGAAGAATACCCAAGCCGTATATGCGGATAAACTCATCGACAGAGCGGTATACGACGCGCTCGCCGCGGTTTTTTCGGACGGCGCGTTTTGCGCCAAAGCCATAACCGATGCGTTGAAAAGTCTTAAAGACGAGCGCGCACACGCATTCGTTACGAGCGCGTTTTACGGCGTGCTTGATTTTAACGTGAGGTTGGATAAGATCATACGCGCGTTGTGCGATAAACGTCCGTCGCCTAACTCCGTTACTGTATTGAAAATCGGCTTATATTATATAGGCTATGCGGATATGCCGAATTACGCTGCCGTCAATCGCACCGTCGAATTATCCAAACAGATAAGCGGAGTATACGATGGGTTTATAAACGCCGTACTCAAACGATCGATAGGCTTTAAGCCGACGTTTGCGAGCGGCTTGGAGCAGTTTTCGTACGAGCACAAAACGCCCGAGTGGCTTTGTAAAATGCTTATATCCGATTACGGCGAAAACAAAGCCGCGGCGATACTCGATGCGGAAATACCCAATAAAACGCATATTCGTCCGGTCAAACGCGCGGACACAGACGAATTTTATGCCGTTGCGAGACAGTACGGCTGCGAAATAACCGATCACGGATGCTATTGCGATAAAGCCGCATTGGAAAGGTTCGAGCGCGGCACGTATGCGGTGCAGTCGGTATCTTCGATACGTGCCGTAAAAACGTATGTGTCCGGCATCGACGGGGGAAAAGCCGTAGACCTGTGCGCCGCTCCGGGCGGTAAATCGGTGTTGATGTACGAACTCGGAAATTTCGATATTACATCTTGCGATATATATCAACACAAGCTCGAACTCATGCGCGGGTATGCGAAAAAACTCGGTGCGGAAATAAAAGTTAAATTGAACGATGCGGCAAAGCGCAATGCGGAGTTTGTAAATAAATTCGATTTGGTAGTTGCGGATTGTCCTTGCAGCGGTACGGGCACGATAAAGGCAAAGCCGGATATTTTGATAAGGCGCAAGCCGAGCGATCTTCACGACTTGTGCGTTTTACAGGAAAAGATACTATCTAATGCCGCGGAATACTGCATGATCGGAGGCACGCTGTGTTATTCCACATGTTCTATACTCAAGTGCGAAAACGAGCAGACAGTCGAGAGATTCTTGGCTAAACACGATAATTTCGAGCTTTGCGACGAGTGTAAACTTTTGCCCGACGTAGATAAATGCGACGGGTTTTACATCGCGCGTTTTAAGAGGGTAAAATGACCGCGCTTTGCGAATACGATTTGGACGAGCTTACGGATATAGTTATCGCGCTCGGCGAAAAAAAGTACCGAGCGGGGCAGATCATGCGGCACGTTACGGCGTTCGACGGCTTTGGCGAATACAGCGACGTTCCCAAAGCGTTTGTGCGCATACTCGAGCAGAATTATATCGACAGAGCTGTAACAGAAACCACTCGCGTCGTTTCAAGCGACGGAGCAGTCAAGTACTTATTCGTAACGCATGACGGAAAGTTGATCGAATCGGTATTTTTACCGCATGATTACGGCAACAGCGTATGCGTATCGTGTCAAGTCGGTTGCGCCATGGGTTGTTTGTTTTGCGCGTCGGGGCATTACGGACTTGAACGCAACCTTTCCGCAGGCGAGATCTTGGCGCAGGTGCTTTATATAGCGCGCGATCAAAAAGACAACGGCGGAGTTAAAAAGGTCGTTATGATGGGCAGCGGTTCGCCGCTTGCCAATTACGAAAATACGGTAAAGTTTATACGGCTTATAACAAGCCCGAACGGACTTAATATCGGTATGCGCAATATTTCGGTATCCACGTGCGGAATTCCCGATAAGATAGACGCGCTCGCTCGCGACGGGTTTTGCGGCACGCTCTCGCTGTCGCTGCATGCCGCTACGGACGAAAAGCGCAAGACGATCATGCGCATTGCAAACAGTTATACTGTCAAGCAGAACATTGACGCGCTTAAACGTTTTTTCGGTAAAACGGGCAGACGTGTCGTAATAGAGTACATTTTGATAGGCGGATTCAACGATACCGACGACGATGCGACTAAGCTGAAAGATTTGCTTAAGGGCGTGTGCTGTCACGTAAATTTGATTCCGCTCAATAAAACTGAGTATTGCGATCTTGTGCCTTGTTCCAAAAAGCGCGCTTATGCATTTTGCGACAGACTGAACAAGCTCGGCGTTTCCGCAACGGTCAGACGTTCCATGGGCTCGGACGTAGCGGGTGCGTGCGGACAGTTGAAAAATCGTACTAACGAAAAACGTATCGATAAAATTACGTGATAATTTTTTATATAATTTCATTAAAACGCCGTTAAATTGCTTGCGAAATTTGTTGGCATATGATATAATTACAAAGAATTTGATGTCGAATACTTCGTTTCGGCATTTTTTGTGCGGTACGGAGATTTACGTGACTTTAGGAGGTATCATGAGCAACATCATTGCCGAGATCGAAAAAGAATATATGAAAGCGGACGTTCCCCAATTCAACGTGGGCGATACGGTTCGTGTTTCGGTTAAGGTTAAGGAAGGCAACCGCGAGCGTATTCAGGCTTTCGAAGGTATAGTTATTGCCAAAAAGAACGGTTCGGTCAGAGAAACTTTTACCGTCCGTCGCGTTTCGTTCGGTATCGGTATCGAGCGTACGTTCCCGCTTCACTCGCCGCGAATCACCGATATAGCGGTTATACGTCACGGCAGAGTTCGCAGAGCGAAGCTTTATTATTTGCGCAATCTCTCCGGCAAAGCCGCCAAGATCAAAGAGAAATAATCCAAAGCAAATCGGCGTAATGCCGATTTTTTTATGCGTATTTTTGCAAGCGCAGATGATAATAATCTTTTTGTGTATTACGTTCTGTGTTTTGCTGTTATAGCGGTCGTCGCGTCCGTCGCGGCTGTTGCGATAATATTATTCCGCATAGAGATACCTCAAGTAGAGCTTTGCGACAAACTGCCCGTATCCGGCGTTATGCGAAGGGTAATTCTGTACGACGGAAGATCGAGCAAGATCGGCTTGCGGCGGTATTGCCTGCGATTGATCAGAACTTGCGACGGTCTCGTTAAAAAAATCACAGGGTGTTTCGACGCGCGAACGCCGTGTGCGGAATTGTTTTTATCGAGAGTAACGGTTGTAAAGCAACGGCTTTATGCGACATATATCGACTTAAAGGGAAGGGCATGCTCTCGAATTTTTGCGATATGCGCCGATGTGACGGCATGTACTCACGGCGATATTTCCGACCACATGCTCGGAGAAATAGAACGAACTCTGCGAGAACGCGAAGTTTGCGGCAACGAATATGAGCACGTTCGTATTGTTGCCGAACTGTGTCTATGCGCGTATTTGATAAGTTGCGTAGAGCTTGATATAGAAAGTTACGAAAAATATTCGTTAGGCATTGAAAACGGAAAAGCGGGTGCGATCGATCTAAACGGAATATGCGACTGCTCGTATGTGAGCGGATTGTATGATTCGAGCGGAGAAAGTTCAGCCGAATTCGATCGCGTGCTCGAGTTAAACTTAATAGATAAGAACGCATTGTTGTTCGAGTATAAAAAGAAAGAGGCTTTGCGTGTCGGCGATATATGCAACGCATTGTATTCGCTTGGGATAGGCGCAGAGTACTCGGTCGTTTCCGACGGTGAGATTTTCGGAGCGGAGCGATACAAATCGAATATTTTGCGCGGTAACACAGAGATATTTACGGACAGTCACGGGAAATGCACGGTATGCGGCAATTCGTTTTCCGCAGAACTGCTGACCGCAGACGGCGCAAAACTCGATTTACGCGCCTGCGACGGGATTTTTCAGCCGTATCGCACGATTTACCGCACAGTAGCGGACGCCGAGCTGTGCGTAGAGATAACGCCTTCGTTTGATTTTAACGGCGCGCTTGCGAAAATAACGGTGATAAACGGCGCTACGGAAGGGAACATCCGACTTTCGGTATCAGCCGCAGCGGTCGACGATCGTGATTTCGTCGAATGCGACGGCGTAAACATGCGGTTCATCGCGTTAAAGCCGTTTCAAAAATACACGTGCGTTGCCGCTATCGCCGCAGTCGAAATCTGCGCCGATTCGCTGTGCTACGAGCGGTGTTACGAAAACGCCGAAACCTGCGCTCGAGTATTTGCGCGCAATTCTGCCGCGCAAAACGGAGATAATGAATATTCGCGCGAACTGTTCGTTTATGCTCCGTCTCGCGCCGTAGTCGGCAAGCGGGCGATTGCCGTTCCGCGGGACGGAATATACGCAACCACGAGCGACGGTTTTTTTCCGCGCGCATTGCCGCTTATTGCGGCGGAATCCAACGGCAAACTGTATATACCGTTTGAAGGCAAGTTCTGCGTTAATATAGGATTCGGATACGAGGAATACGTATCCGATTGCGGAGACACTGTTTTTACGCTGCGTCGTTATCGTTGCGGAAACGCCGAAGTTTTCGATTTGACCCGCACGGGGAATGTCGCGGCGCATATACTTTTCGCCTACGCCTGCGGCATGGTCGGACGCGCGATAATGTCCGATAACGTCATATATACGGAGAGCAAAGAAAGCAAGCATGCGCTTTTTTGCTCGCAAAACATAGACGAGTATACGCAGTATTTCGAGGGGTATTCCTCGCACGGGATAGTAGACAGGGCAAAAGCGCTGCGCACGGACGGTGTGAACTTTGCTCCGGCGATCGCGTGTCATTGCGGCGCGGCTGTCGACAGGGTCGTTTTCTGCGCCGAAAAATTCGACGACGCGCCGACGGTGAGTAGGTTTGACATTGCATTTGCGGATAACGCATTTTTGCGGATCAATAAATTATACGCTCGCGCAATCGCGGCGCGCACTGCCGATCGAGAATTGAATTTTTGCTTTGAACGCGCGCTTGAAACGGCGCATGTTATGTCGGATAAAACAGCTATAGCGTATTTGATGCAAAAGTACGGCGATCCGTCGGCGTTGCGATATAGTGTGTTGCGCGCCTGTTCTCGGCAATATCCGTCGGGCGAAACGATCGACGGTAATTCCGTAATGTTGCCTTTGCTCGCAGATGAGTACGCCAAAGCGATAGATCCCGCCATACTCGAAGAAAAGGTCGAATTTGTCTCCGGCGACAGTGCAACGGTAGAAGAACACTGTTTGCGCGCGATAGAGCATTGCGCCGACACGGACGGCGTAGTCCGGCAAGCGGTTCTATATAACGCGCTCGTGCGGTTTGTAGATCGCGTCGGACATATGCGCAGAACTCGATTTATAGGGATACTGTCAAAGATCAAGACCGATTTGGAAAACTATTTGCGCGACGGTTTTGGCAAAGATCGGGTGCATACTCTTATATTTATCGCGGCTTGTCTTAATTCCGACAGATTTTTATCGAGAGTGTTGCCTGAAGCGGAAGCTTACGTAGGCGACGGAAAAAACAGCGTAAAGCGATTGGGCGGAGAGCTTGCCGTACTGTATGCGAACATGTTGTATTCCGCGAACAAACCGCACGAGGCGTACAAAGCGGTTAAGGCTGTCACCGAATTTTTATCGGAAACCGTCGACGGCGCGCCGCGCATAATTTCTCGGCGCGAAGACGTTGCGGACGTTGCGTGCTTATATTATGCTACCGTAGCCGAAAAGCTTTTCGGCATCAAGCTCAAGGGCGAAAAAGCCGTTATTGCGCCGTCGCTCGCTCCGAACACGCCGCATATCGAGTTTGAGCTTGGGCTTGGGGGAAAACGCCTGTATGTAATAGCCGACGACGGATGTTCGGACGGAGAGTGGTGTATTCGCATGGGCAGACTTGTATGCAACTCGAACACTGTCGGGAAAAACATGCATTCTCCGATCACGCTGTTCAAAAACAGTTGCAAATTATCAAAGCGCGTGATATAATGATTTTGTTCAAATATATAAACAATCGGTTTAAATATATATGAATAAAATTTAATAGCGAGGTAAGGACAGATCATGTTGGAAATCAAAAACGTCTCGATGTCTTATACGGGTAGCGGAGTAAAAGCGGTGGACGATCTTACTCTAAAACTGAACGAAGGCGAGATTATCGGTTTTTTAGGCGCGAACGGTGCGGGAAAAACCACTACGATCAAAATGATCACGGGAATATTGCCTGTTAAACAGGGGTCTATTTCCATCTGCGGGCACGACATAGTGCGCGATTCTATAGCGGCTAAACGAAGTTTCGGGTATGTACCCGATACGCCGTTGATTTTCGATAAATTCACGGGCAGAGAATATATCGATTTTTTGGGCGATATCTACAAAATCCCGACTTCGCAGCGCGCTCGCATATGCGAAGAATTATTGGATAAGTTTTCGCTTGCCGATGCGTTCGATAAACGCATAAGCGGATATTCGCACGGAATGAAACAAAAGATAGCGATCATAGGCGCGTTGATCCACAGCCCGTCGCTGTGGATATTGGACGAGCCGATGATGGGGCTTGACCCGCAATCGGCGTATGCGCTCAAAGAGCTTATGAAACAACACAGCGCCGCCGGTAAAACGGTTTTCTTTTCCACGCACGTGCTCGACGTTGCGGAAAAAATCTGCGACAGGGTGGCTATCATATCCAAAGGCAAGTTGATATTATGCGGCGATATAGCCGAGATCAAACGCGCACAAGACGACGAAAGCCTCGAAGAAATATTTTTATCGGTGGCGGGAAATGCGTGATCTGTTTATAGTGCTTTCGGCAATGATCAAAAATAAATATCGATTTTCCGCCGAAACGAAAAAAAGTAAAAAGGTCGCGCTTATCATACTGATCGCATTTGCTTACGTTGCAGTGACATCGTATGCCGTGATGATAACGGTTTTTGCCGGATCGATCATGACCCGTCTCGGATACGGAGTGGAATTTTACGTTGCATTGTTGATCATGAGCGCCGCATTCGTGCTGATTTTCGGCATAGTACACCTTGTATCGACATTGTTTTTATCGAAAGACGTAAGTTTTTACGCTACGCTTCCCGTAAAACCCGTGACTGTATTTTCGGCAAAACTGTTGTTTGTTTATCTTTCGGAAGCGGTTATAGCTTTAGCCGTGCTTTTACCGGTTATGCTGACATACGGTATTGTTATAAAAGCTTGGTTTGGCTTCTATTTGATCACTGTTATTACTGCGTTGATCGTTCCGGCTTTGCCGCTCGCGCTTGCCGCAATAATAGCCGTACCCGTCATGTTTATAGCCGGCAAGCTCAAGCACCGCGATATTGTGCCGTTAATATTTTATTGCGTTTTGTTTGTCGGCTGTTTCGTCGCATACTATTACTTGATGTTCAAATTCAACAACGGCGATATAACCGAGGACGGATTAGCCGCATTCGGCAAAGGAATGCAGCCCGTGGTTTATACATTCTATCCGTATTTGTCGCTTGCGCGCGCCGCTTTGTTCGAGGACACTTTCGGTATAGGCGCGGGTGCGTCGGTCGCGGCAAACCTTGCCATATTCGCGGCGATCTCTTTTGCGCTGATCGGGATATTGATAGGGCTTGGCAGAATAATGTACGGTCGTTCGTCTATGTACGACCGTTCGGATAATTCCAAAGTAAAAAATGCGGAATTCAAGTCCGCGGGAGAATCGAAGTCGCTGATAAAACGCGAATATTCGATGGCGTTCCATACCACGTCCACTGCGTTTCAATGCTTTTCGGTGCTGTTGCTCGTTGTGGTTATGTCGGTAATGATGAGCATAATGCTGCGTTCTACGCTCGGTAAAGTCTCCGAAGGACAATTGGACGACAGAATATCCATATTTATGATTTTGGGAACTATATGTATGATTTTGCCGTCGGCGTCGAACGGCGCTGCAACGTCATTCTCGCGTGAGGGTTACGGGCTTGCCGCGCTGAAAATATTGCCGATCGATATAAAAACAATACTCAAGGCAAAAATCATCGCATGGAGCGCGCTCGCCGTTCCGTGCGCAGTCATTTCGGCAGTGATAGCGAATTCGTTTGTTTTCGACGCGACAACGTTTATATTGTCGACATTTGCGATAGCGGGACTTTGCGCGGCGTTTACGGCTTTCGGAGCCATATGGGACTTGCGTGCGCCGAAGCTCAAGTGGAACGATCCTAAAGAAGCGATAAAGCAAAACACAAACGTTACGATAGGACAGATTATTTTGATACTTTCGGGATTGGTACTCATAATATCGAGTACATTGTTCACTGTGCTCGGCGTGCCGTTTGACACAGCAAAATCGGTGTTTCTCTCGTTGCTCTACGTATATTTGATAATTATAATTGTGATCGATATAATAATTTGCAAAAAAGCCGAGTATTATTATAGCAGAATAGAACTTTAGAGGTAGTTATGGAATATTATAACGAAACGGAGCAAGAAACGCTCAAAGCGTTATCGACTTCGGAAAACGGATTGTCGGAAACGGAATGCGCAGAAAGATTGACGCGATACGGAGAAAACAAACTGAAAGATGGCAAGCGTGCAAGCATAGCCAAAAAGTTTTTTATGCAGTTTGCCAACGTTATGGTGATTATACTTCTTGCCGCGGCGGCGGTGTCCGCCGTTATTGCGATAGTCGAAAAACAATATGAGGAGTTTATCGACGTCGGTATTATATTGTTTATAGTGCTGTTAAACGCAGTGATAGGCACGGTACAAGAATGTAAAGCCGAAAAAGCGATGGAATCGCTCAAAAAAATGAGCGCGTCGTTTTGCAAAGTGCGTCGCGACGGACAAATTAAAAAGATCGAGACCGAAAAGCTCGTGCCGGGCGACATAGTGATTTTGGAAGCCGGCGACGTAGCGCCGGCGGACATAAGACTGATAAAATGTACTTCGCTCAAAGCGGAATCTTCCGCGCTTACGGGCGAATCCGTTTCGGAAGAAAAATTTTCGCACGCTATATCGGGCGCGGGTATTGCTCTCGGCGATATGGATAATATGGTGTTCGGCTCGAGTACGGTCACATACGGACGCGGCGAAGGCGTCGTTGTTGCTACGGGCATGAACGCCGAGATCGGAAAAATAGCCGCGATGCTCGACGAGCACGAGCAGTCCGTTACTCCGTTGCAGAAAAAACTCAACAAAACGGGCAAGATCATTTCGATAGCGGTGCTCGTTGTCGCGCCGTTGGTGTTTATTGTGGGCGTGCTGTCGGCAGTCGGCACGGGGTCTGTAACTTTGGACACGATAATCGATTCGTTTATGACCGCGGTCGCGCTCGCAGTGGCTGCGATACCCGAGAGTTTGACGGCTGTAATAACAATAATAATGGCGCTCGGCGTGCAAAGACTGTCGAAGGCGAACGCAATAATCAAAAAATTACCCGCAGTCGAGACATTGGGCAGTACGAATGTTATTTGTTCGGATAAAACGGGTACGTTGACGCTCAATAAAATGACTGTCACGAAGATATATGCCGACGGAAAGTTCGACGGCGTTTCCGATCGTACCAAGCAAACTATGCTCAAGTGCATGTGCTTTTGCAACGATACCATAGTTAACAACAGTGCGTTGATGGGCGATCCGACGGAGACCGCGCTCGTGGAATACGCAAAAAAATCGGGAACAGACAAATCGGCGCTCGACGGAAAATATCCGCGCGTAGATGAAATACCGTTCGATTCCGATCGCAAGCTAATGACTGTCGTAGTCCGTGAAAATACGGATATAGTGTATACCAAAGGCGCGGCGGACGTACTGATCGAGCGTTGCACACATATTTTGAGCGGCGGCAGCGTGCGACCGATAACTCCCGCGGATACGGTCGAAATAGAGCGAGCTAACAAAGCGATGGCGGATTCCGCTTTGCGCGTATTGGCGTACGCTTACAAGCCGAAAGATGCTTGCAGCCAAGGCGATTACGAAAAAGGTCTCACGTTTATAGGGCTTACGGGAATGATCGATCCGCCGCGCGAGGAAGTTGCGGAAGCCGTTGATTTATGTAAATCTGCGGGAATCACCGTAGTCATGATCACGGGCGACAACTTGAGCACGGCATATGCCATTGCTGGTAAGCTCGGTATTTGCTCGGACAGAAAGCAAGCCGTGACGGGCGCGGACATAGAGCGCATGACCGATTCGACGCTCAAAGCTCGCGTAAAGGACATTCGCGTATATGCTCGAGTATCGCCAGAACATAAAGTGCGTATCGTCAAAGCGTGGAAAGCAAGCGGGATGACCGTTGCCATGACGGGCGACGGCGTAAACGACGCGCCGAGCATAAAAGCCGCCGATATAGGGATAGGAATGGGCATAACGGGCACCGACGTAACAAAAGACGTTGCGGACATGGTGCTCGCAGACGATAATTTTACAACCATAGTAGGCGCGGTTAAAGAGGGCAGAACGATTTTTGCAAATATGCAAAAAACGATACAGTACTTGCTTGCCGCCAATCTTTCCGAGGTGTTGTCGCTGTTTTTGGCAACGATAATATTCGCTATAACGCGCGATCGGTTCGTATTCTTGCTGCCCATACAGATATTGTGGGTCAATCTCGTTACCGACAGTTTCCCCGCGCTTGCGCTCGGCGTCGAGCCTGCGGAAACGGACGTTATGCGACTTAAGCCGCGCGATGCGGGCAGCAGCTTGTTTTCCGGCGCGGTCGGCGCTAACGTGATATATCAGGGTGTATTGCAAACAGTGATCGTGCTCGGAATGTTTTTAGGGTGCACGTTCACCGGCTGGGGACACGATGCGGGAACTACCATGTCGTTTTTGACGTTGTGCTTGACTCAGTTGTTCCACAGCTTTAACGTGCGCTCGCTTAACGGCACGATATTCAATAAAAATTTCTTTAAGAACAAGTTGATGTTTATTGCGTTTTTCGTCGGCGCGGCGCTGACGATAGGGCTTGCATGTTTACCGTTTACGCAC
>CAJUNM010000006.1:0-35726 GCA_910587805.1 uncultured Christensenellaceae bacterium | reverse complement strand
TCAAACTGCAATGGCTCGATTGGAAACAGTGGCTCACCGTTATAGCTTGCTCGTTCTCGATTGTGCCCGCAGTCGAAATAGTAAAAGCGTGCGTTTCGCTTGCCAAGCGTATAAAATCGAATAAAAAAGCGGTAGAAAAGCAGTAAAAATCGCTATTACGCTCTTGCATTATGTCTTCGAGTGTGCTATACTCTTGTTATAACATTCAAGAGGACGTACAACTATGGATAAATGGGACGAGCGTTTCATGGAAATCGCAAAGAACGTAGCCACATGGTCGAGCTGTTTTCAGGAAAACAGGCAGGTCGGCGCGGTCATAGCCAAAAACAAACGGATAATGACCACAGGCTACAACGGAGCAAGCTCCGGCATAAAAAGCTGCAAAGAAAAAGGATATTGTCTCAGACGCAAACTCGCCATACCTTCCGGCACTTGTCATGAAAAATGCTATGCGACGCATGCCGAGCAAAACGCAATAATCCAAGCGGCGCGCATGGGTATATGTATAGACGGCGCAACGTTGTATTGCACTCATCAGCCGTGCTCGATTTGCACCAAAATGATAATAAACAGCGGAATATCGCGCGTCGTATACGGGGAAGGCTATCCGGACGAATTTTCGCTCGAGCTTTTTGACGAGGCGGGCATCAAGTGCGAGAAATTCGGCGAAGATAAATAAACATACGGTTTCCGAGAGCGGTTTGCACCGCTCTTTGTTTTGTAAAATTTTTTTATAAATTTGCTCAAAACGCTTGACAACGATATGAGTAAAGTTTATAATACAAATAATATTTGACTATCTTTGACCTTTGACCAAAGAAAGGAGGTGCGATGTGAATGTAAGCGATATAATAGAAAGATTTTTATTGGATGCGTTCGGTAACGAACCTACAGTCAATTTTAACCGAAACGAGCTTGCCGCATACTTTGCCGTCGCGCCGAGCCAAATAAATTACGTGCTCGGCACGCGGTTCACGCCCGAGCGCGGATTTGTCATAGAAAGCAGACGCGGCGGCGGAGGGTCGATAAAGATCATTCGCATAAGCGGAGCCGATACGGACGACGTGCTAATGCGGTATATCGAGGAAACGCTCACGGACGGAATAGAGTTTACCAAAGCGTGCCAAATTATCGATAGGCTATGCGACGAGGACGTATACACGGAGACGGAAGCAAGTTTGATTAAGGCAGCGATAACGGATAAAGCCTTGCTTGCTCCGACCGTTGCAAAAGGGCGACTGAGAGGTTCTATATTAAAGAGCGTTCTGCTCGAAACGCTCAAACAAAAAAGCGACGACGCAACCGAGTAAAGCGAGGTGATACTGTGAAATGCGAAAAATGCGGTAAGCATGAAGCGACTACGAGAGTTTATCAAAACGACAACGGCAAGGAGTCGATGATGTTCCTATGCGACGAGTGTGCCGGAAATTCCATGAATCCGAGTATCGATCTGTTTCAGAAACTGCTCGGCGGCTCTGCGGGCGGATTGTTTTCGGACCTTTCTGGTTTGATCGATACGCCGCGTATCGTACGTTGCCCCGAATGCAACACAACGAGCGAGCAATTTTTACGTTCGGGTTTTGTCGGGTGTCCGCACTGTTACACGGTGTTCGAGCCGCTCGTGATACAAGCGGTCAAGCAGTTTCAGCAATCGGACAGACATATCGGAAAAATGCCCGCCGTCGAAGAACGGACGGAAGAGGAAATTTTGTCCGAGCGGCTGCAATCGGCGTTCGCCGATCATGATTATAACACGGTCGAGCAGATCTCACGAAAGCTGCAACAACTGAAAAACGGTAATTCGGAGGCGTGATATGGACGAAACTACTGTTGTTTCCACAAGAATAAGACTTGCGCGCAATATATCGGGATTGCCTTTTCCGCATAAGCTTGCTCAAACTCCGGCTATGCAAGTCGTAGATAAAGTAGGCAAAGCGCTCGCGCCCGTCGACAGCTTTTCAAGATACGATATGGGCAAGATAACAAAGCTCGACGGAACGGTTTTACAAGAAAAACATTTGATAAGTCCAGATCTCTTGAACGATTGTCCGTTCGGCTCGGCGTTTATCAGTCCCGACGAAACCGTGTCCGTCATGGTAAACGAAGAAGATCATATCCGCGAGCAAGTGATAATGAACGGATTTTCGCTTGACGAGGCGTTCGACAAAATAAACACTCTCGACGACGTGTTGAGCCGCGATATAAAGTTCGCGTATTCGCCGAGATTCGGATATTTAACGTCGTGTACTACAAACGTCGGCACTGGCATGCGCGCCTCGGTCATGGTGTTTTTGCCGGCTTTGACAGGCTTGAAACTCATCGAAAACTGCGTAAACGGCATGTCCAGACTGAATATGACGGTTCGCGGAGTTTACGGCGAGGGGAGCAAGGCGGTAGGGTGTTTGTATCAAATCAGCAATCGGCATACGCTCGGAGTAAAAGAGGGCGACGTGTTAAATGCCGTACGTTCGGCAATAAACAACATAATCGAAGCCGAACTGCGAGCGCGAGCGCAGCTTAAGTATAACGAAACCGAGCTTCGAGACGACATATGTCGCGCATGGGGTACCGCTACAAACGCTTATAAGCTTTCCACAAGCGAAGCGATGCAGCTTTTATCGCTTATAAGGCTCGGCGGATATTACGGTTATATAGAGATTAAGGATCTTGCCGAATTTCAGAAAATCGTCATAAGCTGTCAACCCGCGAACATACAAAAATTGGGCGGAAATAATCTCGAACCGTCGGCGCGCGACGTATTCCGCGCGCATTATATAGCCGCAGCGCTCGGCGAAATAGCAAAAAAGTGCGATATTTAATTAAGGAGGCGATGTTATGATTTCCATTCCTATGGACAAAAATGCCACTAAAGCTTGGGAAATAGCCCAAGACATAGCTAAAGAATACTCCAACGCCATGATAGGCACGGAGCATTTGATGTACGGCGTGTTAAGCGTCGATTGCGTGACGAGCCAAATATTTTCGGCGAATAATTATAAGCTCGATAAGATAATCGCGCGATTCAAAGAAAATTCGGAGCGCGGCGCGATACCCGAGTTTTCTCCGCGTATGGAGAATATCCCGTTGATAGCGCGCAACGAAGCCGCGCAGCTCGGCAGTTCCGTGATCACTGCGGACAGTTTCATGCTCGCGATACTTTCGGATTTCGCGTGTTATGCGTCGGAAATATTGTTTTACGATTATAGGATAGATCCCAAACTGTTCAGAAACGTAATTATCAAAACGATAGTGCGCGGCGAAAAGGATTTTACGCATTCCACCGAACGTTCTCAGGAACTGCCCGAGCAGTTGCGCGATCTCGGCGTCGACATTACGCGTAAAGCGCGTGAAAACAAGCTCGATCCCGTGATCGGCAGAGACAGAGAAGTGGAACGCATAATAGAGATATTATGCCGCAAAACAAAAAACAATCCCGTGCTTATAGGCGAGCCGGGCGTTGGAAAAAGCGCGATAGTCGACGGATTGGCTAGAGCAATAGTCGAAGGCAAAGTTCCCAAACAGTTACAGCACAATATTATATTTTCGCTTAATATAGGATCGTTGATGGCGGGAACGAAATACCGCGGACAGCTCGAGGAGCGGCTCAAGGACGCGATAGATACGGTTATCAACCGCGGCAATATAATACTGTTTATCGACGAATTGCACACGCTCATGCAAGCGGGATCTAAGGACGGCGAAGTGTCGCCGTCGGATATTCTCAAGCCGTATCTCGCGCGCGGCGAGCTGCAAACGATCGGCGCGACCACGACCGACGAATACCGCCAATATATCGAAAAAGACAAAGCCATGGAACGTCGTTTCCAGCCGATAATCGTCGAACCGCCTACGGTCGAGCAAACCGTAGAAATACTCAAAGGTCTGAGACCCAATTACGAGAACTATCACAAAGTTAAGCTTTCCGACGAAGCTATAGACGCGGCAGCCAAGCTTTCGGACAAGTATATATCGGATAGATTTTTGCCCGATAAAGCGATCGACCTTATAGACGAGGCTATGAGCTGCGCCAAGGTTAGTATGTGTTCCGACCCGAAAGAGATCGGAGACATGGCGGAAAGATTGTCGCGCATACAGAAAGAGATACAACAGTGCAAGGACGCGGACGAACTCGAAACGGCGGTTAAACTGCAAAAAGAGGAGCGCAAGCTCAAGGATGCAATACAGCAAAAATCTCTCGCCAACGCCGCGGAAAACGAAAAAAGCACGCAAACCATTTATGCCGAAAATATCGCGGACGTAGTGTCGCGATGGACTAAGATCCCCATATCCAAGCTGACGGAAACCGAATCCGAGCGTCTCAAAAATCTCGAATCCTTGTTGCATAAACGCGTCATCGGGCAAAATAAAGCCGTCGAAGCCGTTTCCAAAGCGATACGACGCGCACGCGCCGGATTAAAAAGCGATGGAAGACCGATCGGATCGTTTATATTCTTGGGACCTACGGGCGTGGGAAAAACCGAATTGACGAAAGCGCTCGCCGAAGCGATGTTCGATAACGAAAATTCGATAATCAGACTCGATATGAGCGAGTATATGGAATCGCATTCCGTATCTAAACTTATCGGTTCGCCGCCGGGGTATGTCGGCTTCGACGACGGCGGACAGCTCACCGAAAAAGTGCGGCGTCATCCGTATTCGGTAGTGTTGTTCGACGAAATAGAAAAAGCGCATCCGGATGTGTTTAATCTTTTATTGCAAATGCTCGACGACGGCAGACTTACGGACTCGCAGGGGCGCACGGTGTCGTTCAAAAACACGATAATCATTATGACGAGCAACGTGGGCGCATCGGATGCCGCGATCAAGCGCGAGATAGGCTTTAACGCCGTGGGCAGACGCGATTCGGACGTGCAAGACGAAGCGTACATGAAAGCTTTGCGCACTACGTTCAAACCCGAGTTTCTCAACCGCATAGACGTGATATGCGTTTTCGATAAGCTGCGCCGAGAGGACGTTGCGCAAATCGCGAACATAATGCTTGCGCGAGTGGAAAACACGCTTAAAGACAAGAACATCACATTCTCCGTCACGAATACCGCGCTCGATTGGCTTATCGATAAAGGGTTCGACCCCGAGTACGGCGCTCGACCGCTGCGCAGAGTTATAGAGCAAAACGTAGAAGACGAGATAGCCGAGGCTATAATCGACGGCAGGGTGAAAAACGACAGTTCCGTAACTATCGACTGCATTGACGACAAAATAGTAATTTCATAAAATCGATAAAAATTTTCGGAAACGTATTTACTTTTGATCGCCGATATGCTATAATTAGCTAAAGGCAATCGCAACCGATCAAAAATATGATTGCTTAAGTAAGGAGGGCAACATGACAATCGAATACCTTTGCAAAAACTACGACCCGAGCGACAAGCTCAAAGCCATCATCGACAAAAAAGTTCAAAAGCTCGATAAGTTCTTCGAGGACGATACTCGAATCAAAATAATGCTCAAAAAGGGCAATACGCGCAGTTCGAACGATCTTTATACTCTCGAACTTACGGTACTGCTCAACGGCGTTGTTCTGCGCGCCGAGGTAACAAGCGACAATATGTATTCCAATATCGATTTCGCTATTCCCAAGCTCGAAAAGCAGATCATCCGTCATCACAAAAAAATCGAGAGCAAATCCAAAAAATTCCGTATTAAAGACCTTGTTCCCATCGAGGAAGTCGAGGCGGAAGAACAGGTGGAACGCTCGCTCGTTCGTTCCAAATGCTATACGCTCGTGCCTATGTCCATAGACGACGCGATAGAAGAACTCGAACTCGTCGGACATAATTTCTATGTTTTTCTCAACAAGGCTACCAACGCGATCAACGTTCTTTACGTTCGTAACGACGGTAACTACGGCTTGATCGAAACCATTGTTTAACAGCTAACAAAAACGCCGATAAAAACATCGGCGTTTTTTATGTGCAATTGCTTGCGTTTTGACGCGATTGGTTGTATAATATATGCGATAAATTTTAGGAGTTGTATATATGAAATTAACTTTCGACTATAACAACATGATGGATTCGTCCATCGGCGCACACGGCATCAAGAAGTCGGAAATTGACGGCGCGGCTGATTTACACGCCGCCGCATACAGCGAAGTCTTAAGCAACAGCGGCAAGGGTTGGCAAGAATGGACCGAAAGCCCTATGATAAGCGACGCCGAAGTCGCAGAACTCAACGCTTTCGGCAAGTCGATCCGCGATAAAGCATCGAGCTTTGTCGTATTGGGAATCGGCGGTTCGGCGCTCGGTCCGATTTGTGTGTTCAACGCATTGCTGCATTTGCATCATAACGAATTGCCGAGCAACGTGCGCAAAGCGCCCAAGCTTTATGTAGAGGACAATATCGATCCCGAAAGAATGAGCGCGCTTTTGGATGTTATAGACGTCAAAACTACATATTTCAACGTTATAACAAAGTCCGGCGAAACAAGCGAAACGTTAAGCCAATTCATTATACTGTACAATGCGCTCAAAAAAGCCGTCGGCGAGACTGCTGCTAAAGAGCATATTTTTGTGACGACGACCATAGGCAAAGGCTCGCTGTACAACGTTGCGGTAAAAGAAGGATTTAAGATATTCGGTATACCCGCGGGCGTAGGCGGCAGATTCTCGGTACTGTCCAACGTCGGTCTTGTGCCGTTTGCGGTAATGGGCGTGAATATTGCAGATATGTTGCGCGGAGCACGCGCGATGCGCGAGGCGTGCGAGCGTAAAAACATAACCGAAAATCCCGCGCTTATGACGGCGTTTTTGCAAGTCAAGTCTATGGAGAGCGGGAAAAACATTTCGGTTATGATGCCATATGCGGACGGACTCAGAACCATGGCGGATTTCTATTGCCAGATCTGGGCGGAATCGCTCGGCAAAGCCGTCGATAAGTCCGGCAAATCCGTTTATTGCGGTCAAACTCCGGCAAAATCTTTGGGCGTTACCGATCAACATAGCCAAGTGCAATTGTATACCGAAGGTCCGTTCGATAAAGTCGTCACGTTTATCGGCGTGCAATCGTTCGGCAGCACTGTGGATATTCCCGCCGACGAGAGCGCGGACGTAGGCAACTTCCTTAAAGGTAACACGCTCAACGAGCTTATTACCGCAGAGCGCAAAGCTACGGAATTTGCTCTGACCAAAGCGGGCAGATCCAATTATACTATTATGCTTCCCGAAGTAACTGCCGAAACGGTCGGCGAACTGTTGATGTATTATATGTACGTTACCGCGTTTGCCGGCGCGTATCTCAATATCGACACGTTCAATCAACCCGGCGTAGAGGAAGGCAAAAAAGCGACGTTCGCCATGATCGGACGCAGCGGATACGAGCAAAAACTCGAAGAACTCAATTCCGCGGTAAAGAGCGACTGCTATATAATAAAATAAGGCAAAAGGAGACCCGATATGAAATCGGTAAAAGTTTTTTTTCCTACGATCGATAGCGTTAAAGATTTCGTAGTTGCGGTGTCGCATTATCCGTTCGACGTGGACTTGCACAACGGCAGATACGTTGTGGACGCAAAGTCGTTGCTCGGCATTTATTCGCTCGATCTCGCAAAACCGATCGTGTGCGAAATATATAACGATAATTGCGACGAATTGCTGAAAGACATAAATAAATTCATAGCAAAATAAAACTAACGGAGTACTTATGCGTCGGGATATTCTTGACAGTATGAGCTCGAGCGGTTTGGACGAATTTTTGACGGCGTGCGCCAATCTCAAAAATTGCAAGTACGTGCTTGCCGAAAATCGTATCGCAGCATTGCTCAAAACCATAGCGGATAACAGACAGCTATATTCGATGTTTTCCGCCGCGCTCTACGGTTTCGATTACAATCAAACGTTTTCGGAAAGCATAGTAGGGCGTAGTTTTGTGTTGCCTTCCGAACCGAAGACTGCGGCGGCGTTGGTTTTTCGTATTTTGTTGAGCATTGACAGCGGCGTCATGCCGTTACAGAAATTTTTACAAGCGTATTTTTCCGGCGATGCGCGCAACGAGGCATATGCCATAAACGAATCGTTCGCACGTTTCACGCTCGAGATCGTTACGCCGTTTGAAACGTATTGCAAAATGCTGTACGCGCAAATGTTGAGTTCGCCGACGGGTGTGTTCGGAGAGGATACGCTCGCGCAAAACTACGAACTCGATAACTCCAAATTCAACGAAGAACTCAAAGCCGATGCACTCAACGCGCTCGTAACGCTTGCCGATATAGCGGAGCAGACGATAGGCAACATCGTAGATCGCGACGAGTTTATAGAATGTGTGAGCGGATTGCAACGCGCATTGCGCGCCGACGACGGCGATAATATAGTTTCCTCGTTTTTCGGCGTAAAATTCGCCGTAGCGTACTTTTTCGGTTCAAGCGAATCGGTTTCGGCTATATTCAAAAAGATAGAATACGATATTACGCATTTATCCAAATAATTTTGACAAAAAAAAATCTCGAACGCAATTTGTTCGAGATTTTTTTGTGTTATAAATTGATCGTATTTTCATCGTCTCGGATCAAATCCACGTTGAATATAAACAATCGGCGCGTAATAAAATTGTATACGAAAACGATACACTGTATCACTATTTTTGTCAGCCACGGATTACAACCGAGCACGTCGTAGCCGATGTAGCAGCCCAGCGACGTCAAGCCGAGTCCCAATAGCGAGAACAGCAAAAATTTGACGAATCCTTTTTTAGTTTTACCGACGTTGCCGTACTTAAAAACGAAAATCGAAGACAGCAAATAGTTTACGAGTATCGCGCACACGAACCCTATGACGTTCGCGGTTATGTATATCGAAGTAGGCGGCTCGTAACCGCCGCCCGTAAACAATTGCAAAAATCCGTCGTAATGTTCGTGACCGTACGCATATAAAAACAGCGCTGTCAGCAAAAAGTCAACGGCGTTTGAAAAAAAACCGACCGCCATAGACTTCAAAAACTCTATGACGGCGTGTTTATCTTTGAACATCGAAAAAATGTTTTTCATGCGTATGCGCTATTCAGCGTCGGACTTTTGCGGAATAAAGCCTTCAAATATATAATTATCGCACTTATCACGCGCTTTTTGCGCCTGTAATTCGCTTTTAACAGTCCATGCAACAACTGGCAATCCCGTATTCTTTACATATTTATTGGGTAGGTTGGTTATTTTATACGCAATAAAATCGGGATGCGACATATCGATGTACTTGAGTTTTTTCAAGCGTTTTTTTTCGCGATAGCTCGCGTCTACGTCGGGGTGATGGAAAAACGACGACAATTGACCGCGCATAATAGTAGGCGCGGTTTTATAAAAATACTGTAACGAATACGGGTCGAACGATTCCACTGCGTAATCTCCGTTATAGCCTGTCAACAAATCCAAAAGCCGTTGTTCGAGAATAAACGACGACTCGGCTTTTTTCAGTTCGATAAGCAGCGGCACGCGCCCGTTGACGGTTTCGAGCACTTTTTCGAGGGAAGGAATGGTATATTCGGATTGGACGGATTTTCCGCCCTCGGTTTTCAATAACGCGATCTGCTCGAGTTCGGATAGTTTCAGATTGGATACATATCCGTCGCGATCGGTCATGCGGCTGAGCTTTTCGTCGTGAAATACGATTATTTTTTGATCGTCCGTCAAGCGGATATCGAGTTCTATAGCAAACCCGTGCGCTACCGAATTTTCAAAGGCGGGCAACGAATTTTCGGGCAATTCAAAATTATGCAGTCCGCGGTGTGCTATCGGGTTTTTTATTACCCAGGATGTTTTGGTTTCCATGGATTATTTCCTTTTGCATATTACGGATCGGTTTGTCCGTGTCAAGGCTGATTTACCGTAGGCGTTTTAAGAATATAATACACCCGTAATATTGTATCATTTATTGTGACGTTTTACAATCGTTTTTCGATTAAAATAACAAATTTTATATTATTTTACGTTATTCGGCTAATTTTATTGCCGTTTTTCATTAAATATGCTACAATTATCCTATGGACAGACAGCAATATATACGCAATTTTTGCATAATCGCTCATATCGATCACGGAAAGTCCACGCTTGCCGACCGTTTGATGGAGGCTACAGCCACGCTCACAAAGCGCGAGTTGACCGACCAAATGCTCGACAGTATGGATATCGAGCGTGAGCGCGGCATTACCATAAAGCTTACGCCGGTGCGAATGTTCTACGAGCATAACGGCGTGCGCTATCAGTTCAACTTGATCGATACGCCTGGGCACGTCGATTTTACGTACGAAGTTTCGCGTTCGCTTGCGGCTTGCGAGGGTGCGATACTTGTGGTTGATGCGTCGCAAGGCGTAGAGGCTCAGACGCTCGCAAACGTTTACTTGGCGCTCGATAACGATCTCGAGATAGTTCCCGTTATAAATAAAATAGATCTTCCCGCAGCGCGTCCCGACGAGGTAAAAGCCGAGATAGAGGATATAATCGGCTTGCCCGCAAGCGATGCGCCGTGCATTTCGGCAAAAGAAGGATTAAACATAGAGGACGTTCTGCGCGCCGTTGCCGAAAAAATGCCGCCGCCGTCGGGCGATGAGACAAAACCGCTCAAGGCGCTTATTTTCGATTCGTATTACGATAACTACAAGGGCGCGGTCTGTCTTGTTCGTATAGTCGACGGAAAAGTCAAACAGGGTGATAATATCACAATGATGTCGAACGGAAAGTGCTACGACGTTACCGAAGTGGGCGTATTTCAGCCCAAACCCGTAGCCGTTCCGGAACTGTCGGCGGGCGACGTCGGGTACGTGTGCGCATCGATCAAATCAATTGCGGATACCGCCCCAGGCGATACGATCACAAAAACGGATAATCCCGCCGCCGAGCCGTGCCCGGGCTATAAAAAAGTAAAGCCTGTCGTGTATTGCGGTATTTATCCCGCAGACGGTTCGCGATACGGCGATCTTAAAGATGCGCTCGAGCGTCTCAAGCTCAACGACGCGTCGCTGTTCTATGAGCCGGAGACGTCGACGGCGCTCGGTTTCGGTTTCCGATGCGGATTTTTGGGACTTTTGCATATGGAAATAATCGAGGAGCGACTCGAACGCGAGTTTGACCTCGATATAATAACCACCGCGCCCGGCGTTGTCTACAAAGTATATACGGCAAACGGAATGACCGAGGTCACAAACCCGTCGAATCTTCCGCCGACGGGCGAGATCGAGCGCACCGAAGAACCGTTCGTAAAAGCGTCGATTTATACGCCGCCCGAATATATCGGACCTATCATGGATCTGTGTCAGGACAAGCGCGGCGAATATATCAATATGACGTATATAGAAAAAACGCGGGTACTGCTTACTTACGTAATGCCGTTGAACGAGATAGTATACGACTTTTTCGACGGACTTAAAAGCAGATCGCGCGGCTACGCGAGCTTCGATTACGAGCACGACGGGTATAAGGCGAGCGATCTCGTAAAGCTCGATATCGTGCTTAACGGAGAAGTATGCGACGCTTTGAGTATAATAGTGCATCGCGACAAGGCTTACGGCAGAGGCAGAGCGATGGCGGAAAAGCTCAAGGACGTCATTCCGCGCAAGCTGTTCGAGATACCCATTCAAGCCGCGATCGGCGGAAAAGTCATCGCGCGCGAAACGATTAAAGCATTGCGTAAAGACGTTTTGGCTAAATGTTACGGCGGCGACGTTACGCGTAAAAAGAAATTGCTCGAAAAACAAAAGGAAGGCAAAAAGCGCATGCGTCAGTTCGGCTCGGTGGAAATTCCGTCCGAAGCGTTTATGTCTGTTCTCAAACTCGATGACAAAAAATAACGAAAAAATCATGCCGAACGGAATATACGTGCATATCCCGTTTTGCAAATCGAAGTGCGCATATTGCGCTTTTGTCTCGACGCCGCAACTCGAATTGCAAGCGCGATACGTCGATGCGCTCGTAACGGAAATACGCGCGTCGGAACGCGCCGCGGCAGATACGGTTTATATAGGCGGCGGAACGCCGTCATGCCTATACCGCGGCGCATTGACACGAATAATCGACGAACTGCACGGAAAATTCGATATATGCGACGGAGCGGAGATCACGGTCGAGGCAAATCCCGAAAGTTGCGATTCGAGTTTCGCCGCGGAAATCGCGGATTGCGGAGTAAATCGCGTCAGTATCGGACTGCAATCTTCAAACGATCGTATTTTGCGCGGCATCGGAAGAATACACACTTTATCCGATTTTACTGTCGCCGTAGAAACTTTGCAAAAGCACGGCTTTTACAATATATCGTCCGATTTGATTTTGGGTTTGCCCGATCAAGACGTTTCCGACGCGGAAAAATCTCTCGAGATCATATGCGATAATTGCGCTCACGCATCGGTGTATGCTCTTTCGGTCGAGGAAAATACTCCGATGTTTGCGCGCGGGTACGTTCCCGACGACGATCGCGTCGCCGATCTTTACGATTTTGCGGTGAATAAATTATATACTCGCGGATTTGCGCGTTACGAAGTAAGCAATTTTTCAAGACCGAATATGCAAAGCAGACATAATATCAAATATTGGCAATGTATGCCGTATGTCGGGTTCGGCGCGGCGGCGCACGGCTACGATGGGGAATATACGCGATACAAACATTCGGAAGATATAAGCGCATATATTAAAAACCCCGTTCGCGAAAATTATGCGCTGTCGGAGCGCGACAGATACAACGAATACGTTATGCTCGCGTTGCGCACGGATAACGGAATAGATATTTCGCGTTTCAAATCGAGATTCGGATACGACTTTATCGATAAAAACAAAGAAGTTTTGGGTAAGCTTGCGGACGATGGTCTTATATGCGTAAACGACGAGCGCGTGACAATAAATTTCGACAAAATGTTTGTAATGAACGGAATAATAGAACAACTGATGATATAGAATATTTACATAACTATTCCCATATCTTGTATACGGGCGATTTTCTCGACACCGATTTTAGAAATATCTAAGAAAAGTCTCATAAAAACATTTGACAAACATATATAGGTATGCTACAATATTTTAGCAGTCTGCGGTTAGGATTGCTAATTTTGGATATGCGCTTGTTATGGGATTAACGGGTAGAAAAGAAAAAATATTACAGGCTATCGTGGACGGTTATATCGAAAACTGTCAGCCTGTTTCGAGTTCCGAGATCAAGGACAATCATTTGCCCATGCTGTCTTCCGCCACTATACGCAACGAGATGGCGGCGCTCGAAGAAATGGGTTATTTAGCTCAGCCGCACACTTCGTCCGGACGTATTCCCACAGCCGAAGCTTACAGGCTTTACGTGGAAAAGCTCATGCCCAAGCGTAAGCTGTCGCGGTCGGAACTCAAGATCGTCAAGCGGTACTTCAATAAAAAAATAACCGAACTCGACGACATGCTCAAATGCACTGCAAAAGTCATTTCGGAGATAACCAATCTCACATCGGTGGCTTATGTGCAAAACACGCAAGACGCAACCGTGCAAAACATCAAGATAGTTAGAATATCGGACAGCACGGCGATAATAATCATTGTGACCGATCTCGGCGTAATGAAGGACAGCACCGTAAACATAGGCGTAGGGGTCACCGACGAATATTGCGAAAGGGCGTCAGACTTTGTTACAAGCGCGTTCGGCGGACGAAAGATAAAAGAAATAATCAAGCCCAAGGCGATAGTAAAGGAAATCAAAAAGGAATATAAACAGGTTTTCAATACTATAATTCACATTTTCAAAAGTTATTCTCACGACGACAGCGTTTCCGACATAATACTCGAAGGCAGCGCAAAAATACTCGAACAGCCCGAATACGCGAATTTGCAAAAGGCGAAAGCCATGCTCGAGTTTTTCGACGCCAAAGACGAACTCGTGCCGATGTTGCAAAATTCGGACGACATGAACATTTCGATAAAAATAGGCAAGGACAACGAGATACGCGACGGTATGCCAGGGTGCGCGATAGTTACGGCAAGTTATAACATAAACGGTGTGACCGTAGGCAATGCGGGCGTTATCGGACCGATCAGAATGGATTATTCAAAGGTAGTATCGGTGCTCGATTATCTGTCGAAAACCGTGCAGATGCTGCCGGCAGGTGAAGGAAGTTCATCCGACGATGAGTCGGATAACGACAATAAAGACGAATAAAAAAATTATCGGAGGACACAATGAACGACGACAAAGCGAGAGATCGTACGCGCGAACTGCCGATGGTGGAGTTGCAACAAGAGGAATACAAGTCGTTACAAGCGCAGATCGCAACCGCATCACAGCAATTGAGTATTGCTCAGGCGATTGCGGTAAAAGAAAAATCGCGATCGGAAGAACTCTCAAATTTGGTTAATCGTATGCAAGCGGATTTCGACAATTACCGCAAGCGAATGAACGAGAGCAACAAGCGGCTCAAAGAAGACGGCATATGCGCCGTACTCGAGAAGCTTATACCGGCTCTGGACGTTTTGAAGCAAGCTATCCAGAGCATTCCCGACGAAAAGGTCGCCGACGGCGTAAAAATGATCTACAGACAGATCGTAGACGTGCTTTCGGCATTCGGGGTGGAAGAGATCCCCGCGCTCGGCGAGCAATTCGACCCCAACCTGCATAACGCGGTTATGCAAGTAAAAACGACCGATCCCTCCAAGGCGAACATGGTCGTAGAGGTATTCAACAAAGGCTATAGAATGGGCGAACGTATTTTACGGCACAGCGTCGTAAAGGTCGCAAATTAGCACATATAAAAACAAATTTAATTTTTCGGAGGATTTATATTATGGGTAAAATAATCGGTATCGACTTGGGTACTACCAACTCGTGCGTATCGGTTCTCGAAGGCGGCGAGCCTGTCGTAATTCCTAATGCGGAAGGCGGCAGAACCACTCCTTCCGTCGTCGGTTTTGCAAAAGACGGCGAAAGACTCGTCGGTCAGGTCGCAAAGCGTCAAGCCGTCGCCAACCCCGACAGAACGGTCATATCGATAAAGCGCGACATGGGCACGTCGAGAAAGGTCCATATCGACGGCAAGGATTATACGCCGCAAGAAATATCGGCAATGATTTTGTCGAAACTCAAAAAGGACGCGGAAACGTACCTCGGCGAAACCGTTTCTCAAGCGGTTATAACCGTTCCCGCATACTTTAACGACTCGCAGCGTCAGGCAACCAAGGATGCGGGACGTATCGCGGGACTCGAAGTTCTGCGCATAATCAACGAACCGACCGCCGCTGCGCTTGCTTACGGTCTCGATAAGGGGCAGGGCGCGAACCAAAAAGTGTTTATTTACGACCTCGGCGGCGGTACGTTCGATATTTCGATACTCGAGATAGGCGACGGAGTATTCGAGGTTATCGCAACGGCGGGCGATACCCATCTCGGCGGCGACGACTTCGACCAAGTAATCATCGACTATCTTATCACGCAGTTCAAAAACGATAACGGTGTTGACCTTTCCAAAGACCGTATGGCTATGCAGCGTCTCAAAGAAGCTGCCGAAAAGGCGAAGATCGACCTTTCGGGCATGCAAAAAACTACTGTCAGCCTTCCGTTTATTTCGTCGGGCGCGGCAGGTCCTTTGCACCTCGAGTACGAGATCACGAGAGCGAAGTTCGATGCGCTTTCCGAAAAGCTCGTCGCGCGCACCGTAGAGCTTACTAAAAAAGCTATGGCGGACGCCGGCTACACGATCAACGACATAGACAAAGTTATAATGGTCGGAGGTTCGACGCGTATCCCCGCGGTCGTAGAAGCCGTGCGTAAACTTTCCGGCAAAGACCCGTTCAAGGGAATCAACCCCGACGAGTGCGTTTCCGTCGGCGCAGCCATTCAGGGCGGCGTTTTGGCGGGCGAAGTCAAGGACGTATTGCTCCTCGACGTTACGCCGCTTTCGCTCGGTATCGAAACCGTAGGCGGTATATTCACAAAGCTTATTCCGAGAAACACGACCGTTCCCACCAAGAAGTCGCAGGTGTTTTCCACGGCTACCGATAATCAGCCTTCGGTCGACATTCACGTTTTGCAAGGCGAACGCGAGATCGCGGCTCACAACAAGACGCTCGCTCGTTTCGAGCTCGGCGGAATACCGCCCGCACCTCGCGGCGTACCTCAAATCGAAGTTACGTTCGACATCGACGCCAACGGCATAGTGCACGTATCCGCAAAGGATAAGGGCACGGGCAAGGAACAGCGCGTTACCGTTACCGCATCCACCAACCTTACCGAGGCGCAGATACAGCAAGCCATCAAAGACGCGGAGACGTTCGCGGACGAAGACAACAAGCGCAAAGAAGTCGTAGATGCGAAGAACCAAGCGGATATGCTCGTGTTCTCCATCGAGAAGTTCTTGCGTGAAAACGGCGATACAATTTCCGCCGAGGACAAAGATTCGCTCAACAAAGAACTTGTCAACGTCAAAGAAGTTATCAAGGGCGACGAGCTTGAAGCTATTCGCGACGCCGTGGAATCGTTGCAGAAACTTTCCAACGGAATATTCTCCAAACTTTACGAGAACGGCAGCACGCCTCCGCCCGACGACGTTGTGGTAGACAATCCCGACATCGTAGACGACGGCAACAACTAAACAAAATGATCCGACGGGCGGTTCCTACCGAATATTTCATTCGGTAGGAATTTACCGAAGGCGGAGAAGTAAGCATGGCAAAAACTTTTTATGAAACGTTAGGCGTTGCAAAGACGGCGACGGAAGACGAGATCAAGACCGCTTTCCGAAAACTCGCGCGCCAATATCATCCGGACCTTCACCCGGGCGACGAAAGCGCGGCTAACAAGTTCAAAGAGATCAACGAAGCATACGAGACGCTTTCGGATCCGCAAAAGCGCTCCGAGTACGATGCGATGCAATCGGCGGGCGCGGGCGGCGCAGGTCCGCATGCAACGGGAAACGGACGTTCGGGCAGCAGTATATTCGACGATTTCGTCAACATGTTCAACGGCGAGGGCGGCAACAACGGCGGAGACATCAGTCTCAACGTTACGCTCACTTTTGAAGAAGCCGCGTTCGGAACTCAAAAAGAAATAACGGTCAACCGTTTCGAGCATTGTTCGGCATGCCGCGGAACGGGCGCAAAAGACGGCACCAAATTCACTAAGTGCGCAAGCTGCGGCGGTACGGGTAAAGTTCGGTACGCGCAGGAAACGCCGTTCGGCAGAGTGGTCAGCATGAAACCGTGCAGCGCGTGCGGCGGTACGGGCAGAAAAATAATAGAAGCTTGTCCCGTTTGCGGCGGACGCGGCGCGATGCGTAAAAATTCCAATCTGCGCATAACGTTCCCCGCAGGAGTAGAACCGAATCAAATCATGACTATCCCGGGCGAAGGCGAACGCACTCGCGGCGGGGCAAAAGCGGGAAATCTCATTCTCACGATAACGGTTCAACCGCACAGACTGTTCAGACGCAAAGGGCTTGATCTTTTGGTAGACGTGCCCGTTACATTCACTCAAGCCATGATGGGCGAGCGTATACTCGTTCCTGCGCTTAAAGGCAATAAGATAGCATTCACACTGCCCGAAGGCGCGCAAAGCGGCATGACTTTCAAAATCAAAGAACAAGGTATCGAAAATACCAAAAAACAGATCAAAGGCGATATGTTGGTAACTATCGACATCGAATTGCCCAAAGGTCTTTCAAAAGAGCAAAAACAAAAAATCAAAGAGCTCCACGAGAGTTTCAAACCCGAACAGTACGATAAAGCTCGGGAATTCATGAAAAAATAACCGCGCAAAACCGCCGATATCGTCGGCGGTTAATTGCGTTGCGAAAAAACAATTCAATACGGAGAAATTATGAAGGTTCTTGTAATTAATGCGGGAAGCTCCTCGCTTAAGTATCAGCTTATAGAAACGGATAATGAAAACGTGCTTGCAAAAGGCGTATGCGAACGTATCGGCATGGACAAGTCCGTGCTCAAGCACGAAAACAAGATCGTTAAAAAATCCGTCGAGATCGTTGCGGCAATGCCAACGCACAAAGAAGCGATAAAGCTCGTTCTCGACGCTTTGATCGATACCGAACACGGCGTGATTAAGTCTATGGACGAGATCGCGGCAGTCGGGCACAGAGTATTGCATTCGGGCGAAGACTTTAACGATTCGGTGCTCGTTACTCCCGATGTTCTCAAAATAATAGAATCCAATGCCGATCTCGGTCCTTTGCATATGCCCGCGAACATTATGGGCATTAAGGCTTGCCGCGAGGTAATGCCGAGCGCGCCGATGGTTGCGGTTTTCGATACGACTTTCCATTCGACTATGCCCGATTATGCTTACATGTATGGTATAGATTACGACGATTATAAAAAATACAAGGTTCGTAAGTACGGATTTCACGGAACGAGCCATGCGTACGTGTCGGGCAGAGCGTCGGCGCTCATGGGCACGGATAAGATCAAAACCGTTGTTTGCCATCTCGGAAACGGCGCGAGCGTGAGCGCAGTCAAAAACGGAAAATGCGTAGACACGTCTATGGGCTTGACTCCGCTCGAGGGATTGATCATGGGTACGCGCAGCGGCGATATCGATCCCGCCGTCATCGAATTCCTTATGGAAAAGAAGGGGTTCGACGTGCACCAAATGACTACGTATCTCAACAAGCAATGCGGCGTTCAGGGCATAAGCGGAGTCAGTTCCGATTTCCGCGATCTCGAAAAAGCCTATAACGATGGCAATGCCCGCGCCAAACTCGCGCTCGATATGTTCTCTTACAGAGTGAAAAAATACGTCGGGTCTTACGCGGCGGCAATGGGCGGCTTGGACTGCTTGGTGTTTACCGGCGGTATAGGCGAACATACGGAGCTTGTCAGATCTGCCATATGCGAAGATATGGCATATATGGGATTGGTTCTCGACGAGAAGAAAAACAACAATCCGCCGCGCGACACCGAAGTCGAAATAGGCGATAAAGCGTCCAAAGTTCGCATATTCATAATTCCTACCAACGAGGAATTGTATATTGCCCGCGAAACGCTTAAACACAAAGACGATTGAACAGGACCGTATTTAACGAAATAATGCAGATATTGTTTCCGTCCGATATAAAGTGTATCGTGTGCGGAAACGAGATAACGCCTAACCGCTACGGCGTTTGCGATAAGTGCTCGTTCGATCTGAACAGCAATTATTGCGCGCGTTGCGGCAGACACAAAGTCGGCATAGGCGAATATTGCGGAGAATGCGCAAATCCCAACTTACATTTCGACGAGGCGCGTTCGTCCGTTGTTTACGACGGATGCGCAAGCAAGATAATTCAACGTTTCAAGTACGGCGATGCGAAATATTTGGCAGAACCGTTGAGCGAATACTTGCTCGACACACTCGTTGCAACCGATTGGAAATTCGATTGTTTTACGTTTGTTCCCATTCATAAAAAGCGGCTTAAACGCCGCGGGTACAATCAAGCGGAATTACTTGCGGCGGCATTGTCCGAAATGACGACAAAACCGTGTATAAAGCTGATCGAGAAGATCAAACCCACGCCGAACCAAGCGAGATCGTCGCGCGCCGAGCGTGAAAACAATCTAAAAGATTCGTTCGCGATTTGCGAAAAGCCGCCCGAACGCGTTGTGCTGATAGACGACGTTATGACGACGGGTTCTACCGCAAACGAATGTGCAAAAGTTTTAAAGCGCGCGGGTGCGAAGTCGGTGTACGTTTTGACGTTCGCGTCTGTTTCGGAAAAACCTTTAACGGACAAGCAAACTCGGAGCATACGCAATTTTCGCAAATGACCGCAGTATATTTAATTTCCGAATTTTGCGAATTAACTTGACTATAGTTTTCGCATGTGGTACAATATTAAAGGTTACTTTTTCGCATACGGTTGCGCTTGCCGCGACGGATCAGGATACCTATTAAGAATTGCATTCGAGCAATCGGCTCGAAGTGTCAATATATATAAACTACAAGGAGGATTCTATGACATTAGTTTCTGCAATTACGGAAACTTTGATTGCTTTGTGCGTTGTTTTGCCCATAGTGACTGCCGTAGCAGGCGTTACGGTCGGCATATTTGTTTACAAAAAACTTCAAGACAAAAAGCTCGGCGCGGCGCAGAAAACAGCAAACAAGATGGTCGAAGACGCCGTAAACGAAGTAAAAGAAATGCGCAAGAATGCCGCTAAAGAAGCAAAGGAACAGCTCGATAAAGAACGCGCCGAATTGGAAAAAGAGGCTCGCGACAAGCAGTCTATGCTTTCGAGGACGGAACAACGCCTGATCCAACGCGAGGAAACGCTCGATAAAAAAGAGCAGTCTCTCGACAAAAAATCGGACGATCTCGACAATCAAAAAGCGTCGCTCGCACAAAAGCACGCAGAGGCGGACAAGCTCAAATCGGAGCTTCAAAACGCAAACAATAAGATTTTGGACGAAATACAGCACGTTGCGCAGCTTTCCAAAGAAGAAGCGAAAAACAGATTGATTGACGCCATTCGCGACGAAGCCAAACACGACGCGGCAAAAATGGTGCGAGAGATCGACGCGGAAGCGAAAGAAGAAGCGGATAAACGCGCGCAAAAAATAGTCTCGCTCGCGGTTCAACGCTGTGCCGTCGATCATAGCGCAGAGATCACGGTATCTACCGTGCCGCTGCCCAACGACGAAATGAAAGGGCGCATTATCGGCAGAGAGGGCAGAAATATTCGAGCGCTTGAAACAGCTACCGGCTGCGATCTTATAATCGACGACACTCCCGAAGCGGTTGTGCTTTCATGTTTCGATCCGATCCGTCGCGAGATAGCGCGAATCGCGCTCGAACGGCTTATCGGCGACGGCAGAATACATCCAGGCAGAATCGAAGATCTTGTGGAAAAAGCCCGCAAGGAAGTAGACGTAAAAGTCAAGGAAGCGGGCGAGAACGCCATGTACGAAACGGGCGTGTTCGGATTGAATAACGAGCTTGTTCGCATACTCGGCAGATTGCGTTTCCGCACAAGCTACGGGCAAAACGTGTTGCGACATTCCATAGAAGTCTCGCATCTTGCGGGCATCATGGCTGCCGAACTCGGCGCGGACGTTGCGCTTTGCAAACGCGCAGGATTATTGCACGATATCGGTAAAGCGCTCGATCACGAGATCGAAGGCACGCACGTATCGATAGGCGTTGACGTTGCAAAAAAATATAAAGAAGCCAAGGGCGTTGTGCATTGCATAGCTGCACACCACAACGACGTTGAACCCGAGACGATCGAAGCCGTGATAGTTCAATGCGCGGACGCAATTTCGGGCGCACGCCCCGGTGCGCGCCGCGAATCGCTCGATAACTATGTAAAACGCTTGGAAAAACTCGAGGAGATTGCAAACGGTTACGAAGGCGTAGAAAAGGCGTTTGCCGTTCAAGCCGGACGCGAAGTGCGTATCATCGTCAAGCCCGAAGTAATCGACGACGTAAAAGCGATGTATATGTCAAAAGAGATCGCCAAGCAGATCGAACAGGATATGCAGTATCCCGGACAGATAAAGGTCAACGTTATTCGCGAAACTCGCGCGGTCGAATATGCGAAATAAATTTTAATATGCTGCCGTAAAGCGACTCGATCATATTATCGGGTCGCTTTTTGCGTGCCCGATTATTTCGTCGATTATCGCGCAAATGCGACAATTTCGTTCAAAATCAAGCGTATTATTTTTGTTATTCTAAAGATCGAGGCACACATCGGAGAGTAGATCATGAAAATCGAGCATTACAAAAAATCCGACGAGCTGCACGTAAAGCTATTCGGAGAACTCGACGAGCTTACAGGCTCGTACGTTCGCATCGTCCTCGACGGACTTATCGACGATGACGAAATCAAAAAACTGTACATCGACATGTCGAGCTTATCTTTTATGGACTCGACGGGTATCGGCGTGCTTATCGGACGTTATAAGCGGTTAAAGCCGCGAGGTATACCGATATATATCCAATCGCCGACGCCTATCGTAGATAGGATATTAGGGTTGTCGGGAATGTACGAGATTATGATTAAGGCGGTATGACATGAAAAATGAAATGACTTTGACTTTTAACGCTATTTCGGTAAACGAGGCGTTCGCTCGCAACGCCGTTGCGGCGTTTTGCGTCGACCTCGATCCCACTATCGATCAGATAAACGATATAAAAACAGCGGTCTCCGAGGCAGTCACCAACTGTATCGTCCACGCATACCCGAACGGCGCGGCGGACGATCTCGTCACGATCAAAACAACTCTCGAAAACGACACCGTACATATCGTCATTTCGGATACGGGTGTAGGCATTGAAAATATCGACAACGCTTTACAGCCGTTCTATACGAGCAAGCCCGAGCAAGAACGGAGCGGCATGGGTTTCACCGTGATGGAGTCGTTTATGGACACGTTGCGCGTGGAACACAATGAGCCTCGCGGCACGGTTGTTCTGATGACCAAGACGATTAGAGGTGGAGATTGGAACAAGAAGAAACATTGCGACTGATAGAGTGCGCTCAGCACGGCGATAATGTCGCAAGCGAAGCGTTGCTCGAAAAAAACTCGCCGCTGATAAAATCCGTAATACGCCGTTACAAAAATAAGGGCGTCGATTATGACGATTTGTATCAATTGGGCTGCGTCGGGTTTATCAAAGCCATAAAGAATTTTTCCGCACAGTACGAAGTGCGGTTTTCTACGTATGCCGTGCCCATGATTGCGGGCGAAGTAAAGCGTTTCTTGCGTGACGACGGACCCGTAAAAGTTTCGCGCGGAACAAAGTCCACGGCGATCAAAATAACGCGCTATATCGAGGAATACAAAACCGAACACGGCGAATCGCCTACGGTCGAAACAATAGCAAAGGCATTCGGAATGGACGCGCAAGACGTCGTGTTCACGATGGATTCCAAAAAGTATCCGCTGTCCATTTACAGCCGCAACGACGACGAAAACGCGCGCACGCTGATAGACAAACTGTGCACAAGCGAAAACGACGACGAAAAATTGGATAAAATGATGATAAAGCAGATAATAGGCACGCTCGCGGAACGCGACAGAAAGATAATTTTATTGAGGTATTTTGCCGATAAAACACAGTCGGAAGTGGCGCGCGTACTAAACGTTTCGCAAGTACAGGTTTCACGGCTCGAAAACAAAATTTTAACGGGTATACGTGAAAAATTCGCCGAAAAATAGCCGACAAACGATATGCGTTTTACGAAACGCATATTTTTTTTGCTATTTAGACAAATTACCGATATGAACAAAATCAAATCCGTTGTAGGCGAAGGACTTGTCGACGTTACCGAGCGCGAATCGGTAGTTAACGAACAAGCGGACTTCAGTCACGAAAGAGGTGAATTGTGTCGCAAAAATCAAACGCGTTAAAGCAACGCAACGAAAAGTACAACAACTATATCAACACCGTCACGCCCATGACGAGCATTCCGAAAGCGCTGTGGCACAGCTTTTGGATAGGCGGTTTAACTTGCTTGATAGGGCAAGGTATAGGCGATATAATCAAACTGATCGCGCCTTCCATGGCAACCGATATGGTAGCCAATATCACGTCGATGATACTCGTTTCCGTTGCGATCTTGTTTACGGGGCTTGGGTTTTACGATGTTATCGCAAGACAAGGCGGCGCAGGCTCGTTTTTGCCCATTACCGGTTTTGCCAACGCAATGGCGAGCGCGTCGATGGAGTTTAAAACGGAAGGGCTTATATTCGGAACGAGCACCAAGCTATTCACGATCGTAGGACCCGTCGTGGTAAACGGCATCGTTTGGTCGACGGTCGCGGGGCTTATAAATTTGTGGATACTCGGGATGTATTGATATGAAAACAAAGAACAGATTTCGCGATTATAAAAAAGACGCGCAAGAACTTGATTTCGGCGAGATAGAGAGCGATACGCGTAACCGCATAATAAGGTTCAATAACACTCCGCGCATAATAGGCAAAATGAGCGTAGTAGGCGAAAAAGAGTCCAAGGGACCGCTCGGCAGATTTTTCGACCGTTGCGAAAACAACGACAAGCTCGGCGAAAAAACTTTCGAGCGTGCCGAGATACGCATGTTCGATACCGCAGTGCGCGGCGCGGTACAGAGCGCGAACCTCACCGTAGACGACATCGATCTTCTTATATCCGGCGATCTTCTCAACCAAATGACAACGTCGAGCTATGCCGCGCGCGATATCGGCGTACCGCATATCGGGGTTTACGGTGCATGTTCGACAATGACGGAAAGTCTCATGCTTGCAGCGACTATAGTGGACGGTGGATATTTCGAGCGTGTTCTGTGCGCAACGTGCAGTCATTTTGCCACGGCGGAGCGACAGTTCAGGTTCCCGTTGGAATACGGCTGTCAGAGACCGCCGTACGCGCAATGGACGGTTACGGGCGCGGCTGCGTCGTTGGTTGCGCGAAACGATAAAGCCTATGAAAGATTCCCGAAGATCGTATGCGCAGTGCCGGGTAAGATATGCGATTACGGCATAAACGATCTCAATAATATGGGCGCAAGCATGGCTCCGGCGGCTATGGACACTTTATACACGTTGCTTACGCAAACCGATTACGGCGTAGACGATTTCGATCTTATAATCACGGGAGACCTCGGCAAACTCGGATCGGATATTCTTCGCGATCTCATGCGCTACCGCGGCATAAGGCTCGGACAAAACTATATAGATTGCGGAAATATGATCTACGACGTAAATCAAAAATGCTATCAGGGCGGCAGCGGATGCGCGTGCTCCGCTACGATATTCAATTCGTTCATCATGAACAAACTGATAAGCGGCGATTACAAGCGCGTTGCATATCTTGCTACGGGTGCGCTCATGAGCACGCAAAGCTGCTATCAAGGCGAGACCATACCGTGCACTTCGCATGCGGTTGTCGTCGAAAGTGCGTACGAAGATTAAATTCAAGGAGGAAACAATCTATGACAATGCTCGAAGTGTGGAAAATGATAGGAACTTACGCCATAGTGTTTGCGGTCGGCGGCGCGCTGTGCGCGATAGCGGAACTTTTGATCGTAAGAACTAAGCTTACGCCCGCGCGAATTCTCGTTATATTTTTGCTGACAGGTATTGCGCTCGAGGCAGTTGGGTTATACGAACCTATATTCAAAGTGTGTCAGGCGGGTATAAGCGTGCCCATAGTCGGGTTCGGCGCATCGCTCGCTCGCGGATCGATAGAAGCGGCGCGCACCGTAGGCTTTGCCGGCGCATTTTCAGGCGGGCTTGTGCGCACGGCGTACGGAATAGGAGCGGCTGTGATGATGAGTTATATAGTTACGCTGGTATTCAATCCGAAAAGTAAATAAATTAACAAAATTTGTAACAAACCGACTCGTCATGTCATATATTTCGTATGTGAACAAGGAGTGCAAAGTAATACGCAAGCGCAGCAAGAAAAAAGGACTTATTGTTGCGCTTGTTATAATTTCGGCGATAATCGCAGGAGTTGTTTTTTTCGTAGTGCGTAACGTAAATCCCGTGATCGAAGCTATATCGAGCGAAAAGATCCGCGCTATAGCAACCGAAGCGGTGAGTAAGTCAGTACTCGATATTATGAGTCAAAACACCTCTCACGATTACATAAGCATTGTGCGCGACGATAAAAATTCTATAAAAAGCGTCGATATAAACACCGATGCGATCAACGGTTTGGCACACACTATAACCATAGAAGCGCAGAAAAATATCAACTCCGCAGGTCAGGACGGGATAACCATTCCCGTAGGTTCGCTCAGCGGTATAACGCTGTTGACAGGTATAGGTCCCAACATTAACATCAAAATTTATCTCGTAGGCTCAACGCAGACACAGATCATTTCGGAATTTACCGATACGGGAATCAATCAAACTTCGCACCGCTTGTATTTCGACATACAAGGCTCGGTAGCCGTAGCAGTACCGGGACTTAAGTCAAACGTAAAAACGTCGACGCGCGTGCTTATGAGCGAAACCATCATAGTAGGCGACGTTCCTTCCACGTATTTACATGCCGTAAGCGTAGGCGATATGCTCGATCTTGCGGCATAGAAATTTTCTTTAACCGCTTAAAAATATTTGCAAAAGCGATCGTTGTGTGATATAATAATCGTAATCAAGATGCGATCGAGTGCGGCACAAGAAAGCGCAAACACAGAGAGTCGGCATCGGTGAGAACCGACACGCGCCAAAATATTCACCGCACGAGCACCGTCGCCGAAACCTAACTTAAGCGACGGCGTATGCCGCGTAACGTGCATTAACGAGTCCCAATTCGGGTGGTACCGCGCCTAAAGCGCCCCGAACATTGCGGACTTTTTATTTTTTACGGAGGATTTATGGAAAATCTGAAAGAAATCTTGACCGAGTATACCGAAAAGATCGATGCGGTTATATCCGAACGCGAACTTGCAGAAGTTAAAGCGACGCTTTTCGGCAAGTCGGGAGCTATCACGGAACTGATGAAAAATCTGAAAAACGTGCCGCCCGAACAAAAACCGCAAGTCGGCAAGCAGATAAACGATCTGCGCGTTGCCCTCAATACGCTTTGCGACGGCAAGGAAAAAGATCTTCACCGCCTTGCTATAGAGCGTTCTATAAACGAAGAAGCTATCGACTTGTCTATAGACGGGAATTTCAAACGCATAGGTACGTTGCATCCCGTCAATCAGATAAAAAACAAGCTTGTCGATTACTTCGTCGGCAACGGGTATATCGCGTACGACAGTCCGGAGATCGAGACCGACTATTATAATTTCCAAGCGCTCAATATTCCGCTCGATCATCCCGCGCGCGACATGCAAGACACATTCTTTGTAAGCGATGGTATACTGTTGCGTTCTCAAACTTCGAGCGGGCAGATACGACTTATGGAAAAGCACAAACCGCCGCTCAAAATGATTTGCCCCGGGCGAGTATTCCGCGCCGACGACGATTCCACACATTCGCCCGTATTCCACCAAATGGAAGGACTTGTCATAGATAAGAACGTCACATTATGCGATCTTAAAGGTACGCTCGAGGGCTTTGCGAAATTTATTTTCGGCACGCAAACCGAGATACGTTTTCGCCCGAGTTATTTCCCGTTTACGGAACCGAGCGTCGAGGTGGACGTATCGTGTTTCAATTGTCACGGAAAAGGCTGCAGAGTCTGTAAAAACACGGGCTGGATAGAAATATTGGGCGCGGGCATGGTAAACCGCAGAGTTCTCGAAAACTGCGGTATCGATCCCGACGAGTACCGCGGTTTCGCGTTCGGCATGGGACTCGACCGCATTACGATGATACTTTGCGCCATCAACGATATCAAGTTGTTATGGGAAAACGACGTGCGTTTTCTCAAACAGTTCGATTAAGGAGAACGATCATGAAATTACCTATAAGCTGGTTAAAAGAATATGTGGATATCGGCGATATAACGCCCAAACAATTGTCGGATAAACTGTTGTCGATAGGGTTTGAAGTTGAGGAAATAATCTCGCCCCGCGAAGATATTACCGGCGTCGTTGCGGGTAAAGTCACTTCTATCGAAAGGCACGAAAACTCGGACAAGCTGTGGATATGCCAAATCGATGTCGGCGGTAAAACCGTGCAGATAGTTACGGGCGCGCAAAACGTCAAGTTTGGGGATTGCGTTCCCGTAGCAACCGTCGGCGCAAATCTTCCCAACGGCAAAAAAATATCCGAAGCAAAGCTGCGCGGAGTTGACAGTTACGGAATGTTATGCTCCGGCGGCGAGCTTTGCGTTGACGACGACGTTATTGACGGCGCAAGCGTCGACGGTATACTTATTTTGCCTAAAGACACGACGGCAGGCGACGATATAATGCGCGTTCTCGGGATAGACGATACCGTTCTCGACGTTTCAATAACGGCTAACCGTCCCGACTGTCAAGCCGTCGTCAATCTCGCAAGAGAAATATCGGTACTCTTGAATAAGCCGTTCAAAATGCCTAAATTGACGTATAAGACGCACGGCGACACAGAGATGCCGACTGTGACTATCGCGGATAAGTCGCTGTGCAGCTATTATCTCGGCAGATCTATACGCAACGTTAAAATAGAAAAATCGCCCAAATGGATGCGCGATAGATTGCGTATGTGCGGCATACGCCCTATAAACAACCTCGTAGACATAACAAACTATGTGCTGCTCGAGATAGGGCAGCCGCTGCACGCTTTCGATCGCAAGTGTATCGACGGCGGTATAACCGTGCGAAAAGGCAAGACGGGCGAAAAAATAACTGCTCTCGACGGCAAAGTCTACGGCGTCGACAACGTTTTGATAATTGCGGACGATAAAAAACCGCTTGCGATAGCGGGAATAATGGGCGGCGAATACACGAGCATTTTCGACGATACCGAAACCGTGTTTTTGGAAGCGGCGCGTTTCGAGCGAAGCAATATACGCAGAACGTCGCGCAATATCGGTTTGCGTTCCGATTCGTCGGCACGGTACGAAAAGGGCGTCGATTGGCTTTCTGTATCGTTAGGTTCGGATCGCGCGCTCGCTTTGATAGACGAGCTCGGTTGCGGAGAGATCATGAACTCGATTGTTTCGGACGGCACGACCGTGCCCGCAGAAAAAGTCATTCGTACGTCCAAAGAACAAATTTGTGCGCTTCTCGGTATCGACATAGATAAAAAGACGATCGTATCTATATTGAAAAAGCAAGGTTTCGGAGTCAAATCCGAAGGTAAAGCGTTGGTGTGCACCGTTCCGCTCGTAAGAGAGGACGTAGACGATTATCCCGATCTTGCCGAGGATGTAATGCGTTTTTACGGTTACGACAAGATCGTATCTACGCACAACGAGAATACGCACCAGACGTTCGGCGGAAAAAGCACGCACGATAAAAACATCGATACGCTGAAAGACACGCTGCGCGCATGCGGAGTAAGCGAGATACTCAATTATTCGTTTATTTCGCCCGACGCTGCGGACAAATTATTATTAAACGCCGACGACGCATTGCGCAACGAGATTCAGATAAAGAATCCGCTCAGCCGCGATATTTCGGTAATGCGAACGCAGCTTGTCTCGTCGATGTTGGCGTCCGTTTCACGCAACGTGTTGCGCAAAAACGACGCTATGTCGTTCTTCGAGTTGGGCAAAGCGTTTATCGCCGAAAAACTTCCTCTCGATACGTTGCCGTCCGAGCGCGATATACTTTGTATCGGATTATGCAACGACGGTGATTTCTATACCGTCAAGTCGATCGTTGAGCGCGCCGTCGGAAAATTCTGCGCATACGCGCTTACTCCCGTTACGGCGGCGTATTTACACCCGAAACAAGCGTTGCATTTAAGCGGTGACGGTGTATACGGCGACTTCGGAAAAGTGCATCCGCTGGTATGCGAAAACTTCGATTTGCCGAACAATGTATTCGTTGCACAGTTAGACGTGACGGATATGCTTAACAAACCGATAGCGCCGAGCAAATTCAAACCCATATCCAAATTGCATCCCGTAGATCGCGATCTTGCAGTACTCGTCAAAAAATCGACTGCCGTAGGTGATATGCTCAAAGCGGTCGAGGCAATGGACGAATCTATAGCCGAAGTCAAACTTTTCGATATATACGAAGGCGCGCAAATTCCGGAAGGGTATAAGAGCGTCGCATTCTCTGTAAAAATACAACCTCAAACCGTAACTTTGTCAGACGACGTTATTAAAAATCTTATGGACGGAATAATAACGATGCTGTCGAACGATTTCGGCGGGCGGTTGCGCTGATGCAAGTAGTAGCGCCTGCGGGATCGTTTTCGGCGTTGCGCGCGGCTGTCAATGCTGGTGCGGACGCGGTATATCTCGGATTGCCGCAATTCGGCGCGCGCGCTAAAGCGGAAAATTTTACCGAACAAAATTTCGCGTCCGCTGTCGAATACGCGCATATCTTCGGAACAAAAGTATTCGTCACGCTGAATACTTTGATAAAAGACGGGGAAATGAACGCCGCAGTAGATCTCGCACGTTTCGCATACGAACACGGTGCCGATGCGGCAATCGTTCAGGACTTGCGATTTATAAAGGAGATGAAGCGGCGCGTGCCGATGCTCGATCTGCATGCAAGTACGCAAATGGGCATACACAACGCATACGGCGCAATGTCGTTGCTCGATCTCGGTATAAAACGCGCGGTATTGGCGCGCGAAACGTTGCCTTGCGACATAGAAAAAATCAAAAGCACCGGAATAGAGATTGAGTTTTTCGTTCAAGGCGCGCTTTGCGTGAGCTTTTCCGGAAACTGTTATTTTTCTTCGCTCGCCTCGTCGTACAGCGGCAACCGCGGAAAATGTATGCAACTTTGCCGCAAGCCGTATTATTTCCACGGAAAACGCGGGTACTTTTTATCCGCCAAGGATCTATGCTTATACGACGATCTCGACACGTTGCAAAAACTCGGAGTAGACGCAATAAAGATCGAGGGGCGCATGCGTTCGGACGAATACGTATTTCGCGCGGTGTCCACTTACAAATCGCACTTACCGTCGGACAAGGCAAAAAATGCCCTTAAAGCGGTCTTTAACCGCGGCGATTATTGTAATGCGTATTTGAACGATGGCGCGCAGTTTCGTGCCGTATACCCCGAATTTCAAGCTAATATCGGCAAATATATAGGTAAAATATCTGTCGACGGTAAAAAAGTCAAAATAAACGGTTACAAAGCTCACAGCGGCGACGGTTATAAGATCATGCGCGGCGGCAAAGAAATAGGCGGAGCGAGAGCGATCGGCAACGATATAATTGCGGACTGCGCATGCAAAAACGGCGACGATCTGCGCCTTACGTTCGACGGAAAAGCAACCGAAGAACTCGAAAATACGCATAGAAAAATAGCCGTGGAAACCGATGTCGATATAATCGAAAACACTGCGGCTACGGTGACCGTACACGCGGAAAATTCTTCTGTCTCGGTATTCGGCGATATAGTTCAATCGGCGAAGACATCGGGATTGCGGGAGAGCGACGTAGTGCGAGCTTTTGAAAAGGTATCGGATTACCCGTTTAAGCCGAGCGTTCGCGCTAATGTAGGCGAAAACGTTTTTATGCCGATTTCCGCACTTAATGATTTGCGCCGCAATGCGTATAAGCAAATATACGAAAAAATACTGTCGAGCCGAACCGATTCTTCACGAGAAAGCAAACTCGATTATCACGGACTGAACTACACTCGATTCAATGGCAGCGGTAACATTTTAATGGTGGAAAGTCTCGACGATCTAACCGATGAGATTTTGAGCAAAGTGGATTATATAGCGCTCAATCCGCGAGACTATAACGCTATTCCGCAGTCGACGCACATCTCAAAACCAATACTGTTGAATCTCCCCGTAGTAATGCGCGGAGACGACGTTAATGTGATAAGACGCGCCGTAGACTCGAAAATCGTTTACGGTGTTATATCAAACAATATGTATTCTCTCAAGCTTACCGATAAGCCCATATTGCTCGGTACAGGTCATAATATCATAGGCGAGTGCGAATATCCGCACATTATTTCGTTTGAAGCGGACAAACTGAGTGAGAACGGGTTTTTATATGCTTTCGGCTATGCGCCGCTTATGACTTTTTGTCACTGCGTTTACGGTAAATGCGTGAATTGTTCGGGCAACGACAGTATAACGGACGAAAGCGGCAGAACGTTCGGATTGCGGCGGTTTAATACTGCGCACTGTTATTGGCAATATTTGAATTGCGTGCCACATAACTTGATCGAAAACAAAATCAAAAACAAGTTTTTCGATTGCTCCGCAATAAAAACTTCGGATATTCCGGCGGTACTTAACGGCGATTATCGCGGCGGTACGCGCGGAAACACGAATAAAGGTCTCAAATAATGAAACAAGTGTACGTAAATCTCGAATTCGATAAAATTTGCGATAAAGCCGCCGAATACTGCGCTTCGGAGCTTGTTGCGCAAAAAATACGGCAAACAGAGCCTTTCGGCAATATAAACGACGCGCGCAAAGCCTTGATCCAAGTAGGAGAGGCGTTGCGCATTTTGGCGGCGCGACGACCGTCGCTCGCATTCGAGGATATATCGCAATTGACAGACCGTGCGAGGATCGGCGCGCTGTTGACTCCGAGCGATTTTTTAGTTATCAAAAACTGTATTGTATCTCTTCGTTCGCTTAAGGATTGCATTGAAAACTCCGATTGCGATTCTCTTGTTCGGATCTCTTCTCGCGCGCGGACGTGCGACGAACTCGAATTTGAAATCGACCGTACCGTCGAGAGTGAAACGGATCTCAAAGACGGAGCAAGCGACAAACTGCGTTCGCTGAGACGCGCGATAATGCGAGCCAACGCCAAGCTCAAAGAACGGCTCGACGGGCTTACTCGTCAAAGCGAAATGAGCAAGTATTTACAAGATAATATAGTTACCGTTCGCGACGGGCGATTTGTCGTTCCCGTAAAATCGGAATACCGTTCTAACGTAAAAGGGCTGATACACGACGTTTCGTCCACGGGCAATACCGTTTTCGTCGAGCCTTTCGCCATAGTCGAGGCAAACAACGAACTGAAAACGCTCAAGACCGAGGAACAGATCGAAGTAGAACGCATTCTTGCCGAACTCGGAAAGCTCGTAGCGGCAAATTCGCACGAACTGACGAACATGCTGAACGTGCTCGCCGAATGCGGCGTGATATTCGCAAAAGCCGAATATGCAAAGTCTCTCGATGCGTATTGCCCGATACTGAACGATACGGGAAGGATATACTTGCCGTCGGCGCGGCATCCGCTGATCGACAGGCGCGACGTGATCCCCGTGGATATTGCGCTCGATAAAAAGATACTATTGATCTCCGGTCCGAATACGGGCGGAAAAACCGTTGCACTGAAGACGGTCGGGCTATTCGCATTGATGGCTGCAAGCGGGATGTTTTTGCCTACGGCTGACGGCTGCGAAATAAGCGTTTTCGGCAATATATTTTGCGACATAGGCGATTCGCAGAGCATAGCGCAATCATTGAGCACGTTCTCCGCACACATGACCAACATTGCCTACATCACGAACAACATAAACAAAAACTCGCTCGTGCTTCTCGACGAGGTAGGCGACGGAACCGATCCGGACGAGGGCGCGGCGCTCGCGGTAGCCATTATCAAAAGAATACTTCGCGCAAACGCGACTGCGGTAATAACTACGCATTTCAATGCGGTAAAGGAATTTGCCGTTCGGTGCGACGAGATAGCAAACGCGTGCATGCAGTTCGATGACGTAAATTTCAAGCCCACGTACAAGCTTTTGCTCGGTGCGACAGGCTCGAGTTACGCTCTTGAAATAGCTGAAAAGCTCGGGATAGACAAGCAAATAATCGCGGACGCGAAATCGGCATTGAGCGAGGAAAAAATCGCGTTCGATTCGGTAATGCGCGAAGCGGAAAAATTGCGAAACGAGGCTATTCGCGATAAGCAGGCGAGCGAAGCGGCGCGGGCGAAAGCCGAAGAGAATTTCAAAGCGTCCGAAAAGCAAAGATCTGAATACCAAACTAAGCTGAACGATATAAACGCGCAAGCTCGCGCGCTTATTCGCAGGCAAGCCGAAGAGTATAGCGAAAAAGCGGAGCAATTGATAGACGAAATCAAAGAAAAAATCAAAGCCGCAGACGAATCGGCATTGTTTGCGGCGCGTGCAATCGCCAAGAAACTTGAAAACGGCATACCGAGCGATACAAAATCTCCCGCATTATCCGCAACACCCGTGACATTCGAATCGCTCTGTGACGGATCGGCGGTATTCGTTTCGGGCTTGAATAAACAAGGCTGTATAGTCGGAAAACCTCGAGGGAATAAAGTTACGGTAGCCATAGGCTCGATAAAAACCGAAGTACCCGTATCGTCGCTGTCGTTGATCGAGGAAAAGCGCCTGCAATATGATACGCCGCGAAAAAAAGAAAAGCGCGATCCTGTAAATGCCGAGATCATGCTATTAGGCGCAACCGTTGACGAAGCAAGAGACGCGCTCGACCGTATGATAGACGATATTCCGAGCGCAAGCACTTTGCGCGTAGTGCACGGCAAAGGCACGGGCGCGCTCGGCAGAGGGATTCAAGCATACCTTAAACGTCATGCTCGCGTAAAGTCGTACAGATACGGCGGGTACGGCGAAGGCGATTCGGGCGTAACTATAGTCGAAATAAAATAAACGTTAATCGAACTTCGGCGTTTTGCGCCGCAATTCGTTGAATTTATACGTTTTATAGAACAGTTCCATTCTGTTAATATCGGAGTTTTTCGACAGATCGTAAGCAATTACGTAAACGATAAAATTCGTCGGTCTCAAACCGAGCGCGCGAACCGATTCGTAATCGGGCAAAACCGATTTTGCATACTCGATAAATCTGTCTTCGACGGGTATGTACGCGCTGTTTACAGTGACGTACATCGATCTCGTTCTGCGGTACACGCATGTAACGAACTTATCGACGCTCGACGGCTCTATATTTTCGGTAAAAGCCAACGTAGCAACAATACTGTCCGAAATAAGCTTGCTCGATAATAAATGTTCGCTGCGAAAACGTTTCATTACTGCATTGTTTACGATAGCACGAAACAATGTGTTTTCGGAATTATCGATGATGTTGTAAATATCCTCGTCGCTTACCCTCATACTTTCACCAAAGAGTAATTGCGGTAGCCTCCGTCGAGTCCGCAAAGCGTGTTATAAAGACTGCTTGCGCGTTCGTCGACGCCGAGCACCGTTTGCGCTTGAACGTTTGCGCACGCTTTGAGTTCGCCGTTGTTCGCAAAAACGTTCTGCGGCAAAAGCGAAAGATCGAAATCTTTTTTGCAAGCAAGCAATCTCGTGCAAAATTCATAGTCGTAGTATTCTTTTTTCGCGTCGAGCACAGCGTCCAAAAATAATCGGCGCAATCGCTTTTTACCGAAACGTCTGAACGACGGCGCATCGGAATATTCCGAAAACGTGCCGTATTGCACATCGAACATGTTTTCCATGCCTTCCGAACAATGTCGCAATCGTTTTATTTTATCTCGAGACGATGATTTAAGCGCGTACAACAGTATCTTTTCGTATGCAACGGTATCAGGCGCATGATCACGCCTGAAATCCGATAATTCGTCGTACAAATAGGGGAGATAACGTTTTATACCGTGCTCGCAGAAACCGTTACGTATCGCGGTCGCGGAAATATGCTGATAATTATTGTCGATCTCGGAGTTATTGTGCGTCGCACCGATTCGTTTGATTATAAGCGGTTCGATATTCGGCGCAAGCTCGTTTATCGCGCAAATATACTCTATGCACAGCATATTATTCGGTTCGTCGAGCGCTGCGGATGAAAATTTATACGATAATTCTCCGCTCGCGATCTCGGCAAGCGCGGCGCTCACTGCGTAGTTATAACTTTTTCCGCAATCGAGCTGTTTTTTTATTGCCGCGTCCAGCTCGTCTTTTCGTTTTATCTTGATATCGGAAATGTACAATATTTCGTCTCGACTTGCGGTCGCGCCCATTGCGAGCATTTTTATATGCGGTATTTTCGACGCAATTTTAACTCCGCCGCGAGCGAAAAATCCCGCGCTCGACGTTGCGTAAAGCGTAGGCAACTCGATTACAGCGTCGCAACCGCCGAGAACAGCGCAACGCGCGCGCAATGCTTTATCGCAAAACGCAGGCATAGCGGATTGCACAAACGATCCGCTCATTATACAATAAATATTATCGACGTCGTGAGAGCGCACGGCATCGAGCTGATACTTATGTCCCGAATGGAACGGGTTATATTCGCAAATTACTGCACAAATCTTCATTTTTGCCTCTTTAATACAATATATTG
>CAJUNM010000005.1:44225-77990 GCA_910587805.1 uncultured Christensenellaceae bacterium | reverse complement strand
ACTGGAGTTCAGACGTGTGCTCTTCCGATCTGTTGCCCGCGAGCGACAGTCCGATTATGGCGACCGTAGGTCCGATGACAACGGCGGGCATGATCTTATCTATCCATTTGACTCCCGCGAACTTGACAATAAGCGATATTATGCAGTATACAAGCCCCGCGAACACCGCGCCGATCAAAAGTCCGAGATAGCCGAGCGACATGGATATGCCGCCTGCGAACGCCGCGCCCATAGAGCCTAAAAAGGCGAACGAACTGCCCAAGAATACGGGACTTCTGAATTTAGTCAGGAGCAGGTACACTATAGTGCCTATGCCCGCGCCGAAAAGCGCCGCGCTCGGCTGCATGCCGTTGCCTATTATCATAGGCACCGCAATCGTCGCGGCGAGTATTGCGAGCAATTGCTGCAACGAAAAAAGTAAGAGCCGACCGAATTTTGGTCTGTCTTTTACACCGTAAACCATTTCCATTTTGTGTTCCTCTCGAGAGTTTATTTTATATAGCGCGCAAAACGAAAGCGCGAAATACCATTGTTTATTATCGTTTACGATTATATCAAACGCATGAGGTTTTGTCAATTATGTGAGTGCGAATTTTGTAAAAAAACAAAGAACGGCGTACGGAAGGCTGCGTTTCGGCTCGAATCAATTAAATCAAATCGGTTGATTTTATTGTGCGATTGTGCTACAATATAAAGCGGTGCATAAGACGGACGAAAAAATTGCATATCTCGGCGACGAATATTCGTACAGCCACGAGGCGGCGCGGCGCTTGACCGAATTGCCGCTTTGCGCATACGGGTCCATGTCGGAAGTGATAGACGCCGTGGGTACGGAATGCTCGGGCGCGGTGTTGCCGCTCGAAAACAACGTAGAAGGCGCGGTGGGCGAGGCTCTCGACGCGCTCGCCGAACGCAGACTTAAAATTTCCGCCGAACTCGTATTGCCGATAGTCCACTCGCTCATTGCCGAGGACGGCGTAAAGCTTTCGGACGTAAGGCTGATCGTATCGCACGCGCAGGCGATAGGGCAGTGCCGCAAATTCCTTTCGGAATTCGATTGCAAGATCATGGCTGCGCCGAGCACGAGCGCCGCGCTATTGAGAGTTGGCGGAGATACCGCCGCGATAGCGTATAAGCCGAGACGCGGGCAATACGCGGTCAAAACGCACATACAGGACAGCGTTCTTAACGCGACGCGGTTCGCGCTCGTCACCCGAGACATGCGCCGCGACGGCGGAACGGTGTCGGTGCGGTTTGACGTGGCAAACGCACCCGGTGCGCTTGCGCATGTGCTCGACTATCTGTACGAACGCGGCGTCAATCTTACGCGCATAATCTCGCGCCCGCACCGCAGCGGCAACGGCGAATATCGGTTTTTCGCCGACTTCGACTTTACGCGGGATAACGCGGCGCTCGACGGTCTGCTCGACGGAATGAAAGAGTATTGCCGCGAACTCGATCTGCTCGGCAGATACGATATACACAAAGCATAAACACGTTAAAAAGTTTCCCGAGAGGGAAAGAGGTAAAAATGGGACTTATTTCTTGGATAATGGACAGCGACAACCGTCGCAACGTACGCAAGCTCTCCGCAAAGGCGGAGCAGATACTCGCGCTCGAGAGCAAGTTTTCGGGCATGTCGGACGACGAACTTCGCGGCATGACCGAAAAGTTCAAAAAGCGTTACAGCGAGAATTTTGAAACGCTCGACGATCTTTTGCCCGAGGCATTCGCCGTGGTGAGAGAAGCAGGCAAGCGCGTGCTCAATATGCAGCACTTCAAAGTGCAGCTAATGGGCGGTATCGCGCTGCATCAAGGACGCATAGCGGAGATGCGCACGGGCGAAGGTAAAACGCTCGTCTCCACGCTCCCTGCGTATCTGAACGCGCTCGCGGGCAAGGGCGTGCACATAGTCACCGTCAACGATTATCTTGCGCGCCGCGACGCGGAGTGGATGGGAAAGATACACAGATTTTTGGGGCTTACGGTAGGCGTAGCGGTATCGGGCATGAACCCCGAAGAAAAGCGCGCCGCATACAATTGCGATATTACGTATGCCACGAATAACGAGCTGGGTTTCGACTATCTGCGCGACAATATGGTCATTCGCAAGCAAGATATGGTTCAGCGCGATCTCTCGTTTGCTATAATAGACGAGGTCGACTCAATTCTCATAGACGAGGCGAGAACGCCGCTCATTATTTCCGGCAAAGGCGGAAAGAGCAGCGAGATGTATACCAAAGCCAACCGTTTCGTACGTCGTCTCATAAAGGACGAGGACTACGAGATCGACGAGAAAAAGCGCGCGATCAACCTTACCGAGCAGGGCGTAGAACGTGCGGAAACGTACTTCGAGGTGGAAAACCTCGCCGATATAGAAAACACCGAGCTTTACCATTATATAAATAACGCGTTGCGCGCAAATTTCGTCATGCATCGCGATCAGGACTATATAGTCAACGACGGCGAAGTGGTCATAGTCGACGAGTTTACCGGTCGTCTCATGATAGGCAGACGGTACAGCGACGGTTTGCACCAAGCGATAGAAGCCAAAGAAAACGTGCGTATTCAGTCCGAAAACAAGACGCTCGCAACGATAACTTTCCAAAACTATTTCCGTCTCTACGAAAAACTTTCGGGTATGACGGGTACGGCAAAGACCGAGGAAAACGAGTTCAGATCGATATACAAACTCGACGTCGTTACTATTCCCACCAACGTTCCGAGCAAGCGTTACGACGATAACGATCAGCTTTACACGACCGAGGCGGGCAAACTTCGCGCAGTCGTTGCGGACATAAAAGAATGTTACGAACGCGGTCAGCCCGTTCTCGTCGGCACGACCAACGTTGAAAAGAGCGAGCATTTGAGTAAGCTTTTGCGTTACGAAAAGATCCCGCACAGCGTGCTCAACGCAAAGAATCACGCCAAGGAAGCGATGATCATAGCTCAGGCGGGAAGATTGCATCAAGTCACGATAGCCACTAACATGGCGGGCCGCGGAACGGATATCATGCTCGGCGGCAACGCCGAATATATGGCGAAAGAAAAACTCAAAAAGGACGAGTACGACGACGAAACGATCGATCTCGCAGCGTCGGTTTTTCCCACTAAAACGGAAGAGCAAGCCAAAGCGCGCGAGCTTTACAAAAAATATATAAGCGAGTTCAAGAGCGAGGTCGACGAGGAAAAGCAAAAGGTCATAGGCTTCGGCGGACTGCGCATAATCGGCACGGAACGTCACGAGTCGCGGCGTATAGACAATCAGCTGCGCGGTCGTGCGGGACGTCAGGGCGATATGGGTTCGTCCATATTCTATCTTTCGGCGGAGGACGACGTGCTGCGGCTTTGGGGCGATAGGCTCAAGCGCGTTATGGAAACGTTCAAGGTCGACGAGGACACGCCGCTCGAGGCAAAGATACTTTCGCGCCAGATCGAAAACGCGCAGCGCAACATAGAGGGCAGGAATTTCTCGGTGCGTAAAGCCGTTCTCGAATACGACAACGTAATGAATAAACAGCGCGAGATAATTTACGAGGAACGCGGCAAAGTGCTCAAAGGCATGCCTATGCGCGACGAGATACTTTCGATGTTCAAAGAGCGTTGCAACTCGATAATAGCTGCGTATACCGATCCCAAGACGGATTACAACGAATGGGACGCCGAGCAGCTCAACAAAGAAGTCGAGCGCAAACTGTTGCCGGGCGAAACGGAATTCTTCGACGAGGAAAAGCTCAAGAACTTCTCGCTCGACGAGCTTAAAGAACAGCTTTTCGATACGGTCAAAGCCAATTATCAAGCAAAGATCGACGAGGCGGACGAGCACGGCGTTAATTTCGAGGATTTGGAACGGTACGTCATGCTGCGCGTGGTCGACAGACATTGGATGGATCACATCGACAATATGGACGCATTGCGCAGCGGTATCGGCTTAAAGGCATACGGTCAGCAAGACCCCGTGCTTGCGTACCAAAAAGAAGGCTTCGATATGTTCGACGCCATGATAGACAAAATACACGACGACGTTGTGTCGACTCTCGTACACGCCAACGTCGAGTATCAACCCGTTCAGCCCAAAAAGCCAGAGGTCGAGCTTGTGGAAAACCGCACGCCCGCATCGCGCGGCGAGCAGCGTCAGCCCGAAGTCAAATCCAAATCCAAGCAAACAGGCAGGAATGATCCGTGCCCGTGCGGCAGCGGAAAAAAGTATAAGCACTGCTGCGGAAAATAAGTATGGATATAGAAGAATGTAAAAACAAAATAGCCGCGTCTAAGACGATGATCGACGACGCATACGCCGCGATCGCGCCCGATAAACTCAAGGCGAGACGGAGCGAGCTCGAGATAAAGCAGAACGATCCCGCATTGTATTCCGATCCCAAAGCGGCTCAAGCGGTCAACAGCGAGGCGAAGTATATAGATAATACTCTCGGCGCGTTCGATAAGCTTTTTGCCAAGGTGAACGACTTGTACGCAATGGCGGAACTCTTGGCTGCGGAAGCGGACGACGAGCTTTTGAGCGAGCTGTTTACGGAGACGGACGCGCTTTCCGCCGAGGCGGAAAAGGCGCAGATCTCGGCATTGCTCAAGGGCGAGTACGACAAGTCCGACGCGATACTCGCGTTGCACGCAGGCGCGGGCGGCACGGAAGCGCAGGATTGGGTGTCCATGCTGTTCCGCATGTACAGAATGTATTGCGAAAAATCGGGCTATTCGGTCGAGGTCATAGACAGGCTCGACGGCGACGAAGCGGGGATCAAGAGCGTTACGTTTGCAGTGCGCGGAATAAACGCATACGGATATCTCAAGGCGGAAATGGGCGTACATAGGCTCGTGCGCATTTCTCCGTTCGATGCAAACGCGCGTCGGCATACCTCGTTTGCGAGTCTCGAGGTAATGCCCGAAATAAAAGACGATACTACTATAGTAATCAATCAGGACGATATTCGTGTGGACACGTTCCGCGCGAGCGGCGCGGGCGGTCAGCACATAAACAAGACCGATTCCGCCATTCGCATAACGCATTTTCCCACGGGTATAGTCGTCACGTGTCAGAACGAGCGCAGTCAAACGCAAAACCGCGAAATGGCGTTCACAATGCTCAAAAGCAAGCTCGTCGAACTCAAAGAGCGCGAGGCGCTCGAAAAAGCCGCGAGTTTGAAAGGCGACGTCAAAAAAATCGAGTGGGGCAGTCAGATACGCTCGTACGTGTTTCAGCCGTATACGCTCGTCAAAGATCACCGCACGGGTTGCGAGGATTCGGACATTCAGTCGGTCATGGACGGCGATATAGAGGAGTTTATCATAGACTATCTCAAAAAGACGGCGTAAAGAGTATTGAAAATTCGGAAGTAAAGATAAATACTATCGGCGAGAAATAACACGATGCAAGATAAAATCATTTTGGGAATAGAAACGTCGTGCGACGAAACGTCGGCTGCGGTGCTCGCTGGCGACAGGCTGTTGTCTAACATAATTTCGTCGCAGATAGAGATACACAGACGGTTCGGCGGCGTAGTGCCCGAGATCGCGTCGCGCAATCACTTGACGGCGATATTGCCCGTTATCGACGAAGCGCTCGGCGCGGCGGGCATACATAGATCGGATGTGAACGCGGTAGCCGTCACTTACGGCGCGGGGCTTGTGGGCGCGTTGCTTATAGGCGTGTCTGCGGCGAAAGCGCTCGCATATTCGCTCGGTGTGCCGCTGTATGCTGTCAATCATATAGAAGCGCATATCGCCGCCAACTATCTCGCAGATCCCGAGCTTAAACCGCCGTTTTTGGCGGTAGTTGCGAGCGGCGGACATACGGGCATAGTGCGCGTGGACGGACGCAATAAGTTTACGCTTCTCGGTACGACAACCGACGATGCGATTGGCGAGGCGTTCGACAAAGTGGCGCGCGCGCTCGATCTGCCGTACCCGGGCGGACCGGAGATAGACAGGCTTGCGCGCGAGGGCAGCGACCGCATCGAGTTCGTCGCCAAAAAGAAACATAAAGATTATAACTTGAGCTATTCGGGGCTTAAGACGGCAGTCGTCAATTACATGCACACGGCGGAACAGCGCGGCGAGTCGGTAAATAAAGCGGACGTATGCGCGTCGTTCCAGCGCACTGCGGTGGATATGCTCGTAGATACCGCAATGATCGCGGCGAAAAAAACGGGCGTCAAGCGTCTCGTGCTTGCGGGCGGCGTTGCGGCAAACTCGCTGTTGCGTTCTCGGCTCGAGGAAGAGGGCGCAAAGCTCGGATTAAGAGTGTCGTACCCGCCTATGAAACTTTGCACCGACAATGCGGCTATGATCTGCGCGCGCGCGCGTGATATGATAGCCGAAAACGCGAAGCCCGCGGACTTGAGTTTGAACGCGGTCAGTTACTTGAAAATTTCGGGAGATTAACATGGCAAAAAGCGGACTTACTGATACCGATAAAATACTTGTTACCGCGGCGTTGTGGCTTGCGGGCATTTCGCTGTTTGCTGCGGCGATAACGCTGTATATGCTCCCCGACGACATAACTATCGTATATAATATCGAATTCAACCAACCCGAGTATTCGAGCAAGTATTACAATATTATATTATCGCTGACGTCGTTTATCCCCGCGACGATAATAATCGTGGCTATGGCGCTCAAAAAGCATAACAGACTGCGCAATAATTTTATCTCGGTAATTATACTCGGGATAATGCTGTCGATGTGCATGTCGGGTATCGTGGTTTACGGCATATCGAGACAGTTCGCGTCGATAGACTCGTCGTTGCATCCCGCGGACGGTATAAACCGCATAAACGTGCATGTGTTTATATCGCTGTCGGTCTGCGTATTGCTGTCGCTGCTTTCGTCGAGCGTGCCGCTCGTCGTACATTCGAGAACGTTTGCGGCGGGCAAAGCAAAGCGCGGCGTGTTTACAACGTTCATGAGCCGTTGGCTCGCCGACAATTGGGCTGTCGGCGCGTTCGGGTTTTTGCTCACCGGCATAGCGTGTTCGTTTATAACGGGTTACTACTCGTATATCCCGCTTGCCGCGTTTACGCTCGTAATGCTTATCGCCGTGCCCGTATGCACGTATAAAGAAATGAAGTTCGGCGCGGAGATAGAAGCTTACGATATGCTCGAACAAAAAGAGAACTGACGAAAAAAACGGTCGTAAATCACGATCGTTTTTAATTTCGGTTATATCGAAACGTCACTGTAAGTACTTTATTCCGCCGTAGGAAATTCGTTCGCCTATCTCGGAAATGTATTCTATCGATTCTTTCATATCGTTATTGAGCCAGTGTTCCAAAAGCCCCATGAATCCGTGCGATACGAATATATAATAGTAGTCTATCTTATCGGCGGAACAGTCGGGGAACAGTTTGCTCATTGTGCTCACTACCTTGTCTCTGCCGCCGAGCATAGCGCGTGTCAAAAACGAGCTGTTCCCCGAGTGCGGGGAATTGAGTATCATTTTGCAGACCGATGCGTTGCGTGCGACGAACTCGAAAAACATTACGTAAAAGCTTTTGTTCGGTGCGCCGTCGCTGCCGTATGCCGCAAGCGACATCGATTGATTGAATTCGTTTTCGAGTTGGCGTTCGAGTTCGTCGAAAAGATTTTGCACCGAGTCGTAGTGATAATAAAACGTAGCGCGGTTTATTCCCGCCTTATCGCAAACGGCTGTAACGGTAATGTCCTCGAGCGGCGTTGTTTCGAGCAGTTTGATAAAACTTTCGCGTATTTTGACTGTGGTTTTTTTCTTTTGCGGCATAACGTCTTCCGTAAATGTTATTCGCTATATTATAGCACGTTCGCGCGCGTTTGTCAAATTTAGCGCGGCGGTTTTTTAATTCATAGTAAATTAGTATGTATTACGAAAATCGCTTGACATCGGGTATGCGTCATGCTAAAATATGCACATGAAAAGGCGTTTTACGATCACGGGTATGACATGCGCGGCGTGCGCGGCGCATGTGGAGCGGGCGGTAAAAAAAGCGGGCGTCGACGACGTTGCCGTTAATCTTTTGTCTAACCGTATGACTGTGGATACGGACGTATCGGACGCGGATATAATAGCGGCAGTGGAAAGCGCGGGCTACGGCGCGACTGCCGACGATGCGGAGCGCGGAAAAATCGCCGCGAGCAAAAGCGTCGGCAAAGAAAAAAATACGGACCATTCAAAAACACTGTTGATCCGCTTTGTAGCGTCGGTCGTGTTCATGCTGCCGTTGATGTATTTTTCGATGGGGCATATGGCGGGATTTCCTATGGGCGCGTTCGATCCGCACGTCGATCCCGCGTCGTTCGCGCTTATCCAGCTCGTTTTGACCACGCCCGTACTCGCGATAAACTATAAATTTTTCGTAAGCGGTGTAAAATCGGTATTGCACGGCGGCGCGAACATGGATACTCTCGTGTCATTGGGTTCGGGCGCGGCGTATATATTCGGGCTTGTAACGGTATTTTTGATCGATGCGCGCGTTGCGGGCGGAGACGTTCACGGCGCTGCCGATCTTGCGATGAATCTGTTTTTCGAGTCGGCGGCGATGATACTCGCGCTCGTTACGCTCGGCAAGTTTTTGGAAGCTAAATCCAAGGGCAAAACGCGCTCTGCGGTTGAAAAGCTTATGCGATTGCGCCCCGATACGGCTACTGTCGAACGCGACGGCGAAACGCTCGCAGTGCCCGTGGACGATATTCGAGTAGGCGATACCGTAGTGGTGCTGCCCGGCGAACACGTGCCGTGCGACGGCGTGGTCACGGACGGCGGCACAACGCTCGACTGTTCGGCGATAACGGGCGAGTCTTTGCCCGTCGAAGCGGTAGCAGGCAAGGAGATAACGTCCGCCACGCTCAATCTGACGGGGAAAATAAAAATGCGCGCGAGCAAGGTCGGCGGCGACACGACGCTTTCCAAGATAGTCGAGCTTATAGAAAATGCGGGCGGATCGAAAGCGCCGATACAAAAGATAGCGGATAAGGTATCGGCGGTATTCGTGCCCGTAGTATGCGCGCTTGCGCTCGTCGCGTTTATCGTGTGGATATGTATAAACAAAAACGTCGGCAACGCGCTCACCATGGCAATATCGGTGCTTGTGATAAGCTGTCCGTGCGCGCTCGGGCTCGCAACGCCCGTTGCGGTGATGGCGGGAACGGGTCGCGCCGCGGCGTACGGCATACTCGTCAAAAACGCCGAAACGCTGCAAAAGCTTTCGAGCGTCAGGTGTTTCGCGCTCGATAAAACGTCCACCATAACCAAAGGCGAACCGCGCGTCACCGATGTGCAAGCGTATGCGGATCTCGACGCCGATACAGTGCTCGCCGTAGCCGCCGCGCTCGAAAGCACGAGCACGCACCCGCTCGCCCGAGCCGTCGCCGAAGCGTATAAAACGCGCGGAGAAGCGCGCGTGCCGGAGTCGAGCGAGTATCGCATAGGATACGGAGTAGTGGGCACGGTCGACGGTGTCGAGTACGCGCTCGGCGCGCCGCGGTTGATGTCAGATTTCGGCGTTACGGTTACTGACGACGGCGACGAGAGCCGAGTATGGCTTTGCAGAAAGAACGAACTTTTGGGCGCCGTTACGGTACGCGACGAAATAAAACCGACGAGCAAAGCCGCTATCGAGCTGCTCAAACGTTTGGGCGCGCGCGTTGTCATGCTGACGGGCGACAACGAGCGTCAAGCCAAACGTATAGCCGATGAGGCGGGCATTTCCGAAGTATATTTCGACGTACTTCCGGAGGACAAACTCGATATAGTGGAACGGTTGAAAAAAGACGGGATCACGGCAATGGTGGGCGACGGCATAAACGACGCGCCCGCGCTCAAAGCGGCGGACGTAGGTATAGCCATAGGCTCCGGCACCGACGTAGCGATCGAATCGGCTGACGTCGTGCTCGTAAAGAGCGATCTCATGGACGTGCCGCGCTCGCTTGCGATCTCGCACGCTGCGATACGCAATATCAAACAAAATCTTTTTTGGGCGTTCTTGTACAATTCGCTCGGAATACCGCTTGCGGCGGGCGTGCTGGCGCCGCTCGGCGTTGCGCTCGATCCCATGATAGCCGCGGGCGCAATGGCGTTGTCGTCGCTGTTCGTGGTTTGCAACGCACTGAGGCTTACCGTAATGAAGTTCGACGACGGCAGGCTCGATAAAAAGCTCGGCAGATTGAAGCGCAAGCATAAGCGCGTCGCGCCGCGCGAAAACTCTGTGACGGACGTTTCGCCGTGCTCGGATGCTTGCACGGCGTGTCAAATAAAAGACGGTAAAGGAGAACCCATGAAATTAACTCTGAACGTAAAAGGCATGATGTGCGGTCATTGCGTCGCGCACGTAAAGAAAGCGCTCGAAAGCGTGTCGGGCGTGACCGAGGCGAACGTTTCGCTCGATAGCGGCAAAGCCGAGATAATCGGCGACTTCGACGCCGCCGCGGCGGTAAAGGCTGTTGCGGACGCGGGCTACGAAGCGACGGCGGAATAACCGACGATCGCCGGCAAAAATATACTGCCGACAATATTAGAATACGATTAAAAACGCATTATGTTTTACGATAAGGGTTGACATAGTGCGTTTTTTCGCGTAGAATGTAAATTGTAAATTTCGTATAAGCGGAGAATAATTATGGCAAAGAAAGTTGTTGTTACCGACGACAAAGCTAAGGCGGGTAAGTCCAAAAAGAAAAAAGTATGTCTTACTTGCTTTTTGGTTTTCGTCGTCGTCAATCTCGTACTGTTCGCGGGGGTGTTCGGTGCGGGCTGGTATTTCGGCGACGTGTATTCGAGACAGTACTTGGACATGCCGCTCGGCGACGTTGTCGGGGTAATGAACGGACTGTATTGGTCGAACGATAAAAAAGTCGTTAAAAACGGCTTTACAGACGAAGACAGACAGGGGCTTTACGGCGAGATCAAGGCGAATATGCTGTTGAAGACGGACGTGGAAATAGATTTCGACGCCGAGCTTTTGCGCGCCATCGACAGCGTAATGGCGGATCTCGGCAACGGCGAGGACGAGCAAGCCTCTGCCGCCGCTCTCAACGAGGGCGAATCTTCTGACGATACGACCGAAAACGGCGGCGAGTCGAACCAAATCATGGATATACTCGTCAACATGATGACGGGAGTGTTCACGCGCGACAATATCGACGTCGAACGGCTCGAGAACTATTCGGAAGAGACCGACGATTACGTTTTCAATCTCAAAGACAAGCAGCTTGCGTCCTTTATAGATTTCTTGCTCGATCACTTTTTGGATAACACGAACGAGACGGGGCTGATTCCGTCCGAAGTGAGCGAAATGATCACGCTCAAAGACGTTGTAGCGTTAAAAGAGATAACGTTCGGCACGCAGACCGTAACGAGCGAACTCGGCGAATCGATAGTTTCCGCGACGAGTGCGGACGTAACCGTTTGGATCGGCTTGCAAAAGGCGGCGGGACAGGCGCTTACCGCGATCGTGGAAGACGCCGGTCTCGGCTGGGCGGGCGGACTCGCGCGTTTTGCGGGCAACGTGCTTTTGCCGAAAAACCTGTATGCTACGATCTCCGTGCCGCTGACCGAAAACGCCGAAACGCACGTGTCGCTAAACGGTATGAATGCGGGCAAGCGCGATAAGCTTTACGGTATAATTAACGGCGTGCTCGGTATAACGGGCGAAGGTATAACCGTGCAAGACTTGCTCGCCGAGGTAGGCAACAAGATCAAGCCGTATATATCCGCCGCTGCCGACTCCATAGACTTCACTTCCGCGTCCGAGGGTACCGTCAAACTCGATCTCATAGATACGCTTACCAAGTATGCGAGCGAAAGCCTTTCGCAAGACGATCCGCTAACGAAGTCGGAATTCATGTACATGCTGCAAGCGCTCTTGACTTCGTCCGCCGACGAGCGGCTCGAGGAACTGCAGCCGTTCCTTTACGACGAGTGGTATACGAACGGAACGCAGGAGTTCTATGCTCCCGCGGATAAAACGGGACTTACGAAGATAGATTACGAACGCGAATTTATCAAAGAAATAGAGAATAAGTATTGCGTCGATTTCGGCGAGAACGCCAAACTTTCCGACGTGCTCGAAATGCTCGGTATTTCGCTCGACGGTTCGCCGTCGACGGGCGAGTCGCAAGAAATACTGAATATGGTGGACGCGGCTAAGTTCAAAGCGTCGCTCGACGCCGATATAAATACGCTTTCGCTGAATGTTACCGACAGAATGCTCGCGGCGGGCGTAAGTCCGCAGCTCGACAAAGCGTTCGGCGTTGCCGGCGGACAGTTCCAAAACCTCAAGCTCAATCTCGACGCGCTCACGTTCGTTGAAAAAACGGGCAAAGCCGGGCACACATACGCATTGCTCGCCGTGGATATTGACGTTACCGATCTTTTGAGTTCGATGGGCGGAAACATGCTCGGCGCGCTTGCCGTAAACATCATGCCGCAGAAAATACTGCTTTCCATGACGATCGACGTGACCAAAAATCCTTCTGCGGGTTTTGTGTACGATCCGGCGGAGTTCGGGTTCAATAATTACGATAAAACAGCCGACGTGCTCAATACGCTCAAAAAACTCGTGCCGTCGTTCGATCTCAACGCCATGACGGAGCAGGTCGAAACAATGCTTCGCGATATGATAAAGCAGCTCGACGAAACGCTCGGCATCGAGCTTATCCCGTCCGTTACCTCGTCGGGAATAACGACTTCCGGCAAGCTCGTTATGCCGAACATCTACAAAATAGTAACGCAAATGGCGCTTAAGGACGAGGAAACGGGCGTCGCCATAGTCACGGATGCGGAACTTAAGGACGTTTTGCGCGGCTTGAACGATACGGACGGCATCGACGATACGGTGAACGTCGCCGCGGATAACAGCGAGTTCATAAATCAGATCACAGATAAATACTATCTCGCTCCTGCGACGGAATTAAAAACTTTCTCGGACGTGACCGGCTTTTTGAGCGGCGAGTTCAATTCCGATAAGTTCAGACTCAAAGGCGACGTTGCCGGCGTTAAGTATTTGATATACGACGACAGAACGGTCTCGGAGCTGGAGCCCGAAATAACCGATGCGCAGCTCGGCGCGCTCATCACCGCAAATATGACGGGCGAAATCGGCAACTTCGAGATACTTTCGGTAGCGGTGCATGCGAACGCGCTCGATATACGTTTGAAAATAGACGTAGCCGAACTCATGCCCGAAAAGTTCAAAAAGCTCATAGACAGCGACGCCGTGTTCGTTACCGCGCGTGTGGATATGAGCGCGGATAACGGGCGCGATTATCCCGTGTCGTTCTCGCTCAACAACATGGGCGAAAAGCAGTTTGCGGACATGATAAAGATCGCGCGCGTGTTCGATAAGAGTTTCGATATAGACGGGCGCATGTCCGAGCTTGGCACGATAATTTACGATCAGATGTCGAACCTCAAAAACAGTCTCGGCGGTGCGGATTTCGTAACGTTCGACGAGGGCAAGATCAAGATAGCGAGTTTTTATAAGTTCTTGGCGAGCAAAATGAATCTCGATAACGCCGCGCCCGAGACCGTTAAAAAAGCGTTGCAAGGCATGTACGAAAAATCGGATTCGTATGCGTACGAAAGCGGCAAGCCGTGCTATAACTACGTATACAACGGTTTTGTCGTGAACGAGGGCGCGACTTCGGGATTCGATTCGAGCGCATTGCTCACGGGCGTTACCGATAAACAATTCAACGCATACTTTGCCGACATGTTGCATCGCGAGTTCGCCCAAGACGGTTCGATCGATGCGGTGCAGACGATCGCGCTCTCTTCCGCCGACACGCGCCCGACCGCAGTGTCCGCGCGCACATGGGCTAACGACAGACTCAAAACTTCGGCAAACCCCGTTGCGCTCGATCCGACCAAGGACTATCTCGTTATAACGTTTGCCATGAATATGAGTAGCTTTATGACGTCCGGCAATACCGCGGGCGCGCAGAGCTTTATGCCCGAACGCATTTATGCGACGGTCGTGCTCGAAAAGACAAACGGCACAAACACGACGAATTTTTCGAGCAAAGGCGTTATATTCAACGATATGGACGCCGAAACGTACGAACTGCTACTTCGTCTCATGCAGCTCGAGCCGAGCGCCGACGACGACAGCAAGATAAATATCAACAGCATAGTCAATCAATGTCTGTCGGATATGAACAAGCTCGGCGAGCATATGTCTATTGTGTTCGCGCCGAGTACGGGCGACGGAATAGGCGCAATAAAGCGCGGATAAGATTATACCGCATCCGCTTTGAACAAGCATTCTTGCGCGGCGCGAAGAATTTCTACCCGATCAAAAACGTATCGCGTTTACCGCGCAACGAAGAAGTTAAACCTTATAAAGTAGCCTGTGGCTGCATGCAATATAAAAAGGAAGTAAAAACCGAGCGTGGAATTCAACAGAATAATCATATATTGCGATTACGGATTGGACGATGCGATAGCAACGTTGCATATACTCGAACGTTCGCATATGTTTAGACATATAGACGTCGTTCCGATAGGCGGGAACGTGCCCGTAATAACGGCTTACCGCAACGCGCGCTCGCTGCTTGCCGCCGCCGCCGAACTCGGACTTTTGGACAAAACGAAAACCCGCTTGATCGACACGCGCGCTGTGCCGCAGCCTAAAGCGAATATTCCCGATATTCACGGTACGGACGGCATAGGCGACGTGCTCGATCACAAGCCGTGCGATATTCCCGTCGTTTCGATAGACGAGTTTGCGCGCGGGCTGAAAGCCGAAAAACAGCCCGAACGAGATTGCGTACTGTCGCTCGGACCTTGCACCGTGCCCGTGCTCGTCGGATACGTACCGTTTTGTACCACGCTCATGGGCGGAGCGACAAAGGAGCCGCCCAATTACGGCAAGTACGAATTTAACGAGGCGCTCGATCCCGATGCGTTCAAAACATACGCATATTCCGCGTCCGCCGTCGCCACGCTCGATACGTGCCATTCGGGCAAGTTCGATTTTTCCGCGCTCGCCGAAAACGCATTGTCGAAAAAACTGACCGAACGTTGTTTCGCGCTCGACGCGGCGCGCGGCGCGTTGCCCGTCGTGTACGATCTCGTGGCTGCGCTTGCGGTCACGCGCCCGCAGGACTTCGACGTTGTGCGCGTGCGTCGAACTGACGGTGTGGAGTACAACGAGCTGTTATTCAAATAAAAGACCGAAAATGCGAGCGGATCGTCAAATGAACCGTATTTAATCGAGAATCGCTTTTGTCGCTAACCGACGAATAATATTTTTGCATTTTGCCGAATTATGTTAAAGTCAGAGAATGGGAAACGTATTGTTGACTTGTGAATTCAGCTGTGTTATAATCATAATATGAGTTTCGGAGGCGGAAATGATAAACATTGCGATTGTCGAAGATAATAAAACGGATTCGAGCGCACTGCTTGATTTTTTGGAACGCAGATTTTCCGAAACCGGCAAACCGTATTGCGCTCGTGTCTATGAGAGTGCGATGACGCTTCTCGAAAACAAGCTAAAGTACGATATTATTTTCATGGATATCGAATTGCCTATAGTCAACGGCATGGAAGCCTCGCGTCGTATTCGTCAATTCGATAAAAATGTCATAATTATATTCGTGACAAATCTCGCGCAGTTCGCGCTCGAGGGTTATGAAGTTAACGCGTTTGATTTTGTTGTCAAGCCGATAACTTATTACAATTTTTCGATAAAGCTCAACAGAGCGGTGGAGCTTTTGGAACGAAACGACGGGGTAAAAGTCGAAGCGCGCACCAAACAGGGGATTTTTTATCTCGACGCTGCGGATATTAAATATGTGGAAATAGCCGATCACAGTCTTATTTATCATACTTCGGATAAAAATATTGTTGCAACGGGTCATCTTTACGAGGTGGAAAGTGTACTTGAAAAAGCGGGATTTGCGCGTTGCAACAGATGTTATCTCGTAAATTTGAAATATGTAAAGACGGTGCGCGACAATATATTATGCATAAGCGGCGGCGATGAATTGCTGATAAGCCGCAATCGTAAAAAGGAATTTTTGGAGTCGCTTGCCGACTATTTATGCGGCGGAGGGGCGTAATTTAACAAATGTATGAAATAACGCAGTTGTTTTTTTATCGTCCGTTGTTTATGGCGGAACTTGCGGTTGCCGAAGCAATGTTCGCGCGAAAGTTTAAGTTGCGCAAAGGCGCGCCGTGGCGAATATCGCTCGGCGCGATTTTGTGTTTGGGATCGGCTTTTGCTATACCGATTGTTGCGTTTAATACATTCTACGGTTCGTTGATGTTTTTGGCGTTGTTTGCCGTATCGTTGGGCGCAATGGCGCTCATATACGACGAACCGTTCAAAGACATTTTATGCTGTGCAATAGCCGGATTTACGGTGCAGCATATAGCGCAAGAACTTTACGAGATATTCGGGTCGGCAATGCGCGCGACGGGGGTGGCGGCGTTCGATTTTTACGGTAGCGGTTCTGCATTCGGATCGACGGAAACCATTGTGTTTATGCTTGTGTATTTTCAAATATTCTTTTTGATTTACAGCGCGGCGTATTGGCTGTTTTGCGCCAAGATCGAACAGCTCGGCATATTCGGCATGAATAATTTTACGGTAATTCTCATTGCGGTGTTGTTTGTTTTCATTAACGTGGTTTTCGGTGCGGTCATTATTTGGTCTTTGCCGGAAAAAACAGACGGAGCGAGCGTTTGTATGTTGCACGTGTATGGCATTTTGTGCTGTGTGCTCGCGCTCATAATGCTCTTTGAACTTCCGCGGCGAAAGCGTGCCGAGACGGAGCTTGCGGCGGTCAAGCAAATCAACCATATGCAATCCGAGCAATACAGAATTTCCAAGGAAAATGTGGAGCTTATAAATCTTAAATGTCATGACTTAAAGCATCATATCAGACGGTTTAAGCATATAGGAAGCGTTTCCGGCAAGGAGCTTGCAGAGCTTGAAAAGGTTGTGGATATATACGATTCGGCGTATAGAACCGGCAACGAAGCTCTTGATGTAATTCTTATGGAAAAAAGTCTCGTTTGTAAGAGCGAAAACATAAATCTTTCGTGTATAGTCGATGCGTCGCAAATAAAGTTTATGTCCGATGCGGACGTGTATGTACTTTTCGGCAATCTTTTGGACAACGCCATCGAAGCGGTTCGGGCGTTGCCCGAGTCGGAAAGGTCTATCGGAGTTTCGATTAAACGCGTGAACGATTTTTCGGCAATCCATGTGTATAACGGTTATGCGGGCGATCTCAAGTTTGAAAACGGCTTGCCCGTAACAAACAAACAGCAAAAGGCATTTCACGGATACGGACTTAAAAGCGTGAAGCGCACGGTCGAGAATTATAACGGTATTTTGCAAATAAACGCCGTCGGCGGTATTTTCAACGTAAAAATACTTTTTACGCTCGAATAAAAAACGCCGTTTACGGATTGAAAGAAACAATTCGCGGATAATATCTTGAATTCGATATTTTTATAATGTATTTTAACAATACAATATTTAATTATCGGAGGAAATGATGAAAAGGAATAAAATATTATCAATTTGTGCGGTGATAGCCGCAATGCTGGCGGGAGAGGGTACCCTTGCGGGCTGTAATCCGCAAACGCCCGTAAGCGAGCATAAGCTTACGCCCGTAGCGGCAGTGTCGGCAAGCTGTATCGAAGCGGGCAATAAGGCGTACTACGAATGTTCGCATTGCGATAAGCTGTTTGCGGACGAGGCGGGAAGCAGGGAAGTTTTACTCGACGCCATTACGCTTAAGGCGCTCGGTCACGATTTGACTTCGCATGAAGCCAAATTGCCTACGTGCAGCGAAGAAGGCTGGGGTGAGTATCAAGCTTGCGTTCGTTCGGGTTGCGATTACACCACAAAAACGGTCAAGCCCGCTACGGGAGAGCATACGGGCGGAACTGCGACGTGTACAGAAAAAGCCGTGTGCGCCGAATGCGGAAATCCGTACGGCGAAACGATTCCGCATTCGTATACGCGCGAAGTTGCCGAAGCAAAATACTTAAAGACGGCGGCGGACTGTATACATGCCGCAACATATTACAAGAGCTGCGAATGCGGAGAATTCGATGCGAACGGCGAAACGTTTACAAGCGGAGAATTTGCCGCACATTCGTATACGCGCGAAGTTGCCGAAGCAAAATACTTAAAGACGGCGGCGGACTGTATACATGCCGCAACATACTATAAGAGCTGCGAATGCGGAGAATTCGATGCAAACGGCGAAACGTTTACAAGCGGTACCGCGCTCGAACACAATTACGATGATCCCGTCGAGTACGAAGACGGGCACAGGGCACAATGCTTGCGTTGCGGCGAATATTCCGAAAAGCAAAACCACGAGGCTATGCAACTCGATTGGGGTAAAACCGATCAAACGTGCGAATGCGGCAAAGTGTTGCATGAAAAGCTTTTCACCGCATACGATAAGAGTTCGCTCGTAATGCTCGAAAACTCGACCGGTTTCGGAGGAAGCACCAACGTATCTAATAAAGCCATAACTCGTACCGACGTTGTTTACAACGGCGAATCCGTGGGTAACGGATACAGACTCAACGTTACGGGTGCATCGGGACAAAAAGTGATATTCAACGGCAACGGTATGGGCTTCAGGTGGGATCAATGGAGCGGTCAAAAAGATTTACGCGTGGTAATAGGAATGTATTTCGTAAACAGCGGCTCCGCGGATATGTCGTTCAAATACTATACCGAAGACAACGGCTTGGTACTTGCATCGACCGATTTTGTGACCGTTGCGGCGGGACAGAGCAAGTATGTCGAGTTTATCGTCGAAAAATTCAGTAACAATAAGTGGGCGAATTTCGATTTGCTGTCGAACGTGACAGACGGACAAATCGATTTCGTCGGCTATGTGGTCGGGCACATAAAGGACGGAGCGCAAAGAATTGTTTTGCCGAGCGACTGCGTTTTTTCGGACGGCACATGCGATAAATTTGCGGAAAGCAGTCAGGTCGCCGGTCTTTTGAAAGGCGTGTTTGCCGAAAACAATAATTCGGATCGTCAATCAAAAAAAGTCGAGCCGCGCGCGACGAGTAGCGGAGCTAATCCCGCTATAAGCATAGCAAACGGTATCAACCCATCAACGGCGATTGCCGGAGAAGTTTCAAGCGACGTTGCGGCGGGATATTCGCAAAACAAAGTTTTATATACCATCGCTCGGCAAAGTAAGGGTACGCGTATAGCAGCGGGTTGCGGCTCGAATATAGGCGTTGATAAAAATTATTCGCGTGTTTGCATTATACGTCTTACGCGAATATCGGGGGATATATCGTTTACTCATTTCGTAGGAGATAGCAAGGGTACGGATTTGACGAGATTCGATGCGGTTCTCGATGAATCGAGTACCGTTGCGGAATTCTATTTCTTTATTCCCGCAAATCTCGATATCGGCAGCAACAAACACATATTGTTCGACATTACGGAAAATATGATCGGCGATGCGTCGTTCGTTATGGAATGCGAAACCATAGATATTAAATGAGGCAGATCATGAATAAAAAAATCAAACGAATTACAGGAGTAATTGCCGCGACGGTGTGCGCGGCAACCGCGTTCGCTTTTGCCGCGTGCGATAAAAGCGGCGGTACCGGCGGCGGGGTTATTCCCGGCGACGATCAGAACAAATTGCCTACGGGTCTTGATCCGTACGTTTTGAGTGTGGAAATTACGCAAGCGCCGTTCAAAACCGATTATCTCGTCGGAGAAACGTTCTCGCCCGACGGTCTTGCGTTTGATTCGCATTGGAATGTGGACGGAGAGGAGATAGTCATCGATATGAACTATTCCGACTGCGACGGTTGGACGCATCGAGACGAGCCTCTTGCGATCGGCGTGGATAAAATCACGTTTACCATAGAGGAGTTCGACTTCGACGTGAAAATAACGGTAGAGGAAGGTAAACCCGATCTGCCTATGACGGGCGTACGACTCGTGCTCGCTACGAATGTCGATAAAGGCGCAAGCACGTCGAATGTTAAAGAGAACGGCAAAACGATAGCTGCGGACGCCGAAAACGGGACGCTCGTCATAGACAACGTTATTTATTCCGGTTTTACCGAGTACGGGTTCGGCGGCGGCATAAGCGACAGCGCATACCCGATATTGATCATTCAGGGCGGCGGACTTTCCGGAACGCAAACCGAGGGTACGCGCACCAAGGTGCGTTATGTGTTCAATAACACGGGGAATACGGCGGCGCATTTCCGTTTTTATTACGATTACGGCAAAGCGGGCGGAGATATAGGTTCGAGCAAAATACTTTCGCTCGCCTCAGGCGAAGCGGCGGTCACCGAATTTTTCGTAAGAACCGATCTCGTTCCGAACGGTGAATCGCCGTGGGTGCGGCTCGAAGTTCTTAACAATACCAATGCAGCCAAGATTAGCGCGGTCGGTTACGACGTGGGCAAAATAGCTGCGGATAAATACGATCTTACGCTCGAGGGCGCGGCATTTGCGGACGGGTCTGCGAGCAAGCTTGTGCAAGTAGGCGAAAAACCCGAGATAGAAGCAACACTCAAAGGCACGCAAATGGGCTGGTATAACGTGCTCGATCCCGCAGAGCGTTGGATGACGGGCGAGGAGTTTGCCATGCCCGCACACGACGTGATTTTACGACCGATAGTTATAACAACAGGATATCAGGAAGTCTCGGTCAAGCCGCGCAAAACGAGCGGCGGACAGCGTTACGAGATTAACAACGGCACCAACGGCGAGGCGGGCAAGGTCGGCGAAATAGACAACGCTTCCGAAGGATATTCGGACAAAAAAATAAAATATACGCTCTATCCGCAAGCCGAAGGCTCTAAGGCAATTTCGGGGTGCGGCAATCATTTCGACAATGACGAGCGATATGATCGATTGTTCAAACTCACGTTTACGCATATTTCCGGCGCTGCCGATCTTGTGCATTGGGTGGATTTCAAAGCGTCCAAAGGCTTGGTTAAAAAATTGACTACGGCGAGCGTTAAACTCGACGCCGAGCACGGGGTCGTGACCGTCTATCTTATAATCCCTCGCGGATTAAAGGTGAATGAAAACGGCGAGGCAGGTTTTCAGTTCGACATAATGCAAACCATGACCGAAAATGCAGTGTTCGTATTTGAAAGCGCTTATGCGCGTATGGCGTAAGGAGAAACCGCAATGAAAAATAATAAAAGAAACGTCGATGAAAACATCGAAGCGTCGGACGGCGCAAAAAAGAAAATCAAAAGTTTCGCATGGTCGGCAAAGAGCATAGTCTTATTGTGCGTGTATATTGCCGTTGTAATCGCGCTCGCCGTCGGAAACGGCATATACGGCGTCCATGCGGGTGAGATAAAGTCGCACCTCGTGGGCTCCGGCATAACCGTCGACTCAGATAAAGCTCAAGCGGCGCTCGCAAAGGGCGACGAACTCGTTCAAAAAATAGCTTCGGAAGGGATCGTACTTTTGGAAAACAAAAACGGCACGCTCCCTCTCGCCGTCCGCGCAAACGAAAAGTACAGAGTCAATCTTTTCGGCGTTGGGTCTACGGATGACGGTTTTGCGTATTCCGGCGTGGGCAGCGGCGCTTCTACGATAATCGCCGAGGATATCGAGGAAAACGGTACGGTAAAATTTAAGCGTAATCGAGTTACTCTTACCGAAGGACTCGAGGCTGCGGGTTTCGAGGTAAACAGAAAACTCCTCGATGAGTACAAGGGCGGCAATCCGGCAAAAAGCTTTTATACGGGCGGCAGCGCCGCACTCGAAGCGGCAAAACCTTTTTCCGCTACCGCTATCGTCACCGTTTCGCGCGAAACGGGCGAAAACGTGAGCACGCAAGAGCTTAAAGATCCCAAGCTCGACGGGCTTACGCTCACCGAGAACGAGCGCGCCATGATCGATTACGTAGAACAAAACTACGAAACGGTCATAGTGCTTTTGAACGTTGCAAACACCATGGAAATGGGCTTTTTGAAAGAACCCGGCATAGACGCTGCGCTTCTTGTCGGATTTGCAGGGCAATCGGGTACCAAATCCATAGGAAAAGCGCTTTCGGGTGCGGTCAATCCGTCGGGCAAAACAAGCAATACGGCGCCGTATGATACGACTTCCGATCCCACCTACGTAAACGCCGTGCGCTCCCAAGGCGGCAACAATCAAATATTCTATGCCGAAGATATTTACGTCGGTTACAAGTGGTATGAAACGGCAAACGCAGTCGGATACTTCGACGATGAGGAAAATACCTACGGCAAAGGATACGACGCCGTAGTTCAGTATCCTTTCGGCTACGGACTGTCGTACACCGATTTTTCGTGGACGCTCAAAGACGTTAAAATAAAAACGGGTGACGAGGAAGCAAAATCCGTGCTCGACGACGGCAATATAACGGACAACGTTATTCGTCATCGCAATACTTCGGTGAGCGTAACCGTTACCGTAACCAATACGGGAAGTGCGGCGGGCAAGGACGTTGTGCAAGTGTATTATCAAGCGCCGTATTACGACGGAGAAATAGAAAAATCGCATATAAATCTCGTCGGCTTTGCAAAGACGGGCGAAATAGAAAAGAACGGCACGGAGGACGTGACCGTAACGTTCGACGTTTACGATATGGCAAGCTATGATTGCTATGACCGTAACGGAAACGGCGTGCGCGGGTGGGAGCTGGATCCCGGCGATTACAAGATAAAAATCATGGATTCGGCGCATAATCCGTCGGCGATTTCCGATATAACGTTTAACGTTCCCGAGTTCGGCACGGCGGGTGCGCGCCGCGGCTATATTTATCGCTTCGATCCGGAAAGCAAGGGCTACGTCAAAAATCGTTTTACGGGCGAGGACGCCGAAGCGGGCATGCCCATCGACGGAAATCGCAATGCCGAGGACAACAAGCGCGTAACGTATTTGTCCCGTACGGATTTTAAGGGTACCTTCCCGAAAGTAAAACCCGAAAACTTAAATAAAAACGATATAGCGGCTGCGAACGCTTATTATTATCGCGGATACGACGACGCCGAAAAAGCGGGTACGCTCGAAATGCCGGTTACGGGCAGAACGGACGGCGATATGCTTTATCTCTATACGCTCGTCGGCGGCAAAAAAGCGTCGGAGAACGATCTCAAACGCACGGGAGCGGAAATCGTGCCTAACGAGGCGCTTATAATGGAATTGGGTTCCGACTACAAAAACCCCAAATGGGATACATTGCTGTCGCAGTTGACAACCGGCGAAATATCGGATATGGTTGCGGCGGCGGGTTTCGGCACGATAGCCGCCGAGAGTATAGGCAAGCCGAAGTTCGTCGACTTCGACGGTCCGAGCGGATTCAACCGAAAAATGGCGTCGCTTCTCGAAGCCAACTCGTTCGCATGGACTGCGTTTCCGTCGAACAGCGTGCTCGCTTGCACGTGGAATACGCGACTTGCGTACGAAATGGGCTTTAACGAGGGAGATGAGGCCCCTGTTATGGGCGGAATTAACGGTTGGTACGCGCCGACTGTAAATTTGCATCGATCGCCTTATAACACTCGTAATTATGAAGCGTACAGCGAGGACGGTGTGCTTTCCGGTTATATGGGCGCTTCACTCATAAAAGGCGCGAAAAACAACGGACTCACTTGCTATCTCAAGCATTTGGCTTTGTCCGAGCCCGGGTATAATCCGAATTATCTGAATACGTGGCTCACCGAACAAAATTTACGCGAAAATTATCTCAAGGCGTTTGAGATTTGCGTAAAGGACGGAGGCGCGAATGCAGTTATGAGCGCATTCAACAGTGTGGGCGCGGTGTCGGCTTGCAACAGCTACGCGCTTTTGACTCAGGTGTTGCGCAACGAATGGGGATTCCGTGGCGCGGTGGTCACAGACTATAATTTCGGCGACGTGAATAATCAAGTGCGCAGCGGCAACGATCTGCACTTGCTCCCGCCGCAAAACTCCAAGCAAAATTGGCTCGATAAGTTCAGCAGTGCGGACGTAACAGTAGGAAAAACGGCGGTCAAAAATGCTGTATATTCTTATTGCAATACGTATTATACTGCAAAAAGTTATAATCCCGATGCGGATATGGGTATGGGAAAAATGAGCGAAAAGTTCAATTGGGTGACTCTTTTGCTCGTAATTCTCGATATTCTTTGCGCGACGGCGATAGGTTACGGCGTATTCCGTATATTTGTGCCTTTCAAAAGGCACATAAAAAAGAATAAGACGCAAGAATCGTAGTAATAGATCCGCCTATTGAGTGGCGCGATTACGCTCGCATCACTCAATAGGCGAGTCCGTTTTCGAAGTTTTTGCGAGCAATGAAATATTTGCACATTTTTACAAAAATTTATTGAAAAATCGCATAGAATTCGTTTGACATAGTTGACAAGACGTGATACAATATCAAAATGCGTTAGTATGTCATATTATTGCGTATTGAGCGTAATATCTTGAAAAGAGAATACGAACGGTTGACAAACATCATTATAATCGCATAGCTTTTTCAACGCGGCGGAGCGTATGTGCCCGCCTCGTTTTTCGCGTCTTAATACCGATAAAATTCGGTCGGCAAAGCAGAATAACATATTAGGAGTATGTATGGCTGATAGAAAAATAACCAAGGTCAAGTACGGCAATACCGAGCGCATGAGTTTTGCGCAAATTCACGAAGTTATCGATATGCCGGACTTGGTCGAAGTGCAAAAAACATCATACAACGATTTTATCGACAACGGGATCAAAGAAGTTTTGGGCGATTTTTCGCCGATCACGGACTATTCCAACCGTGTCGAACTGTACTTCGAGGACTACAGTCTCGGTTACCGCGAGGGCGGCAACTCCAAGCGCAACTACACCGAAAAGGAATGCAAGGACCGCGACGCAACGTATGCGGTGCCGCTGTACGTAAAAGTACGCTTGCGCAATTGCGAGACGGGCGAAAACACGCGTTCCGAGGTGTATATGGGCGATTTGCCGCGTATGACGCCTACGGGTTCGTTTATCATAAACGGAGCGGAGCGCGTAGTCGTCAGCCAGCTCGTTCGTTCGCCCGGCGTATATTTCGATTTCAAAAAGGACGTCAAGACCGGACAAGCCCATTACAGCGCGCAGAACATTCCGTCGCGCGGCGCGTGGCTTGAGTTCGAGGAGGACTCGTCGGGCGTTTTGTGGGTGCGCGTCGACAGACAAAAGAAGGTGCTCGCAACCGTTCTTTTGAGCTGTTTGTCCGCAGTTACCGACAGCGGATTCGGCACGGACGAGGCGCTCAAGCGCATATTCAACAACGAGCCGATGATAGAAGTCACTTGCGCGCGCTATGCGGACAAGGACGATAAGGATCAGCTTTCGGAGGAACGCGCGCTTTACGAGCTTAACCACAAACTCCGCAGCGGCGAAACGCCCACGCTCGACAGCGTAAAGGCGTTCATTTACGGTATGTTCTTCGACCGCCGCAAATACGATTTGTCGCGCGTCGGCAGATATAAATACAACAAAAAGCTCGCGTTGCGCTACCGCGTTGACGGCTACCGCGTTTCGCGCGACGTAGTAGACGAGGACGGAGTTGTATACGCGCGCGCCGAGAATAAGCACACGCATACTTCCGCGGATATATTGGACGAGGCTCTTGCCGTCAAGATCCAAAACGCGGGTATCAACGAAGTTTGGGTATATGACGAGGACGGCGCGGAATTCAACGTCATCTCGAACAACCACGTCGATCTCAAAGAATACATCGACGTAGACCCGCGCTCGATAGGCATTACCGAAATGGTATACTATCCCGCGCTCAAAGCGCTTATGGACGAGGCGGACGGCGACCGCGAAAAGCTCGCGAGTCTCTGCGCTCAAAACGTCGATAAGCTCGTAGTCAAGCATATCGTTGTAGAGGATATAATCGCTACGGTCAATTACATCATGGGCTTGCATCACGGGTTCGGCTCGTGCGACAACATCGATCACTTGGGCAACCGCAGAGTGCGTTCGGTGGGCGAGCTTTTGCAAAATCAATTCCGCATCGGCATGTCGAGATTGGAACGCGTCGTGAGAGAGCGCATGCAGATACAGAGCGAGACCGAGCTTTCGCCGCAAACGCTCATAAACGTGCGTCCCGTTTCGAGCGCGATCAAAGAGTTTTTCGGCTCGTCGCAGCTCTCGCAGTTCATGGACGAGACCAACCCTATAGCGGAGCTTACGCACAAGCGCAAGCTTTCGGCATTGGGACCCGGCGGTCTCAACCGCGAGCACGTCACTTTCGAGGTGCGTGACGTTCACTATACGCACTACTCGCGTATGTGCCCGATCGAGACGCCCGAAGGTCAGAACATAGGTCTTATATCGTCGCTTACGAGCTATGCCCGTATCAACGAGTGCGGATACATCGAAGCGCCTTATCGCAGGGTCGATAAGGTAAATCATCGCGTCACCGATATAGTCGATTATCTGCCCGCCGACGAGGAGGACAGATACATGATAGCGCAGGCGCGCGAGCCGCTCGACGAGAACAATTGGTTCGTCAAGCCGCGCGTCATGATGCGTTACCGCGACCTTATAGGCGAGGTTTCGAGCGATCGTATAGATTATGTCGACGTTTCGCCGAGACAAATGGTCTCGGTCGCAACGGCGCTCATCCCGTTCCTCGAGAACGACGACTCGCACCGCGCGCTCATGGCGTCCAACATGCAGCGTCAGGCTGTTCCGCTGCTCAGGACCGAAGCTCCTATAGTCGGCACGGGCATCGAGCACAAGATAGCGTACGACTCGGGCGTAATGATCATCGCGCGCGAAAGCGGCGTTGTGGAATACGTGGACGCCGAACGCATTATCGTAAAAGAAGACAACGGCAAGAGCCAAATGTACTTGCTTAAAAAATTCGTCGGCTCCAACCAAGGCACTTGTATAAATCAACGCCCCATAGTGAGCAAGGGCGACCGCGTGGAAAAGGGCAACGTCCTTGCCGACGGTCATTCCACTTCGCAGGCGGAGCTTGCGCTCGGCAAAAACATACTCGTCGGCTTTATGAGCTGGGAAGGTTACAACTACGAGGACGCTATCCTTATAAGCGAGCGCATTGCCAAGGACGACGTGTTCACGTCGATTCACATAAACAAGCACGAGACCGAAGCGCGGGATACCAAGCTCGGTCCCGAAGAGATAACGCGCGATATACCGAACGTCAGCCCCGAGGCGCTCAAAAACCTCGACGAGGACGGTATAGTGCGCGTGGGTGCGGAAGTCGATTCGGGCGATATTCTCGTAGGTAAGGTCACGCCCAAGGGCGAAACCGATCTTACGCCCGAAGAGCGTTTGCTCCGCGCAATATTCGGCGACAAAGCGCGCGAAGTGCGCGACACGTCGCTCAAAGTTCCGCACGGCGAAGGCGGTATAGTCGTAGACGTCAAGGTGTTTACGCGAGCGAACCGCGACGAAATGAAACCGGGCGTGAGCAAGCTCGTGCGTGTGTATATAGCGCAAAAACGCAAGATCTCGGTCGGCGACAAAATGGCGGGACGCCACGGTAACAAGGGCGTCGTATCGCGCGTGCTGCCCGAGGAAGATATGCCGTTCATGGCAGACGGCACGCCGTTGCAGATCGTTTTGAACCCGCTCGGCGTTCCGAGTCGTATGAATATCGGACAGGTGCTCGAGGTTCACTTAGGGTTAGTCGCAAAGGCGCTCGGCTGGAAGGTCGCAACGCCGGTGTTCGACGGAGCGATCGAGTCCGATATCGAAAAGTTATTAAAGCAAAACGGCTACGTTTCGCCCGAAGGCGAGGTAGACGGCAAAATTCAAATGTACGACGGCAGAACGGGCGATCCGTTCGAGAACCGTGCGACCGTCGGATACATGTACATGCTCAAGCTTATACACTTGGTCGACGACAAGATGCACGCGAGATCGACCGGACCGTACTCGCTCGTTACGCAGCAGCCGCTCGGCGGCAAGGCGCAGAACGGCGGTCAGCGTTTCGGAGAAATGGAAGTTTGGGCGTTGTACGCATACGGCGCGGCAAACGTGCTCCAAGAGATAATGACCGTCAAGTCGGACGACATCACCGGACGCAGCAAGACGTACGATTCGATCATTCGCGGTATGGACGTGTCCGAACCCGGCGTGCCCGAATCGTTCAAGGTCTTGATCAAGGAATTGCAAGCGCTCTCGCTCGACGTAAAGGTGCTCACCGAGAACCGCGAGGAGATAGGCATAAAAGACCTTATGGACGACGAACCCGTCATGTACGACGCCGAGCCGACGATCAAGCATTACGACGCGCAAGCGTTCGCTGCCGACGACGACCTCATGGGCGCGCTCGACGACGATTCGGACGAGGACGATGAGGACGATATGTCCGACGCCAATTTGTTCGACGACGACCTCGATATTCCCGACGACGTGTTCACGGGCGACGAGGACGAAGGCGACGACGATCTGTTCGGCGACGAGGAATAAGGAGACAGGCAATGTTTGAACTCAATAATTTCGATTTGATGCAAATAAAACTCGCAAGCCCCGATAAGATACGCGAGTGGTCGTACGGCGAGGTCACCAAGCCCGAAACCATAAATTACCGCACGCAAAAACCCGAAAAAGACGGCTTGTTTTCCGAACGCATATTCGGACCGACCAAGGATTGGGAATGCTATTGCGGCAAATACAAGCGCATACGCTATAAAGGCGTTATCTGCGACAAGTGCGGCGTGGAAGTAACCACTTCCAAAGTTCGCCGCGAGCGTATGGGACATATCGAACTTGCCGCGCCCGTAACGCATATTTGGTATTTCCGCGGCGTGCCGAGCCGCATAGGTCTCATACTCGATCTGCAATTGAAACAGCTCGAGCAGGTCGTGTATTTCGTAAACTACATCGTACTCGACCCCGGTATAACCGATCTTCAGTACAAAGAGATCATAACGGACGATAAGTACCGCGAGTATCAGGAAAGATACGGCGTTAAAGCGTTCAAGGTCGGCATGGGAGCCGAGGCTATCCGTCAACTCTTGAAAGATATAAATATCAAAGAAGAGTATGACAAAATGAAGGAGATAGTCAACAACTCTACGGGGCAAAAGAAACTGCGCGCCATCAAGCGTTTGGATATTCTCGACGCATTCATAAAGTCGGAAGCCGAGCCGAGTTGGATGGTTCTCGACGTTCTTCCCGTGCTTCCGCCCGAACTGCGCCCCATGGTGCCGTTGGACGGCGGACGCTTTGCAACGAGCGATCTCAACGATCTTTATCGCAGAGTAATCAACAGAAACAACCGTCTGCGCAGGCTTATGGAGCTCGGCGCGCCCGACATAATCATTCGCAACGAGAAGCGTATGCTTCAGGAAGCGGTGGATTCGCTCATAGACAACGGCAGACGCGGCAAGGCGATACAAGGCGCGTCCAACCGCGAGCTTAAGAGCTTGAGCGGCTTGCTCCGCGGTAAACAGGGTAGATTCCGTCAGAACCTTTTGGGTAAGCGCGTGGACTACTCCGGTCGTTCCGTCATAGTCGTAGGACCCGAACTCAAATTCTATCAGTGCGGCGTGCCTAAAGAAATGGCGCTCGAATTGTTCAAGCCGTTCGTAATAAAAGAACTCGTTGCGCAGGGCAAAACGCACAACGCAAAGACCGCGAAGCGCATTGCCGAGCGCGCCGACGACGACGTTTGGAACGTGCTCGAAAAGGTCATCAAAGACCACCCCGTTCTGCTCAACCGCGCGCCGACGCTTCACCGCTTGGGTATTCAGGCGTTTGAGCCGGTTCTCGTCGACGGCAGAGCCATAAAACTGCATCCGCTCGCTTGCGGTGCGTTCAATGCCGACTTCGACGGCGACCAAATGGCTATACACGTACCGCTTTCGGTCGAGGCGCAAGTGGAAGCGCGCGTGCTCATGCTTTCGCCCAACAACATACTTAAGTTGAGCGACGGCGCGCCCGTGTGCTCGCCCACGCAGGATATGGTCATGGGCAGCTACTATCTGACCATGGAAAAAGACGGCGCGAAAGGCGAGGGCAGAACGTTCTGCGATCCCGACGAAGCGAAAATGGCGTACTTCAACAACGAGATCGAACTGCAAAGCAAGATCAAAGTCCGTGTCGAACGCAACGTAGAGGATTTTGCCGCAAACGGCATAACCGTACCGAAAAACGCGGTCAGCCACGACGGAAGAGTTTACCGTCACGTTGTCGAAACTACGATAGGCAGAATAATTTTCAATGAGCCGCTCCCTCAGGACTTGGGCTTTGTAAAACGCGACACGTACGAAAAAATGTTCGAGCCGGAAATAAATTTCTGCGTTAAAAAAGACGATATCAAGAGCATAGTAAACGCTACATTCAAGATAAAAGGCAGCACGCGCACCGTCGAAGTTCTGGATGCGATAAAAGACATCGGTTATAAGTATGCGACCATAGGCTGCATCACCACGTCCGTTTTCGATATGCACATCCCGCAAGACAAGTACGATATTCTCGACGCCGCCGAAAAGCAAGTCGTCGAAATAGAGAAAATGTACGAGCGCGGGTTTGCTACCGAAGACGAACGTTACGAAAACGTCGTCGACGTTTGGAACAAAGCCAACGATGCGGTTCTCGCAAGCTTGAAAAAGACGCTCGATACGCATAACCCTATCAATATGATGGCAGATTCGGGCGCGCGCGGAAGCATGAAACAGATAAGCCAGCTTTCCGGTATGCGCGGACTTATGCGTAACCCGCAGGGCCGCACGCTCGACGTTCCTATCAGATCGTCTTTCCGCGAAGGCATGACCGTTTTGGAATACTTTATTTCCACGCACGGCGGTCGTAAAGGTTTGGCGGATACCGCTCTCAAAACGGCGGACTCGGGTTATCTCACGCGCCGTCTCGTAGACGTTGCTCAAGACGTTATCGTTCGCGAGGACGACTGCTGCGAAGGCTCTGATCCCAAGGGCATCGATACGTACGCCATCATGGACGGCAACCAAGTTATCGAAAAACTCGAGGACAGACTTGCCGGCAGATACAGCGCGGAGCGCGTAGTCAATCCCAAAAACAGCAAAGAAGTGCTCGTTGACGTAAACGAGATAATAAGCGAAGAGACAGCAAAGCGCATCGTGGAGTGCGGCATAACGCATGTCAAGATCCGCACGGTGCTCACATGCAAGAGCAAACACGGCGTTTGCTGCAAGTGCTACGGCAGAGACATGGCTGCGGCTACTCCCGTCAGAATAGGCGAGGCTGTCGGTATCATAGCCGCGCAGTCTATAGGCGAGCCGGGTACGCAGCTCACGCTCCGTACCTTCCACATGGGCGGCGTCGCTACGGCAGAAGATATAACGACAGGTCTTCCGCGCGTCGAAGAACTTTTCGAGGCGAGAAACCCGAAGGGCGTCGCGGTGCTCAACGAGCACGACGGTAAAGTCAAGATCGTCGAAAAGGACGGCAAGCGCGACGTTATCGTCAAGCGCGACGACGGATCGGATGACGACGTTTATTCCATCCCCCACGGCGCGAAGTTCAAGCCGTATATAGTGAACAACGCATCCGTCAAGTCGGGCGATCCCATAACCGAAGGTCCGCTCAACCCCGGCGACATATTGCGCACCAAGGGCAGAAACGAAGTACAAGAATATATCGTCAAGGAAGTTCAATCGGTTTACCGTTCTCAGGGCGTTGATATAAACGATAAGCACATAGAAGTCATCGTCAGACAAATGCTCAAAAAGGTAAGAGTAGAGGACAGCGGAGACACCGATCTTTTGCCCGGCGATATGATAGACCTTGCCGCATTCGACGAGGCGAACACCAAAGCCATAGAGAACTACGGCAGACCCGGCATCGCCAAGCACACGTTGCTCGGTATAACCAAAGCCGCGCTCGCAACGGACAGCTTCCTGTCTGCGGCGTCCTTCCAAGAAACCGCAAGGGTCTTGACCGAAGCCGCGATAAAGAGCAAGGTCGATCCGCTTATCGGTTTGAAAGAAAACGTCATTATAGGCAAGCTCATCCCCGCCGGTACGGGTATCAAATCTTACCGCAATATCTATCCCGTGGAGCGCGCTCTGCCCGCAGACGAAGCGGCAGCATCGGACGTATCCGAGGACGTCGAGGCGGAAGCCGAGGCAGTCGCGGAATAATATAGATATATGACATAACAACTCAAATACCGTCGTGAACATCGGCGGTATTTTTTATGCGAAAAACGCGAAATGCGCATGCTGTTCGATATGCAATAAATTACGCGTTTTTTTGCATACCAAGTCAAGCGATTTTGCAAAACACTTTTATATAAACATGTGGTATAATGATAAAAATCAAGAAACGTCGAGCAATGATGCGATAAACCGAGAATCGGTATTGTTTTTGTCAGACGTTTCATGTTAAGGAGGCGAATATGAAAAACGTGATAGTCGGGCAATCGGGCGGTCCTACGGCGGTGATCAACTCGTCGCTATTGGGCGTGTTCAAAACGGCAAAGACCATGGGCGCGAAAACGGTGTACGGTATGCGGCACGGTATACTCGGACTGCTAAAAAAAGACTTGGTCGATCTCGGCACGGTCATAAGAAGCGAGCTTGATATGGACTTGCTCAAGCGCACGCCGTCGTCTTTCCTCGGTTCGTGCAGATACAAACTGCCCGACCCGTCGAGCGACGAAAAGACGTATAAGGATATTTTCGGGTACTTGACAGAGCTGGGCATTGACGCGTTTTTTTACATAGGCGGCAACGATTCCATGGATACTATCGCCAAGCTGTCCGATTACGGCGCGCGCATAGGCAGCGGTATAAGATTTGTCGGCGTGCCCAAAACGATAGACAATGATCTCGCCGTCACCGATCATACCCCGGGGTTCGGCAGCGCCGCGAAGTATGTGGCGACGACCGTTAAAGAGATAATACGCGACGGCTTGGTCTACGACTATCCCGTCGTGTCCGTGATAGAGATAATGGGACGCAATGCGGGCTGGCTCACCGCAGCAGCCGCGCTCGCAAAGGGCGAGGACTGCGAAGGCGTGGACGCCGTATATTTGCCCGAACATGTGTTCGACGAGCGGAAATTTTTGGAGCGCACGAGCGAACTGTTAAATGGGCGTTCTGCTGTCATTGCCGTTTCGGAAGGCGTAAAGACAGCCGACGGTCGGTACGTTTGCGAAGCGGGGCGCAGCGTCGATTACGTGGACGCATTCGGACACCGTCAGCTCGACGGCACGGCACGGCATCTCGCCGCGCTGGTCGCCAATAAGTTTAAGATCAAAACACGCGCAATAGAGTTGTCATCTTTGCAGCGTTGTGCCGCGCACATCTCGTCGCGCGTCGATATGACCGAAGCGTTCAACGTCGGCGCGGCTGCCGTAAAAGCGGCGGCAGGCGGAATGAGCGGTATCATGATCGCGCTCGATCGCGTCTCCGACGATCCGTATATTTGCGTCACTCATCCGTGCGACGTTAAAAGCGTTGCCAATATCGAGAAAAAAGTGCCGCTCGAGTGGATAACCGACGACGGTACGGGCGTGAGCGACGAGATAGTTCACTATATATACCCGCTCGTGCAGGCGGAGATCGCGCCGTTGTGGGTGGAAGGTTTGCCGCATCACATATTGCCGTTGAAACGATAAAAACAAAAGACGGATTCGCCCGTCTTTTACAATGTCGATTTTAAGTGATTAAAGTAATTAAACTCGTGCAAAACGCTTGTCAAAAGTTTGCGAAAATGTTATAATAGTCGAGTTATGGCGGTGAAAATCGTTCAGCCGCCGTCCTTTAGAGACACTGCCTATATTATACTAGACTGTCCTGTTCCCCTTTCTAATCCCAGATCGGAAGAGCACACGTCTGAA
>CAJUNM010000005.1:0-44215 GCA_910587805.1 uncultured Christensenellaceae bacterium | reverse complement strand
TATGGCGGTGAAAATCGTTCAGCCGCCGTCCTTACCCGCATTTAAGCGGGTCGGTAGACCAAAAGGAGGTTTTATGAATAACTACGAGGTTCTGTACATCTTGTCGGACAAGCAGGACGCCGAAGCGCGCAAAGCGCTTATCGGGAAGTTCCAAGCGCTTGTCGAGGGCAACGGCGAAGTGTCCGTTGACGAGTGGGGTTCGCGTAAGCTCGCATATCCCATTCAGACCAAGATTTCCGGAAAGCATCTCACAGGCTATTACGTGCTCATGAAGTTCGTTGCGCCGCCCGAGTTGCCCGCGGAAATGGAAAGACAGATGCGGATAAGCGACGACGTTATACGTTTTATGATCGAGCGTGTCTAAATCGTATCTTACCGCCGAATATGCGAATCGAATGTAAAGAGCACAACAACATTTTATTGGATTATGTATTTTATATGATACGGTAAGAGAGTAGGAGACATTATGAACAAGATCATTCTTATAGGCAATCTGACGCGCGACCCCGAGAGCAACACGACATCGAGCGGCGTCAACTTCACAAGATTCAACGTAGCCGTGAACCGTCCGTTCGCCAACAGCAGCGGCGAGCGTGTAGCGGACTATTTCGACGTCATTTGCTGGCGTCAGCTTGCGGACCGCTGCGCCAAGTATCTCTACAAAGGCAGCAAGGTAGGTATAAACGGCTCTGTCCAGCGCAGACAGTACGAGGACCGCGACGGGATCAAGCGCACGTCTTTCGACGTTGTGGCAGACGAAGTCGAGTTTTTGACGCCCAAAACCATGTCGCCCAATAGGGATGCGGGTTCGCAAGGCTATGTGCCCGACGAGCCGTCCGCGCCGCCGATAAGCGATATGCAGCCGGTGGATAACGACGACTTACCGTTCTAACGGCGTCAGCCGTCGTCGCTTACTCGGTCGTTTATGGGGTCTAAACTCCCAATTTCCGTCGGTCGACGCTCGGTTTCTTTCTCTACGTCGCGCCTAAATCGTTAGATGCGGCTATGAAAAGGAAAAGGTCGCGTAGCATTCGGTTGCCGCGCAACAAATCAATCTAAAATTTCGGAGAATTCTATCATGGAAAAGAATAGAAATATCAAAGCAAAAGCCAACGACGGCGACGACAAGACCCGCCGCCGCTCCCGTCCCGCAAAAAAGCGCGTATGCGAATATTGCCAAGGACATATAGCTCACGTCGACTACAAGGACGTGGACAGACTCAAAAAGTACATTGCCGAAAACGGCAAGATTTTGCCGCGCCGTGCTTCGGGGCTTTGCGCCGAGCATCAGCGCGATATAACCACCGCCATCAAGCGTGCGCGCATCATGGCGCTTTTGCCTTTCCGCGGCGAATAATAAGCATACTCAAAAACAACGGGCGTATTGCCCGTTTTTTAGTGAATGCGATACGGCGATTCGGAAAACGGAGCATGCCGTTGTACAAAAAAACGAAAAGGAAAATATATAATCGATGATCAACGTATCTAACGTAAAACTTCAGTTCGGCGCGCGCGTTCTGTTTGAAAACGTGAGCATAAAGTTTACCGAAGGCAATTGCTACGGTATAATAGGCGCAAACGGCGCCGGCAAGTCCACGTTTTTGAAGCTTTTGAGCGGAAAGCTCGAGCCGACAAAAGGCGAGATCTCGCTCGGCAAGGGCGAGCGTATGTCCGTTTTGGAACAGAACCAAAACGCCTACGACGATTACACCGTTCTCGAGGCGGTCATATGCGGACATAAGGAACTTGCCGAAGTAAGACACAAACGCGAAGTTTTGTATGCCAAGTCCGATTTTTCGGAAGAGGACGGCAACCTTGCCGCGGAGCTTGAAACCCGTTACGGCGAGCTTGGCGGGTACGAGTGCGAGATAGACGCCGAGACCATTCTCGGTCAGTTACAGATAGATCGCGATCTTTACTATACTCAAATGTCCGAGATCGAGCCTAAGATCAAGGTCAAGATCCTTATAGCGCAGTGTCTTTTCGGCAAGCCCGACATACTGCTTTTGGACGAGCCGACAAACAACCTCGATATTAAAACCGTGCGTTGGCTGCAAGAGTATATCAAAACGCTCGACAGCTCGACTGTAATAATCGTTTCGCACAACAGGCATTTTCTCAATCAGGTATGCACGCACATCTGCGACGTCGATTATGCGGCGATACATCTTTTCGTAGGAAACTACGATTTCTGGTACGAGTCGTCGCAGCTCATTTTGCGTCAGCAGCGCGAGGCTAACAAAAAAGCGGAAGCGCGTATGAAGGAACTGCGCGAGTTTATAGCGCGTTTCTCCGCCAACGCGTCCAAGTCCAAACAGGCGACGAGCCGCAAGCGCGAGCTTGACAAGATCGTTATCGAAGATATTAAGCCGTCGTCGCGCAAGTATCCGTATATAGATTACAAGTTCGAGCGCGATCCGGGCAACGATATACTGCGCGTTGAAAAATTATCCAAGGAAGGATTTTTCAAGGACGTTTCGTTCACTGTGAACAGAGACGACAAGATAGGGTTTTTGACCGACAACTCGCGCGAAGTGACAGAATTGTTCGATTGCATATTCGGCGAGAGCGAGCCTGATTCGGGCAGAATAATTTGGGGCAAGAATATAAAGCCCGCATATATGCCGCAAAACTACGATAAGTATTTCGAGGGCTGCAGCGAATCGCTCGTCAAATGGATAGATCGCTGGTCTGAAAATCACGAGCAAGAGTATTTGCGCTCGTGGTTGGGCAGGCTGCTGTTTTCGGGAGACGAGGCGCTCAAAGCCGCGAACGTTCTGTCCGGCGGCGAAAAAGCGCGTTGCATGCTCGCGCGGATGATGTTGCTTTCTCCGAACTTTTTGATGTTCGACGAGCCTACAAACCACCTCGACCTTGAAAGCATAACGTCGCTCAATAAGGGCATGATCAATTTCAAAGCGCCTATACTGTTTATCACTGCCGACGAGGAAATAATGTCGTCGGTGGCGAATAGGATCATTATCATAGAGAACGGCGAAAAGGTATACGACCGTCCCGTTACGTACGACGAGTACGTTGCCACGCTGTAAAATACTTTTCGCAATTCCGTTCGAGCAGTTGACGAAACAGACCGAAAAGGGTATAATACGAGTATGATAGATTTCGATATAAACGGCGTTGTATTGAGCGTAAACAGCAAGACGCTCGGCGACGTCGGAAAAATCAAAGTTCTGGGCAAAGCCCTCAACGATTGGGTAGGCGCGGCTATCGGCGCGCCGTATATGTGCGCCACCGCATCGCAGGTGGTAAACGCGGTCGAGGGCTTGCGCAACGCGGTCGATCGCGCAAAGCGCATAACGGTCGTGCTGTACAGCGACACGCCGCTCGTATCGGAAAAGACGGTGTCGGAGGCTGTAAAGAGCTTGAAGGAAAACAAGCTCAACGCAGTAAAACTCCCGCGCGGGTTCGTGTTCCGTACGGACTATCTGTTCGAGATCGATTCGCTGTTTTTACAGCCAGAGATAGCGGACCGCGAGTTCGATACCGTTACCGATTCGGAATCTCTCTCGCGCATTACCGATATATTGCGCAAACGCATACTCCGCTACCACGCTCAAAACGGCGTGCTCATAAGCGATTTTTCAAATACGTTCATCGACTGCGACGTTGTGATAGAGCGCGGCGTTACGGTGGAACCGTATAACTTTATCAAAGGCAAGAGCTTGATAAAATCGGGCGCGCACATCATGCCCGGCAATTATATCGAAAATTGCATTATCGGCGAAAACGCCAAGATAGACAGCTCGAGGCTGTATTCAAGCTCTGTAGGCGCGAGCACAACCGTCGGTCCGTATGCGTATATCCGCCCCGATACGGTTGTTGGATGCAATTGCAGGATAGGCGATTTCGTGGAACTTAAAAGCAGTATTATCGGCGACGGGTGCAAAGTCAGCCACCTCACGTACATAGGCGATGCGGAGCTTGGCAAAGATTGCAATATCGGTTGCGGCGTCGTGTTCGCCAATTACGACGGCAAAGAAAAGTACCGATCGGTAGTGGGCGAACGCGTGTTCGTCGGGTCTAACGCGAATATCGTAGCGCCCGTAAACATAGCCGACCGCGCTTTTATCGCCGCCGGCTCGACGATAACGAAAAACGTGTCGAGTCAGGCTCTCGCTATCGCGCGCGCGCGGCAAATGCAAATACCGAATTGGCACGGCAACGCTTACGCGCCGCCGAGCGTAGACAATTCGATAATCACCGCGCCCAAAAAGTTCAATCTCGTTCAGTTCTCCGACGGCATAATCGACGCGTCGGCAACCGATAAGAACGACGACGGACAAGACCAATAAATGTAAACGAGACGCAATGCGTCTAAAAATTTCGGAGGCAACCAATGATAGCTCACGGCAACAAGATTAAACTGTTCTGCGGAAATGCGTGCAAAGACCTTGCAAAATCGATCTCGGACAAGCTCAAAATGAAACTTTCCGATTGCGAAGTAGGCAAGTTCAGCGACGGCGAGATTTCGGTAACGATCAACGAGTCCGTTCGCGGTTGCGACGTGTTCGTTATACAGTCCACGTCGATCCCCACCAACGACAATCTCATGGAACTGCTCGTCATGATAGACGCGCTCAAACGCGCGTCGGCGGGGCGTATTACCGCAGTTACACCGTATTTCGGCTATGCGCGTCAGGACAGAAAAGCGCGCGCGCGCGATCCGATCACCGCAAAACTCGTTGCCGACATTTTGACGGCGGCGGGCGCGGATCGCATACTTACAATGGATCTGCACGCCGCGCAGATACAGGGCTTTTTCAATATCCCCGTAGATCATCTTTTGGGCGTGCCCATTCTCGCCAAAGCGATAGCAAACGAACCGTTTATAAAGGAAGCGGGCGACGATCTCGTGGTTGTATCGCCCGACGTCGGTTCGGTAGGCAGAGCGCGGCAAATGGCGAAAAAACTCGATAAAACCCTCGCCATAGTCGATAAACGCCGACCCAAGGCAAACGTTATGGAAGTTATGAACATCGTCGGCGACGTGCGCGGCAAACGATGCCTTATAGTCGACGATATGATAGATACCGCAGGTACGATAGTCCAAGGCGCAAAAGCGCTCGTCGAAGTAGGCGGCGCGAGCGACGTATACGCATGCTGTACGCACCCCGTTATGTCCGGTCCCGCTATAGAAAGATTGCAGAACTCGGTCATTAAAAAACTGTTCATTCTCGATACGATCGAATTGCCTAAAGAAAAACAGCTCGACAAGTTTATCACGGTCTCCGTCGCGCCCATATTCGCGGAGGCGATAGCGGCTATATACGGCGATCTGCCCGTATCGAAGATTTACGATTAAACGATAATAACCGAAAAATATAAAAGCGGGTACGCTGTGCGCCCGCTTTTTGCTTGAGAAAGATCACTGCGAATGTTTTGTGCGCGCTTTGCGCGTCGCCTCGCCGCCGCGAAGATGGCGTACGCTTAGGTTGTAATCGAGTATTACGCGAACGCGTTCGCACAGCTCGGGATCGGTGTATTTGAGCCGTTCTGTCACATCCTTGTGCACGGTAGACTTGCCGAGATCGAAATGCGCGGCAGCGGCGCGAACGGTGCATGCGTTTTGTATTATGTAGTTTCCGAGTTCCACGGCGCGGGCGTTTTTAACGTTCATAAATTCCTCACGTTTTTTTGTCGGGTTTTATAGTAATATGCGCGAAATGCGCGCATTATGTCAAAGATTGTTATTTTGATTTTTTAACATAAAGCCGAAGAAAAATTTTCTTGCTTACTTCTTTTTCAAAAGTAACAAGCAGACGAAAAGTTAAACAAAACTATAGGAAGTTTAAGCATTGTTTTTTAGCATAAAAACGAAGAAAAGTTTTCTTGCTTACTTCTTTTTCAAAAGTAACAAGCAGACGAAGAGTTAAACAAAACTATAGGAAGTTTAAGCATTGTTTTTTAGCATAAAAACAAAGTAAAGTTTTCTTGCTTACTTCTTTTTCAAAAGAAGTAAGTGCTTGACTTATTCGATCGAATGGCTTATAATATATCACGGTGAATAATGCATAATCGAAATAATGCAGTTTGTCAAAGGAGACAGAAAATGGCTAAAGAATATATCATGACAGCCGCGGGTAAGCGCGAACTCGAGGAACGTCTCGAGCATATCAAATTGGTGGAAATGCCCGCCGTAGTCGAAGAAATCGCGAAAGCGCGTGCGCAGGGCGACCTTTCGGAAAATGCCGAATACGATATCGCGCGCGACGATCAAGCCAAGCTTCAAGGCGAGATCGACGCGATCAAAGAAAAACTCGCAAACGCGAAAGTCATCGACGAATCCGACATCGACGACGCGGTCGTATCCATCGGTTGTACCGTCGAAGTCATACAGGCGGACGTTGCCGAAGGGCTTGCGGAAGTCGAGCGTTGCGGGCTTACGCGCACCGACGTTATCGAAGGGTTCTTGACGCGCATGTCCGTAAACGATATGCACGCAAACAAAATGCGTCGCGCGATACTCGACGAACTCACCGACGAGGATTATGCAAACGCGGCTATCGAATTGCTTTCAAGCAAGCGTTACAAGCGCGAACAGCTCTCGGATAAAGGCTTTACCGACGACGAGCTTTCGGGCAAAGTCAAAGTAAAGACCAAGATCGACAAGAGCAAATGCGCGGGAATAAAATCGTATACGATAGTGGGTTCGCACGAGGCGGACGCGCTCAACGGTAAAATATCCAACGAGTCGCGCGTAGGCGGCACGCTTTTGGGCAAAGAAAAATACGACGTCGTTTTGGTGGGCGATCTGCTTTTCAAAATAGTCGATATATCCGTAGACAAAAAAGCAATCAAAAAGTAAATCTGCAAACGGAAAATAAAATGAGCAATAACGAAAACGAAATCAACGAATCGGTACAACAAACCGAGGAAGATATAAACGCGCTCAAAGCGGTGCGTCTCGGCAAGCTCAACGAGCTTGTTTCGGCGGGGAGCGATCCGTTTGCGATAACGAACTATGCCGTCGATCACCATGCCGCAGACGTCACATCCTCGCCGGAAGAGGGCAAAACAGTGTCGCTCGCCGGCAGGCTCATGAGCAAACGCATCATGGGTAAGGCGAGCTTCGCGCACATAATGGACGTGTCCGGTCGAGTGCAGATATACGTAAAGCGCGACAACCTCGGCGAAGAAAAATACGACTTTTTCAAAAAACAGCTCGACATCGGCGACATAATCGGCGTTAAAGGCAGCGTGTTCGTAACGCATCGCGGCGAGGTGTCCGTGGCGGTAGACGAGCTTACTTTGCTGTCTAAATCGCTCACGCCGTTGCCCGAAAAATGGCACGGACTGAAAGACAACGATTTGCGTTACCGCAAGCGTTATCTCGACCTCATCGTCAACGGCGAAGTAAAGGACACTTTTATCAAGCGCAGCAAGATAATTTCGGCGGTGCGCAAGTTCCTCGATTCGCAGGGCTTTATCGAGGTCGAAACGCCGATACTGAACACCGTTGCGGGCGGCGCGGCGGCGCGTCCGTTCATTACGCACCACAATACGCTCGATCTCGAGATGTATATGCGCATAGCGCCCGAACTGTATCTTAAGCGATTGATCGTCGGCGGGCTTGAGCGCGTGTACGAGCTTGGCAGATGTTTCAGAAACGAGGGTATGGACATCAAGCACAATCCCGAGTTTACAATGATGGAACTGTATCAAGCGTACGGCGATTACACCGACATGATGGAGCGCACGGAGCAGATATATACCGAGGCGGCAAAGGCTATCGGATTGGGAAACAAAATAACGTATCAAGGCAGAGAGATAGACATTTCCACGCCGTGGCGCAGGGTCACTATGCGCGATGCGGTAAAGGAAGTTACGGGCGTGGATTTCATGTCGCTGTCGGACGCCGAAGCTAACGCCGCGCTCGAAAAACTCGGTTTGGATCCGGAAGGCAAAAAGAACGCCGCCGAGTGCATGTACGTCGCGTTCGACAAGCTTGTCGAGAGCACGCTCATTCAGCCGACCTTTATTACGGGCTATCCCGTCGAAGTTTCGCCGCTCGCCAAAAAATCGGGCGACGGGCTGACTTATCGGTTCGAGTTCTTCATAAACGGCTGGGAGGGCGGCAATGCATATTCGGAGCTGAACGATCCCATAGATCAAGCGCAGCGTTTCGATACTCAGCGTAAAATGGCGAAACAGGGCAGCGAAGACGCTCAAGCCGCGGACGACGACTTCGTGGAAGCGCTCGAATACGGCATGCCGCCGACGGGCGGGTTGGGCATAGGCATCGACCGTATGGTCATGCTCCTCACCGACAGCGCGTCCATACGCGACGTGATACTGTTCCCCACGATGAAACCTCGGGGACGCAAGTGAGTTCTGCGCAAGATCGCGCTATGCAATCGACGCTGTTTGAAAAAATGCACGAGGTCGCGCAATGCGACGAACTGCGATTTCATACGCCGGGGCATAAAGGCGGATTATGCGCCGTCGATCTTACCGAATTGACTGACGGCAGTTTCCCCGCCGATGCGGTCGCGCGCGCGGAAGCGGACGTTGCGGCAATCTACGGCGCGCGGCACGCGCGGTTTCTGTGCGGAGGCAGTTCTCAAGGCGTAAAATCCGCTGTATACTATGCCGGCAAGAACGCAGTGATCGATATAAACTCGCACCGCTCTGTGTTCGACGGATTCAAACTCGCCGGCAAAGAATGTGTGCCCGTCGGGGAAAAGGGCGGAGCAGCGCCAATCACTCTCGATCAAATAAAAATAGCGATAAAACCCGATACGGGCGCGGTCGTAGTTACGTCGCCCACGTATTTCGGGATTTGTGCGGACGTTGACGGTATTTACGAATATTGCAAAAGCCGCGGATTGCTTTTTATAATAGACGGCGCGCACGGCGCGCATTTCGGGTTTTCGGAGTACTTACCGAAAAGCCACGCGCGCTCGTGCGACATAATAAACCTATCCGCGCACAAAACGCTGCCGTCGTTGACTCAGAGCGCGTTGCTGCTCGATAATCTCGACGACGGCGAACATTCGCGACTGACGGACGCCGTGGAGCTGATGGGCACGACAAGCCCGTCGTATCTGCTGTACGCTTCGATCGAGCACGCGGTAAAGACCGCGGCGAGCAAGGAGACCGCGGAACGATACGCGCGGCTTTACGAAACAATAGCCGAACTAAAGCAACGAGATTTCAAGTGTCTCGATAACGACGATTTTACGCGTATTGTAATAGACGCGCATGCGCTCGGAACTACGGGCGACGCGCTCAATGCGAGACTGTGCGCCGACGGAGTGTATTCGGAGCTTGTTACCGATAAGTACGTAGTGTTTATAGTTACGTCGGCGGACGAACCCGATGACGTTCGCGCATTGGCGCGTGCGTTGCGGCGAATAACGGAGAACAAATGAGCAAAGGCAAGTTTATAGTATTGGAAGGCATCGAGGGCGCGGGCAAAAGCAAGCAGAGCCGTATACTTACGGACACGCTCGTCAACCGCGGCGTCGACGCCGTGTGTACGAGAGAACCGGGCGGCGCTCCGCTCGGCGAGGCTTTGCGTTCGCTCATATTAAGCCCCGATTACGATCCCGACGCTATTTCGGAGCTGTATATGTACTTGGCAGCCCGACGCGATCATTTACTTAATGTGATACTTCCCGCCGTCGAACAAGGTAAGACCGTTATATGCGACAGGTTCACGTATTCGACGGTCGCTTATCAGGGCTACGGCAGAGGTCTCGATATAGACTTCGTGCGCAGAGCGAACGCTATGACGATCGCGCCGCTCGAAATAGATCTCGGCATACTTATCGACATAACGCCCGAAGAGGGCTTTGCGCGCAAAGGCGGAGCGGATAAGTCCGACAGACTCGAGCGCGAAAACGCCGAGTTTTTCGAGCGCGTATATAAAGGATTCAAAACTATGGCGGATGCGGGCGAACTCGTAGCGATAGACGGGAGCGGGACTAAGGAACAGACCGCCGAAAAAATATTGTCGGAGGTCCTGCGCATACTATGAACGACGCGCTCACTAAATACGCGGACGTTTTTGCGGAAACCGATTGCGTCAAGCAAGCGACCGAAAATTCCGATGCGAGCGCGTTCATAATTTCGGGCGAGGACGGCGACGCGTTATGCGTAGTCGCGCGGCTCGTCGCGGCAAGGCTGTGCGGTATTGACAAGAGCCGCGCGTTCGACGATCACGCCGATATAGCTGTGTATCCGAAACCGCGCGACGAGAGCGCGTCGAAAAACAAAAAGCAAAGCTCCGCGCCCAAGCGTCCTACCGTGACGGTTGACGACGTTCGAGAAATAACCGACTCGTTGTATCTTACGCCGTTCGAGCTGAATAAGCGCGTGTATATAATCGAGGAAGCGGAGAGCATGAGCGAAATATGCCAAAACAAACTGCTCAAATCGCTCGAAGAACCGCCTCCGCGCGTATGCTTTATACTATGCGCGAGCGGCGCGTTGTTGCCTACCGTCGAATCGCGTTGCCGCACTTTGCGGCTGCCGTCGTTCTCTACGGATACGGTCGAAAGCTTGTTGTCGAAATATTACCCGAGCAAGAACGTGCATCTCGCGTCGCGTGCGAGCCGAGGCAACATCGGCTTTGCCGAACGCATAATAGGCGACGGCGAGTTCGGTTCGACGTATGCGGCTGCGCTCAAGATTTTATCGCTTGCGAGCGGCAGCAAAAATTTCGCAAAGTGCGCATCTGTCTATGACAAATTCACGCGCGAAAAAACGGACGCTGTCTTGGATATTGCGGAATACCTGCTCGGCGACGTGGCGCGGCTCTGCGCGGGAGTGGACACGGTGTTCGACCGCGCGGACGTGCAATCGGTATCGATCGGGTTCGACGCATATGCCGCGGCAGTCTGCGCAGAATACGTGCGCGAGGCGGCAAGACACAACAAAGCAAATTGTATGCCGCAGGCGGTAATGGACGAGCTTGTGCTTAAGATCATGCAGGAGAAAGCGCAGGCGGCGGGCAGAAACAATAATAGCTGACAAAACATTTTATCGGAGAAACGAAATGCCGAAGGTAGTGGGAATCAAATTCAGAACTACGCCGAGAGTGTACTACTTCGCGCCGAAAGACGGCGAAACGTACAAAAAGGGCGATACGGTCGTTGTGGAAACGCAACGCGGGGTGGAGTTTGCCACGGTTGCTTTGCCCGAGTTCGACGTGGAGGAAAGCAAGATAGTCGCGCCGCTCAAAGTCATAGAGCGGCGCGCCACCGAAAAGGATATGGAAGCGTACAACGCCGATCTTGCGAGAAAGCAAGAGATAATCGCAACGGCAAAGGATAAGGTCGCCGCGCACAATCTCGATATGAAGATAGTCGATTGCGAGTTCACGGCAGACCACGGCAAGCTCGTGCTGTATTTCACCGCCGAGCAGCGCATAGATTTCCGCGAGCTTGTTCGCGACCTTGCGTCTGCGTTTCATATGCGCATAGACTTGCGACAGATAGGCACGCGCGACGAATGTAAGCTGATCGGCTCGCTCGGCGCATGCGGTATGCCGTGTTGCTGCAAAAGATTCGAGTCCGACAGCGAGCACGTGTCCATAAAAATGGCGAAGAATCAAGGACTCGCGCTCAACCCCGGCAAGATAAACGGTATGTGCGGCAGACTGATGTGCTGTCTGTCTTACGAGAATAAAACGTACGACGATATATTAAAGCGTATGCCCAAGCACGGCGTATGGGTCACCGCGCCGGACGGCAGACGCGGTACGGTCGTATCGACGGAAACGCTCGCCGAAAAAGTGCGCGTGCGGTTCGGCGACGACGAGAATTTCGAGTTTGCCGATTTTCCGCTCGAGGAACTGTCGTTTGAAAAACGCCGAGACGAGCCGAATAAGCCGAACAAGCAGAGCGGAGAACCGAACAACCGCGGTAAGCAGAACAACAGGGACAGACAAAACAATAACGGCAAGGGCGAAGACCGCGGCGGCAAAAAGCCTCGCGATAAAAACGCCCAACCTCAGCCGTCGCAGCAATCGCAAAACGACGAGTGCGGCGAGCGCAAGAGCCGCGGCTTCAAAAACAAGAACCGCAACAAAAACCGCGATAAGCAAAACGATAAAAATAAAGAGGGCGGCGCACGTGAAGAACAGTAAATGTTCGCAGCGGCTAACTCGATAATTTATCAAACATCATTGACAAAACCGCATATAAATGTTATACTCATTGTATAAATATTACGGAGGTTGATCATGGCACACAAAATAAACGACGAATGTGTATCGTGCGGCGCTTGCGCGGCTGCTTGCCCCGTTTCGGCTATATCCGAAGGCGAAGGCAAATACGTTGTGGATGCGGACGCTTGCATCGATTGCGGCGCTTGCGAGGGCGAGTGCCCCACCGGCGCGATCCAAGCAGACTAAACTATATCGAAACGCAAAAAGCGACTCGAGTTTTTCGGGTCGTTTTTCGTTTGGGAGAGAGCAAAAATGTACGGAATTGCCTGCGGTACGGCGGCGGGTATCAGCGGCTGACGCCGCATTAATGTTGAGATTCCTCGTTGCACTCGGAATGATAAAAACGGGCGGAACGAGGAGCGGTGCTTGAGCGGGAAATATAACGAACAAGCAATCAAAAAATCAGCCTTTGGCTGTTTGTCTTACGCAGCAGCCGAAAGCTATTCCGAACGAGCGAGCTTGCAAGCGACGTGAAGAATCGACTAATAAAAAAGCGTAGAGCGTTTTTACATTCTTTCTAAAAAATACAAAACAATAACATCGATTTACCGAGCATGTAGAAAAAGAATTATAATATATTCGATTTCTCATACTAAACCCGTGAAAGAAAAGGCAAAGTCAATGGGACGGTCGGCGATAATGCTTACCGCTATAGGCATAATAGCAAAGCTCATCGGCGCGCTGTACCGCGTTCCGCTCACAAACATAGTCGGCGCGGAGGGCATGGGACTGTATCAAATGGTGTTCCCGCTGTATACCGTGCTGTTGGCGTTCTGCGGCGGCGGCATTACGAGCGCAACGGCGCGCGTCGTCGCAAAATATACCGCGCTCGGCGACGATCGGTCCGCGCGTCGCGCGTTTCGCGCCGCGTTTATTCCCGTGGCTACGATTTCGGTTATATCTACGGTTGCCGTCGCGCTTTTGCGCAACGTTATTTCACGCGTGCAAGGCAATCCCGATGCGGGCGTGGCGTATCTTGCGCTGTGTCCGTCTTTGCTGTTTGCGGCTGGCATAAGCGTCATACGCGGATATTTTCAGGGCAGGAGCAATATGCTGCCGAGCGGTATCAGCCAACTGATCGAGCAGATAGTAAAGCTTGCGCTCGGCTTGTATTTGAGTAAAATATTGCTGCCGTACGGCGTTAAGTATGCGGTGGCGGGCGCGTTGATAGGCGTGTCCGCAAGCGAGCTTTGCGCGCTGTTGTATTTGACGGTTCGATTTTCGATAAAACGGTACAGCGTAAAACGCAAGAGAAAAAAGGCTGAAAAGAACGGTGCTGTCGTCGCGCCGACACCGTCGCTTGCGACCGAGCATGCGGCGGATGCGGTGATCGTTACGGACAAGCAGCTCGTAAAAGAGCTGTACGGCTTTGCCGTGCCCGTTACGCTCGGTTCGCTCGTTCTGCCCGTTACGCAAATGATAGATTCCGCGCTCGTGATTAACATACTGATGTACGGCGGTGCGGTGCGCGGCGACGCTACCGCGCTTTTCGGATTGTTCGTAGGTCCTGTCGGCACGCTTATCAATATGCCTACCGTAGTGGCGCTGTCGGTGTCGGTCGCATTTTTGCCCGCGCTTACGACGGCGGTTGAACGCGGCGAATGCGATAAAGCCGCGGCATATACCCGCGACGTCGCAAAATGGATAATGCTGTTCATTCTGCCGGTCACGGCGGTATTCTTTCTGTTTCCGGAGCGCGTGTGCGCGACGCTGTACAGCAGGGGGCTTACGGGCGAACAGCTCGAGATAGCGTCCGAGCTTTTGCGCGTACAGGCTATATCGGTGTTCTATGCCGGTATGTTGCAGCTCGGCACAACGAGCTTGCAAGGTCGAAACAAGGCGCATAAGCCGGTAATAAACCTCGTGATAGGCTCGTGTTTCAAAGTGGCGCTCACGCCTATACTCGTTCGGTTTTTCGGCATAGTCGGCGCGGCGGCGGCTACTGCCGCATGCTATGCCGTAGCCGCCACGCTGACGCTGAGATGCGCGTACAAATGTTCGCCGATAGGCGCGGACGGAAAGTACGCGCTCGTTGTTCCCGTAGTAACGACTGCTGCCGCCGCGCTCGCGTTTTGGGGCGTTGTATCGATCTTGGAAAAATTCACGACCGTGCCGTACGTGTGGCAGTCCGTCACAGCCGCGCTCGCGTTCTTGCTCGTGTACGCCGCAGGCGTTTTGGCGAGCGGCGCGCTTGCTCGCCGTCCTTCCGATAATTCTTTTTCGGTCAGGTCTTGACAAAAGACTGCGAAATATGTTATATTTAAGATAGGATAAGGAACGAAGCTCATTTCTTGAGCGCAATACGGAGTGAATATGAAGAGTATAGCGATAGTCGAAGATGAAAATAACGCCGCATTTATATCGCTTGCGCAAAACGCAGCGAAAGACGTTTTGTTTACGTATGTCGATTCCGAGCAGGCAGCAAGGGCGTATGCCGCCGAACATTCTCCCGATTCGGAAGTAAAAGATGAAAATACGCTTGATACAGGTACGAAATATAACTATAATTGGGCATGGGGTATAGCCGCACTCGAACTTGTGCTCATAGGCGGTTTGGCGGTATGGGCGGTGTTTATTGCCCGCGCTGTGACGAAGGAGAAAAAGAACTTGAATATTTCGGGAGCGGATAACGATGCGTAAACCGTTTTTTTGCGCGACGGCGGTCGTTGCCGTATTTATTTGCGGCGCGGCGTTTATAGGGTGCGATTCTGCCGATAAACGACCCGCCGCCGAATCCGTCGCCGTTTCCGTAGCGGTTGAAACTTCCAAAACGGAATACTTATTGGGCGAGAAAGTAAATCCGGATGATTTGAGTTTGCTGGTAACTTACGACGACGGCAGTACTTCGGTCGCGAGCGCGGACGAGTACACAATTGACGCAAAAGGATTCAGCACGTTTGTTCCGTGCGAGGGCGAGGTAATCGTCACTCTTAAAGGCACAGCGCTTTCCGCAAGCTATCCCGTACGCGCGGTGCGCGCAAAAACGAGTTTTAAGGTGCTCGCTATCGGCAACAGTTTTTCGCAGGACTGTTTGGTGCATTTGTACGCTCTTGCCGATGAGGCGGGAGCGGAAAACATCGTCCTTGCAAATATGTATATAGGCGGATGCACTTTGCAAAGGCACGCGAACAATATGCGTAAAGACATAAACGCGTATCAGTATCAAAAGAATACGGATGGCACATGGAAAAATTTCGAGGGCAAATCGTTGCTTTTCGGCATTAAAGACGAACAATGGGACGTTATAACGCTTCAGCAGGCGAGCGGCGACAGCGGCATGATAGATACTTACAATCAAGACCTCGCCGATCTGTTGCAATTCGTATATATAAACAGACCGAGCGCCCGAACGAACGTAGTTTGGAATATGACGTGGGCTTATCAAGCCGATAGCGATCATGCGGATTTCGCCAAATACAATAACAGCCAGTCCGAAATGTACGCCGCAATCGAAGAATGTGTGGAAAAGAAAATAAAAAGCAATAAACTGATACAATATGTCATTCCGACGGGCTGCGTTATTCAAACGCTGCGCGAAGGAATAATGGGCGATACTCTTACGCGCGACGGCTATCATTTGAGTTATAAGCAGGGAAGATATGCGGGCGGCATGACGTGGCTCAAGCATTTAACGGGTTGGGATATCGACGGCTTGAAATGCGAGTATGCGGGTTTGACCGACGACGAGCTTTCCGAAATAAAAAATGCGGTAAACCGCTGAATCCAAAACGGCAGATCGTCTGCCGTTTTGAATTGTCGAAAATCGGAAAGCGAGATTTTTCAAATTGCCGTAAATAATGTTGATTTTCCGGACGATTTGGTTTATAATAAGAAAAACGGTTCGGAGAAAAGATCAATGATAGATATTAACCTTATACGCAACGATACGGAACACGTAGCGGCGGCGCTCGCAAAGCGCGGCTGCGATGCCGACTTGAATAAAATAATCGCGATCGACGGCACGCGTCGCGAGATAATAGGCAAAACTGAATCGCTCAAAGCCGAAAAGAATAAGGCGAGCGCGCAGATTCCCGCGCTTAAGAAAGCGGGCGAGCCGGTCGACGAGATATTCGCGCGCATGCGCGAGATAGGCAACGAGATTTCCGCGTGCGACGAAAAGCTCAAAGCGGTGGAGACCGAGTTGAGAACTGAATTGTTGTGCTTGCCGAATCTACCCGACGAGGACGTCGTCGCGGGCGGAAAAGAGAACAACGCCGTAGTCAAGGTATACGGTAAAAAGCCCGAATTCGATTTTCCCGTAAAGAACCACGTCGATCTTTGCGAATCGCTCAAGCTCATCGATTACGAACGCGGAGTCAAGCTCGCCGGCAACGGGTCTTGGCTGTATACGGGCAAGGGCGCGTTGATAGAATGGGCGTTGCTCGATTACTTTATAAAAACTCACGTCAAAGACGGATATACGTTTATACTTCCGCCGCATATGCTCAATTACGAATGCGGTTTGGGCGCGGGACAGTTCCCTAAGTTTGAAGACGACGTTTACCGCGTCGAGACCGCGGACGACAGCGCGGCGAAACGCTTTATGCTTCCCACCGCCGAGACCGCGCTCGTCAATATTTATCGCGGCGAGATATTATCTGAAAAAGACCTGCCTAAAAAGCTATTCGCATACACGCCGTGCTACCGCAAGGAAGCGGGAAGCTACCGCGCCGAAGAACGCGGCATGATCCGCGGACATCAGTTCGACAAAGTGGAAATGGTGCAGGTCACAACGCCCGAGCAATCCAAAGCGGCGTTCGAGGAACTCGTTGGCAAGGCTTGCGCGCTCGTCGAAGGATTAGGGTTGCACTATAGGCTCAGCAAGCTTGCGGCGGGCGATTGCTCTGCGAGCATGGCGCGCACGTACGACATAGAAGTATGGATACCGTCTATGGGGATATATAAAGAAGTCAGTTCTGTATCGAACGCCAACGACTATCAGGCGCGCCGCAATATGACGCGTTACCGCGGCGGCGACGGCAAGATCGGATACGTGCACACTCTAAACGGTTCGGGACTTGCCACGTCGCGCATTCTCCCCGCAATTGTGGAACAGTATCAGAACAAGGACGGTTCTGTGACCGTGCCCGAAGTTTTGCGCGAGTTCGTCGGCATCGACGTTTTAAGATAACTCGGCTTGTAAATCCAAGGAGAAAAACATGAGAAGACGCGACTTCGATAATCAAGAACCTGACAATTATTCCGGACTCACGGGCTACGACGAAATGTCGTCGCGCCGCGTTGACGCGACGGTGAGCGGTTCGGATATTTTTTCCGCGGTAACATCGCCAGTTACGCAGAATACCGCGCAAAGCGCGCAAAGCGTGCAGAGCGCGCCGTTGTTTACGCCTCCGCCGCAGAGCGGGGCGGCGCACGGCGGCGCGGCGATCGATCGACTGTTCGATAATATGCCTAACGCGAACAGCAATAACAACGCCTTCGCGCAACAGAGTTTTTTGCAAAATCCCGCACCGCAAAGCAACTTCGGCGCGCAGCAGTTTGCGCAAAACAACGGCTACGCTCAAGTCGGCGGGTATGCGCAGAACAATAATTACGCGCAGAATACGCCGCCCGTATACGGCGAACGTCCCATGGTTTTTTCGATAGAACGCGATCCGAACGGTTATATCTACGAATATTCCGATAGGCTCGAATACTACAGATACACCGGCGCGGGCATGGTTCTGATAAATTCCGTAAAAAAACGATAAATGAAAAAGTTCGGAATAGAACCTAATGTTTATAGAGTAAACGTAAAAATCGGCGTTTACTCTTTTTTGTGTAGAGTAAAGAGAAAATTAAAATGCCGCATGTTTTGTTATTATTTCAACCGATAAAAACATTGAGCACCCGCCGCCGCATTATAGCTACATTCATCGGCATACGGAAAACGCGCGGAAAGACAAAATAAAGAGTAAAAGCGACAAATAAACGCTTGCTATTTTTTCGGTTTTGATTTATAATAATCATACTGCGCTAAACGGAGAGGTAGCGGCACTCTGTACCTACAATCCGCTATAGTAGGGTTGACCACCGTCCTCGGTTTGCGTATGGGAGGTCTGTTACCGTTAGGTGGCGTTGATGTTAAGGTCTCGTGCAACGGCTGCTTGCGAACCGTGTCAGGGCTTGACCGCAGCAGCACTAAACAAGATGTGTCGTGTGCCACGAGGAAGCTTTAACGGAGTTAACCGACGGGAGAACGCTTCGGTGCGTGTTATCAAAGACGGCGCGCAGTATTCAAAAACCGACAAACGCGATCGCTTGTCGGTTTTTGAATTTGCGAGTTCGACGGCAATGTATAAGCATGAACGTCGAGTTGCAAAAACTTTGACTTTCGGAGATATGTGTGTTATAATATCGTCAGATTTATCGAGGAGGATATATCATGAAAAAGTGCAAAGCGTGCGGTGCGGAAAGCGAGGGGAATTTTTGCAAGAAATGCGGCGCGTCGCTCGACGGCGCGGCTGTGTCTGCGGCGACGGCGCAAGAAAAACCCAAGCTCGGCATAGGCGCTGTATTAAGCTCGGGCGCGCTCGTGTGCTTGATTTTGGAAATTGCTGTTTCGGCGCTGTTAAATGTGATCTTAAACGTGCTGAGACGCGCGATCGCAGACGGGCTTTCTTTGTCGTTAAATGTGTATAACATTATTCCGTTATTCCGTAATATTATAAGCTATTTGTTGCTTATAACCGGATCGGGTTTGTCGATTGCGGGCGTAGCAATTACGTTTACGAATAAAAAGCTTGGCGCCGAAACAAAAATGTATTGCAAGGTTTTTACCGTAATCATAGCTGCGCTTTGCATATGCTCGCTGTTATTTGCGGCGATAAATTCGATCGTTATTGCCGTGCTTTGGTGAATAAAATAACGGCTCTGAAAGAACGACGTATGTAAACGTCGTTTTTTTAATGCGTATATGTTTATGTTCCGGCGGGGCGGAAGTTCGGGATAAACTCGCCGTAGAACATTTGTTGGAACGCGCCGATATTGGAATAACGGTCTTCGTGATTGACCGCAAGCGCTTTGAGCAAACTTTTTTCGCGTACGGGCTGGATCTGTACGCCGAGCTGCGAGGGCGGTACGAGTTTGTCCGCTTTGGCGCGTTCCGTAGCCTCGGGCGGCGGCGCGCCGACGAGACACGTATAAATCGTAGCGCCTATCTCGTAGATGTCCGTCCACGGTCCTTGCACGCCGTTTTGCGAATACAGGTCGAGCGGGGAGTAACCCTTTTTGAGTACAAAGAACGGCTTGGCTACGCGTTGGTTATATATAGACGCCGCGCCGAAGTCGATGAGCTTGATCTTTTTGTTGTTTACTATCTGAATGTTCTCGGGCGAAATGTCTTTGTGGATTATGCCGTGCTGATGCAACAGCAACAGCGTTTCGAGCACCGAGCGCATGATATTCAGCGTTTCCGATAAATGCAGCCTTCCGCCTCTGCCGTTTATAAAGCGGTGCAGGCTCATGCCGTCGAGATATTCCATCACTATGTACGCCGTATTGTTTGTGAGGAAAAAGTCGTAAATGCTAACTATTCCGTCCATATGTTTTATAGACGTGAGCACCTTTGCTTCCTGAATGAACGCGCTCAGCCAATAGTTGAATATTTTACCGTTATTGGGATCGTTGACGGCGACGGCGCAAGACCCGGGTATGCGTTTGCAATAGCCTTTGGGCAGAAATTCCTTTATCGCGACGCGCGCGCCGGACAGCATGTCGTAAGCTTTGTACGTTATGCCGAACCCGCCTCTGCCGAGCGGCGGTCCGATAAAGTATCTGCCGCCGAGCAGGGTGCGCAGCGGTATCGCGCCGGGCACAGTCACGTCCTCGGACAGACGACGTTTGCAATACGGGCAAGAGCTCGTTCTCGGGTCTATCGTGCCGAAGCAGTTGACGCATATTTGATTCGGACTTCTCACATCTCGCATACATATATTATAGAACTTTGCAAGCGCGTTTGTCAATTAAATTGCGAAACGAAAAAACGATGTGCGGGCGTATATATTATTTCGATTTAATATACCGCAAAACATTTTTGCCGTAAAAGATTGACTGTCGATAATCTATATGTTATAATTACGTTATGAGCAGGGCTAAGGTAGTACAGACGCATATACCGTACGGCAAGCCGCAAGAACTCACAAACATTATAACGCACGCAATATGCGCGGCGCTCGGGTTTGTCGGGCTTGTTTTTCTTTTGATAAAAAGCGTAGGGGAAAGCGAGGCGTGCATAGTATCCGCGGCTGTCTTCGGCGGCATGCTCGTTGCGGTATTTGTCGTAAGCGTAGTGAGACATTCGCTTCGAGACGGCAAAGCGCGCGACGTGTTCGCTCGGTTCGAGCATTGCGCCGCGCCCGCGCTGATGCTCGGCGCGTATGCGCCCGTTATGCTCTGCGGTTTCGGCGCAGGTACTCATACGGATGCGGTTTGGGGCTACACGCTTTTCGCCGTGCTTGCGGCTTTGACTGCCGCTGTAATTACGCTAAACGGAATAAACGCGGAAAAGTTCAAGGCGGTGTGCCTCGTCGGATATGTGCTCGGTATAATCGTTTGCGTAATGCGCGTAGATCTTATATTTTCGCTGTGCGGCGAACAATTTTTCTGGATGATATTCGGCGGCGCGGCGGCGTATCTTGCGGGAATGATATTCTATTCGGTAAAGTTTTCGTTCGGGCACGTGCTGTGGCACGTATGCGCGGCGGCGGGTGCGGCAATACATTTTGCGGCAATATATATTTATTTGTTGTGAGGAGTTATGTATAAAAAAGTTTCGGCATATAACGCGGTCGAGCTCGAAAAGGGCGTCGCCGAGTTCTGGAAAGAGAACGACGTTTTCAACAAAAGCATAAAAAACAGAGAGGGCGCGTCTGAGTTTTCGTTCTACGACGGTCCGCCCACTGCCAACGGCAAACCGCACGTAGGGCACGTTTTAACGCGCACTATGAAGGATATAATCCCGCGTTATCACACAATGAAAGGTAAGCACGTTTTGCGCAAAGCGGGCTGGGATACTCACGGTCTGCCCGTTGAACTCGAAGTGGAAAAATCGCTCGGTATCGACGGCAAGCAGGATATAGAAAAGTATGGCGTAGAGCCGTTTATAGAAAAATGCAAGCACAGCGTTTGGAAATACAAGTCCGAATGGGAAAAGATGTCCGACCGAGTAGGGTATTGGGCGGATATGGACGATCCGTACGTGACTTACGACGATAAATATATCGAGTCGGTATGGTGGTCGCTCAAGAGCATATTCGATCGCGGGCTTATTTACAAAGGTCACAAGATAGTGCCGTATTGCCCGCGCTGCGGAACGGCGCTGTCCTCGCACGAGGTGGCGCAAGGCTATAAAGACGTTACGGAGCGTACAGCCGTGGTCGGGTTCGATTCCGACTTCGAGGGCGGCTGTCGATTTTTGGCGTGGACGACTACGCCGTGGACACTTCCGTCCAACGTCGCGCTGTGCGTGAACGACAAGTTCGAGTATGCGATGATCGCGGCGAACGGGAAGAAATATATACTCGCGAAAGAGCTTGTCGGCAAGCATTTCGACGAATACGAATTGCTCAAAACATATAAAGGCAAAGAGCTGGTCGGTGCGCATTACACGCCGCTGTATCGAACGTATTCTGGCAATCTCGATTGTTATAAAGTGGTTTCCGACGGCTACGTAACTTTGACCGACGGCACGGGCATAGTACATATCGCGCCCGCATTCGGCGACGACGACTCGCGCGTCGGAAAGGCGAACGAACTGCCGCTTGTGCAGACGATAGACGAGCGCGGCAAGTTTACAGAGCCTGCGGCGTTTGTCGGCAAGTTTTGCAAGGACGCCGACAAAGATATTCTCGCCGACCTTAAGGCGCGCGGATTGCTGTTGTCCGCGCCGATGTGCACGCACAGCTATCCGCATTGCTGGCGGTGCAACACGCCGCTCATATATTACGCGCGTTCGTCGTGGTTCGTAAAGACGACCGCCGTCAAGGATAAGCTTATAGCGAACAACGCGTCGGTCAAGTGGTATCCGCCGTCGATAGGCAGCGGACGCATGGGCAACTTCTTGGAAAACGTAATCGATTGGGGTCTTTCGCGCGACAGATATTGGGGCACGCCGCTCCCGCTTTGGGTGTGCGACAAGTGCGGCAAGGTGGAAGCGATAGGCAGCAAGGCGGAGTTAAAAGAAAAGTGCGGCATAAAGGGCGATATAGAATTGCACAAGCCGTACGTGGACGGTTGCGAATACAAGTGTTCGTGCGGCGGCGTAATGCGTCGCACGCCCGAAGTAATAGACTGCTGGTACGACTCGGGGTCTATGCCGTTTGCGCAGTACCATTATCCGTTTGAAAACAAGGACGTTTTTGAAAAGACGTTCCCTGCGGATTTCATCTCCGAAGCCGTAGACCAAACTCGCGGCTGGTTCTATACTCTGCTCGTTATATCGACGCTTATGTTCGATAAAGCGCCGTTCCGCAATTGCGTGGTGCTCGGACACGTCACCGACGAACAGGGCAGAAAGCAGTCCAAGCATCTCGGCAACGTCGTCGATCCGTTCTCGGTACTCGACGTTACGGGCGCGGACGCGGTACGTTGGTACTATTACACCAATTCCGCGCCGTATCTGCCTTCGCGGTTCTATCGCAAAGCGGTTAGCGAATCGCAGAACAAATATCTCGGAACGCTTTACAATACGTACGCTTTTTACGTTATGTATGCGGAAATAGACAAGTTCGACCCGACAAAGGTCGACCCCAAAAAAGCAGCATATACTTTGACGGACAAATGGTTGTTGTCCGAATTAAATGCGCTTGTAAAAAAAGTCGACGACGGGCTTGCCGATTATAAGATTTACGAATCGGCAAAGCTGATAGGCGAATTTACCGATAAACTATCCAATTGGTACGTGCGCCGCTCGCGCGAGCGGTTCTGGGGCAACGGCATGACGGCGGATAAAACGGCGGCTTTCTACACGCTGTTCACCGCGCTCGATACGCTCGCCAAACTAACCGCATCGTTCACACCGTTTATTGCCGAGGAGATATACCAAAACATAGTGCGTTCGGTGGATAAGACCGCGCCCGTTTCGGTGCATATATCCGATTTTCCTAAAGTAAACAAAAAGTTCGTGGACGCAAAGCTTTCGTCCGATATGGAAAGAGTTATAAAAGCCGCGGAGCTTGGTCGCGCCGCGCGCAACAAGAGCGGGCTCAAGAACCGTCAAACGCTTTCGCGCGTCGTAGTCGCGGGAGAGTTCCCCGAAGCGTATTCGGATATTCTCGCAGACGAGCTCAATGTTAAAGAAGTGATCAAGGGCGGCTCGGACGAGCTTACGGGCTATGAAGTAAAACCTCAGCTCAAGACCGTAGGACCCAAGTACGGCAAACTTGTAGGCGCGATACGCGCTCACCTTGCGGAAAACGGCGACGAAGCGGCAAAGATCGCGCTCGGCGGCGGTGTTTATAAATTCGACGTCGACGGCGTTGCCGTCGAACTTGCCAAGGACGATATGCTCATCGCGACCAAAGGCGCGGAAGGTTATTCGGTGGAGACCGACGGCGATATGACGGTTGCGCTCGACACCGCGCTCACCGACGAGCTTGTACAAGAGGGCTGCGCTCGCGAGCTGATCTCCAAAATACAGACCATACGGAAATCGAGCGGTTTCGACGTTACCGACAGGATAAAGCTTTATTATAACGGCGATAAATTTACGGACGGCGTGTTCGACAAGTTCGGCGCGCGCATCGCAAAGGTCACGCTCGCGCTCGAGGTGGTCAAGCGCGCGGGCGGAGAGGTTTGCGACATCAACGGACACGACGTGGAGCTTTGCGTGGAAAAATGTTAGCGCCCGATTGGAAAGATTATAAAATACTCGGCTCGGGCGACGGACTGAAACTCGAGCGTTGGAAGTCTGTGACGCTTCTGCGTCCCGACCCTCAGGCTATATGGCGCGCCACCGTCGATTACTCCGAGTTCGACACGCACGCGCGCTACGAGCGCGACAGAAACGGCGGAGGCAGATGGATAGTCAATAAGCCCATGCCCGACGAGTGGCAGGTGAGTTGGCGCGATCTCAAGTTCATAGTCAAGCCGACGGGATTTAAGCACACGGGGCTGTTCCCCGAGCAAGCGGTAAATTGGGATAAGCTGTCGGCGCTTGTGGAAAGTTCGGTACGAGCCGGAAAACCGCCCAAAATACTCAATCTTTTCGCCTATACCGGCGCGTCGACTACTGCGCTTGCAAAGCGCGGCGCGATCGTGACGCACGTTGACGCGGCAAAAGGCATGGTGGAACGCGCGCGGCGCAATTGCGCGCTTAACGCAGTGCCCGAGGGTAATTTGCGATTCATAATCGACGATTGCAAAAAGTTCGTCGCGCGCGAGATAAAGCGCGGCAAAACATACGACGCGGTGATCATGGATCCGCCGAGCTACGGCAGAGGCGCATCCGGCGAAGTATGGCGCATGGAGGACGACGTGTATTCACTCGTAGAGCTGTGCGCGCAGGTGCTGACAGATCCGCAATTTTTTTTGATAAACAGCTATACTACCGGTCTGCAACCGCAAACCATCGCCAACATCCTCGAGTTGACAATGCCTCGCGGGCAAACAGAGGCGTACGAAGTGTGTTTGCCGACCGAACGGAAAATCGCGTTGCCGTGCGGTTGCAGCGGTTTGTGGAGGTGCGTGTGACAGACGATAAGAAAGGACAAAACGGTTTTAAGCCGAGGCATAAAAGCGGCGGCTCGTTCGGCAATAAAAACGGTTCGTTCCGAGGTAATAAAGACGGAAAGCCTTGGGATAGAGATAAAAAACCTTACGAAAGAAAACCTTGGGATAGAGATAAAAAACCGTGGAACAAGGATAACAAGGATAAAAAGCCGTACGATAAAAAACCGCGCGAAACCGCGCCCGAACCGGAGCAGCCGCAAAAGCCGATAAAAAAGGTGATGCTGCGTCAGGATCTTATCGACGCCGCAAAAAACACCGAGGAAAAGAGCGCGCAAAACCCGCAGCAGATGCGAGAGGCGCAAGGCATAGCGAAAAACATTCTTTTCGAGGATAATCACGTTTTGGTTGTGGTCAAGCCGCAAAACCTGCCTACGCAGGGCGACAAGACGGGCGATAAATGCCTGCTCGACGAGCTTAAAGAGTATTTGATCGAAAAGTACGATAAACCGGGCGATGCGTACTTAGGGCTTGTGCACAGGCTCGACAGACCGACGGGCGGCGTTATGGTTTTCGCAAAGACGAGTAAAGCCGCGGCGCGGTTGTCCGAGCAGATACGCGAGGGCGATTTCGATAAAAACTATGCCGCCGTAACCGCGGGCAAGCCCAATCGGTTCGGCAGAGTGGAGCACTATTTGTTCAAGGACGAGCGAAATAACTACGTGTCGCTTGTGCCGAGCACGCTCGATGGCGCAAAACTCGCAGTAAGCGAAGTGACGCTCGTAGACGAGACATACGACGAACCGACCGACGAACGCAAGCTTGCGTTTGACGATACGGGGAGAGATACTGCCGACGGGAAAGAAACCGTATCGTTCGCGTCGGACGAAGCGGAAAACGCCGAAACTCACGCAATGCCGGATTCTGAAAAACTCGAAAAATCCGAAAAGCCCGAAACCGAAAAAAAATCGGAACAAAAACTTTCGCTCGTATCGGTCAAGCTTTTGACGGGAAGAACGCATCAAGTCAGAGTTCAGCTCAAGGCGCTCGGCGCGCCGATAGTGGGCGACGGCAAGTATGCGGGCGAAAAGCTCGTGCGCAGTCCGCACCTCGCGCTTTGGGCGTACAGACTGTGTTTTACTCATCCTGTCAGCGGCGACCTTATGCTGTTCTACTCACAGCCGCCTCAAGAATTTCCGTGGACGGAGTTCGATACGGAGAGTTTGGTGGACACCTTGCGTCCACGCAAGTAAACAAGCGAATAAATTAGGCATTATACCGCCGGCTGCTTCGCGTACCCTCCGGTTCGTGCGTTACGCGCAGCGTTGCGCCCCAATGGGCGCGCCACACCGATTATACTTACAAATAAATCAAACAGGAGAAATATATTATGTTAGACAAAGAAATATCCGAGCTTTTGGCGTATGCTCAAACGCATCTCATGCTCGACGCGCTCGACAGCGCCCGCGCCGCGCGTACTATTTGCAGACTTCTCAAGATAGACGGCTGCGAACTCCTCGGCGCGGACGAAATAGATCTCGATGCGATCGATGCTATGACCGAGCCGGACGCGCTTGTCGCGCCCGTTATCGCATATGCCGAGCAGAACGGCATTCCCGCGCAGTCGCTCAAAGCAGAGATCATGGACGCATTGAGTCTCAAGCCGTCGGAACTGAACGATCTGTTTGCCGATACCTATGCGGTAAACAAACAAAAGGCGTTCGATTTTTTGTATGAATATAGCGTAAAGGACGGATACGTCGATTTGTGCGAATGCGCAAAAAACGACCGCTGGGAAGCCAAAGAACTGAAGAGCAAGATCGAGATCATAATAAACCTCATGCCGCAAAAGCAGGGTATAGGCGCATACTGCCCTCTGTGCAAGGAGCTTGAGGGATATTCCGATTACGCGAATATGCGCAAGATAGCTACCGATATAGACGGTGAGGAATGGTTTTTTAATTATTCGCGCCATCAATATTACGAAAAGCACGGCGTATTGGCTAACGGCAAGCACACGCCTATGACCGAGGGCAAGGACTCAGTCAAAAAGCTCGCGCTCGCCGCCGACTTTATCGGTTCGGACGGGTTTGTCGGCACAAATTCGCTCGCCGAAAACGGCGGCGCAAACAACGTTGCGCACGAGCATTTTCAAACGGGTTTTCGTTCGACGCCCATGCTCAAAGCCGCGACCAAAGCGCGGCTTAAGAGCAAGGAATATCCGTATTTGGAAATGAACCTTGTCGATTGGTACGGAACGGTCGTTCGCATAGCGCACTCCAATCTCGAAAAGACGGTCGAGTTTGTCGATAAGCTCGCTGCCGCATGGAAGGCATATTCCGACGAGCGCATTACAAACGACGGCAAAAAGAATTTCTGCAACGTCGTAGCGAGAAAAACCGCGAGCGGCAAGTATTGTTTCGACGTGGTATTGCGTTCCAACGCGCTCAAAAAACCGCGCATGGGCGCGGAGTTCGACGAGATCAAGTCGGGCGCGCTTTCGCTTAACGACGTTATGGGTTACTTCGTGTTGCCCACAAAGCTTTCGGAACAGCTCAAGCAAGTACAGCTTTATCTCGACGGAACGATGCCGTTCGACGCGGCGAATATGCCTGCGACCATTAAGCCGTTTGCAAAGATGATCGAGCGTATGCTCGGCGAACAGGGCGGCACGGTGTCCAAGCTCGAAGCAAAGCTTAACGTGCACGACGAGATAGACGCCGCTTGCGAAAAGATACTTGCGGCAACCGCTATCGACGGAGCAAGCCTTTCCGCGTTCCTTTCTTCGCTCGACATTGCGACTATCGGCTGATCGAAATATAGTCGATAATATATTGTATTCGAGGCGTTTGTGTCTCGATGCGGCAAACTTCACTAAGTTCTACGGCGGCGACGCCAAAGACTTGTTCGCATGAATGCCGAACTTGCCGCGAGGGTTTATACCCCGTCGACAACCGGATCGGCGATGTAATGCGCAACGATATAATTTTACTTCCGAACAATACTCCCTTGGATTGAAATGCGCCCCAAAAGTTAGACAAACTTATATAGGTGCATTTCATTCGCCGAGGGAGTTTTTTGCTAAATTTATGCCGTGAATGTAAAAATATATCGTTGCTACTTGACAAAATGCAATAAATATTGCATAATATATTAGGCGTGTTTTAATGAGAGAAAAATACGCTTATGTAAAGTTCTACGGAGGTTATATGGAAGAACTTATAGTCAATGACGAGCAGTCGCTTCGCGAATTGTTCAAACGCGTGAGAAAAGCTCAGAGCGAGTTTGCTACGTACACTCAAGAGCAGGTAGACAAGATATTTCTTGCCGCCGCAACTGCTGCGGATAAGGCGCGTATCGATCTTGCGATCATGGCTGTCGAAGAGACGGGCATGGGCATCGTCGAGGATAAGGTGATTAAAAACCACTACGCCGCCGAATATATTTACAATGCATACCGCGACGTCAAAACGTGCGACGTTATCTCGCGCGACGATGCTTACGGCGTGGAAACATTGGCGGAGCCTGTCGGCATCGTGGCGGCGATAGTGCCCACTACCAACCCGACGTCTACCGCCATATTCAAAGCGCTTCTCGCGCTCAAGACGCGCAACGGTTTGATATTCTCGCCGCACCCGCGTGCAAAAAACTGCACGATAGCGGCGGCAAAGACAGTACTCGACGCAGCTGTCGCGGCGGGTGCGCCGAAGGGCATTATCGGCTGGATAGATCAGCCGAGCGTTCCGCTGTCGGCGGCGGTCATGAGCGAGTGCGATCTTATACTTGCAACGGGCGGACCGGGCATGGTCAAGGCTGCGTACAGCTCTGGCAAGCCTGCGGTCGGCGTAGGTCCGGGAAACACTCCCGTTATAGTCGATTCCACGGCGAATATCGAGCTTGCGGCGTCGAGCGTTTTGCACAGCAAATCGTTCGATAACGGCATGATTTGCGCATCCGAGCAGTCGGTCATAGTTCTCAACGACGTATACGACGCATTCAAGAGCGAGCTTGCTTTGCGCGGCGCGTACTTCCTCGACGCCGAGCAGATAGACAAAGTTCGCGCGACCATACTTATCAATGGATCGGTCAACGCCAAGATAGTCGGACAGAGCGCGCCGAATATCGCGCGGCTTTGCGGATTTGAAGTACCCGAGACCGCGAGGATATTGGTGGGAGAGGTCAGCTCCGTCGAGATCGAAGAACCGTTCGCGCACGAAAAGCTTTCGCCCGTGCTTGCGATGTACCACGCGAAGAGCTTTGACGACGCTTTGACGAAAGCGGCTAAGCTCGTCGCCGACGGCGGATACGGTCACACTTCGTCGCTGTATGCCAACGAGCAGCAGGCTGCCGATAAGATAGCCAAGTTTGCCGACACGATGAAAACGTGCAGAATACTTCTCAACACTCCCGCGGCGCAGGGCGGTATAGGCGATATTTACAACTTCAAGCTTCGCCCTTCGCTCACGCTCGGTTGCGGCTCTTGGGGCGGCAACTCGGTAAGCGAGAACGTATCGGTAAAGCATTTGTTAAACTACAAAACGGTCGCCAAAAGGAGAGAGAATATGTTGTGGTTCCGCGCACCCGAAAAGGTGTATTTCAAGAAAGGCTGCATGCCCGTCGCGCTCGAAGAGCTTAAAGATATGGGCAAAAAGCGTGTGTTTATAGTAACCGACGAGTTTTTGTTCAAGAGCGGATTTTCCAAGCTCGTCAGCGACAGACTCAACGAGATGGGTATAGTCAACACCACGTTCTCCGACGTTCAGCCCGATCCGACGCTCGGTTCGGCGCAAAAGGGCGCGGCGGCGATGCGTTCGTTCGAGCCGGATGCTATAGTTGCGCTCGGCGGCGGCAGCGCGCTCGACGCAGGCAAGATAATGTGGGTGCTGTACGAGCATCCCGAAGTCGATTTCGCGGACATGGCGATGCGCTTTATGGATATCAGAAAGCGCGTATACCGATTCCCTAAAATGGGCGAAAAAGCGTATTTCGTGGCTATCACCACCACGGCGGGCACGGGTTCGGAAGTTACGCCGTTTGCGGTCATCACCGACGAAAAGACGGGCATGAAGTACCCGATCGCCGATTACGAGCTTTTGCCCAAAATGGCGATATGCGATCCCGATCTTATGATGGGTATACCGAAAGGACTTACCGCAAACTCGGGTTACGACGCGATGGTGCACAGTCTCGAGGCTGTGGCGTCCGTCATGGCGACCGATTTTACCAACGGTATAGCCAAGGAAGCCATAAAACTCATATTCGATTATCTGCCTCGCGCATACGAAAACGGCAAAGACGCCGAGGCCCGCGCCGAAATGGCGTACGCCGCGACGATGGCGGGTATGGCGTTCGCTAACGCGTTCCTCGGAGTTTGCCACTCGATGGCGCATAAACTCGGCGCGTATCATCACTTGCCGCACGGCATGGCTAATGCGTTGTTGTTGCGTCAGGTCATGAAGTTCAATGCGTCCGAAGCGCCGACAAAGCTCGGAACGTTCCCGCAATACGATCATCCTACATGCTTGCACCGCTATGCGGAAGTTGCGGAAATGCTCGGACTCAAGGGAAAGACGGACGAAGAGAAGTTCGACAAGTTGCTCAAAAAACTCGACGAGCTTCGCGTGGCGGTCGGTCTGCCCGCGACTATCAAAGATGCGGGCGTGCCCGAGGATAAATTCCTCGCCGAGCTTGACAAAATGAGCCGCGACGCATTCGACGATCAGTGCACCGGCGCGAACCCGCGCTATCCGCTCATATCCGAGATAAAACAAATGTATCTCAACGCTTACTACGGCAAGGAGGGAAAATAACATGTCGTCGGAAATAGCAAAACGCAGTAATAAAACCATCTACCGCGAAGGCGAGCTTTGCTACAAGGTTTTCGCCGCGGATTATAACAAAGCCGATATCCTAAACGAGGCGCTCAATCAATCCCGCGTCGAGGAGACGGGTTTGTATATACCCAAAGTACACGAAGTGAAAAAGCTCGACGACGGCAGACTCGCGATCGTCATGGATTACGTGGAAGGCACGTCGCTCGCCGCGCTCATGGCAAAAGAGCCGAAAAAGCTCGATGCGTATCTCGAAAAGTTCGTCGATATCCAATTGTCGATGCACGGCTTGTCGTCGCCCAATCTCAACAAACAGCGCGACAAGTTCAATAACAAAATTTCCCATTCGGGGCTTGAGGCTACCACGCGCTACGAATTGCATATACGCTTGAACGGCATGCCCAATCACAATAAGCTTTGCCACGGCGATTTCAATCCGTCCAACGTGCTCATTACACCCGACGGAAAAGCTTGTATAATCGACTGGTCGCACGCAACGATAGGCAATGCGTCCGCCGACGCCGCGCGCACGTACTTGCTGTTTAAGCTTGCGGGCGACGACGCTGCTGCCGAGAAATATTTGGCGCTGTTCTGCAAAAAGTCGGATACCGCGCGGCAGTACGTCGATCAGTGGCTGCCCATCGTTGCAGCGTCGCAAATGGTCAAGGGCAAGCCCGAGGAACGCGAAATGCTCGAGCATTGGGCGAGCGTTTGCCAATACGAATAAAATATTGTAGTTGATTAAGCTCGTGCGACGATCTTGCTGTAAATTTCGCCTTTGGCTGTGTTGCTTGTCCTCGACGTAGCGCCGCTACGGCTTCGGATAACGCGTCTTGCCAAAGACGAAATTTACGGTCGCAAGCTTGTCGCGTCGTTTAAGCGACTAACAGTAAGAAATCATAGAAAGTTACGAAAATAACCAAAGGGAAAGCCTATTGACTGTTATGTGCGGCGGTAGGCTGACAAAGGGAGAAAAATTATGATATTAAAAGTGTGTGTGGGCAGTTCCTGTCATCTCAAGGGTTCGTACGACGTTATCGACAAGTTCAAATCGCTTATCGAATCGGAAAAGCTCGGGGACAAGATAGACCTGCGCGCGTGTTTTTGTCTCAATCGTTGTTCGGACGGCGTTGCCGTCAAAGCGGACGACACGTACATACTCAATGTAAACGGGCAAAACGCCGAGGAAAAATTCCGCAACGAAATTTTGCCGTTGTTGGGGTAGTTCGCCATGTTCTATTTGGATTTTCAAAAGGCGAATTGCAAAAACTGTTATAAGTGCTTGCGCTCGTGTCCCGTCAAAGCGATCGATATGCGCAACAATCAAGCGAAGATCGTAGAGAGCCGTTGCATTCTCTGCGGACATTGCACGCACGTGTGTCCGCAGAACGCAAAGAGCGTTCATGACGACACGGCGGTCATAGAACGTTTGCTCGCAAAGAACAAGCGGGTTGTCGCGTCGGTTGCGCCGTCGTTCGTATCGTCTTTTGCGGTTAAAAGTTTCACGCCGTTCAAGTCCGCGTTGCTTGCGCTCGGGTTTTCGGACGCGTTCGAGACGTCCGAAGGCGCGGCGGCTGTCACTGCCGAGTATAAAAAACTGCTCGACAGCGGCAAGTACGATAATCTCATTACGTCCGCATGTCCGGCGGTCAACCGCGCGATCGTGTTGTATCATCACGAGTTGGTCAAGTATCTCGCGCCCGTGGTGTCGCCTATGGTCGCGCACGCCAAGATTTTGAAAAGCCGTTATCCCGATGCGGAGATAGTGTTTATAGGTCCGTGCATCGCCAAAAAGCGCGAGGCGCACGAGAGCGGAATTATCGCGGGCGCGCTCACGTTCGAGGAGCTTGCGGAGCTTTTCAAAAAGCGCAACATTAAAATAGATACAGAAGCGTCGGACGCAAATCCGAAAAGCGACGTCGTTGCGCCGAGCGCAGAGCAAAACGGCAAAACCTCGCTAAAGGCGAAGTTCTATCCCATACCGCGAGGTATAATCAAGTCGTTCGACAAATTTCCGCCGAACTACGAGTATATAGCGGTCGACGGCGTTTCGAGACTCGACGATGCGGTAGAGGACATAAAGAGCGTAAAAGGCGTGTTCTTGGAAATTAACGCATGCGAAGGCGCGTGCATAAACGGTCCGTGCGTGATACGTCGCAGCGGCGGAGCGGTGGAAGCGAACGTGCTTATTCGCGGTTACACCAATTCCGCGCCGACCGACGTTGTTCCCGACGTTACGCCGTCGCTGTCGTATACGTTCAAGCCGCTTACTCCCGGCGACAGAGTTCCCACCGATGAGGAGATCGCCGAAGTGCTTGCAAAGACGGGCAAGCATTGCAAGGCGGACGAGCTTAATTGCGGCGCGTGCGGATATTCCACTTGCAGAGAAAAAGCTTGGGCTGTTCTGAACGGCTATGCGGAAACCGAAATGTGCGTGCCGTACATGCGCGAAAAAGCGGAATCCATGAGCAACGTTGTTTTGGAAAACAGTCCTAACGGAATAATAGTATGTAACGGCGAACTTAAGATCTCGGAGATCAATCGCAGAGCGCAATCGCTCGTCGGGCAAACCGCGCCCGAATATATTTTCGACTGTTTCGACCCGACTGAAGTGTTCAAAGCCGCAGACAGCGGCAAAGCCGTGCACGTAGATAAAATGCGGATCGACAAAACGGGACGGTTCGTGGACGTTAAGATAGTGCCGCTCAAGAACGAGCATATGCTGCTCGTGGTGATTACCGATATAACCGAAAAGGTCAATTACGACGAATCGCTCAACAAGGTCAAACAAGACACCCTGTCGGTGACCGATTCCGTGATAGAAAAGCAAATGCGCGTAGCGCAGGAGATAGCGTCGCTTTTGGGCGAAACTACCGCCGAAACGAAAACCGCGCTGCTCAAACTCAAAAAGGCAATGTCGGAGGACGGCAATTGAATTACTTTATCGACAACGGATATACCTCGCTGAATAAAAAGGGCGAGGAGCTGTGCGGCGATCGGGTGGAATGTCGAACGAACGGCGATTATCTTACCGCGGTGCTTTGCGACGGCATGGGCAGCGGCGTAAAAGCCAATATTTTGGCTACGCTGTCGTCGAAGATACTTTGCACCATGCTGTCGGCGGGCGTTCCGCTGCGCGACTGTATAGAAACGCTTATTGCGTCGTTGCCCGTATGCAAGGTGCGAAACGTTGCTTACGCTACGTTTTCGGTTTGTCATATAAAACGCGACGGCACGGGCGAGCTGTTGGAATTCGACAATCCCGGCGCGATCCTTCTTCGCGACGGTGACGCGCTCGACTTTTCTCGCACCAAAACGGAGATATGCGGCAAAACCGTGTATATCACCGAGCTTGCGCTTAAGGAAAACGACGCTATAGTAATTACGAGCGACGGTGTGGAACATGCCGGTATAGGAATGCTGATGAATTTCGGTTGGGAGCGCAATCAGATAAAGGACTATCTGCGGCGTTCCGTAAAACGCGGAATGTCGGCGCGGTCGATCTCTGCTACGCTCGCCGGCGAGTGCAACGAGCTGTATATGAACGAACCGGGCGACGATACGACGGTGCTCGCCGTCAAAGTGAAAAAGCCGGAGCCTACGGCGGTGTTCGTCGGTCCGCCGATGCATAAAAGCGACGACAAAGCCTACGTGGCGGAATTTATGGCATTGCCCGGGAAAAAGGTAGTGTGCGGCGGCACAAGTTCGCAGATAGTCGCGCGAGAGCTTGGCAAGGAAGTAACGACGAGCTTTGATTTTCCCGATCGCGACGTTCCGCCGATAGGCTATATCGACGGTATAGACCTTACTACGGAAGGCGTCATCACAATTCGGCGCGTACTCGAGCTGTCCGAGCGTTATCTCGATCCTTGGGACGTAGGCGGTAAGTCGTTTACAAAGCGCGACGGCGCAACGTTGCTGTCGAAACTTTTGTTCGAGGACTCCACCGAACTCGAGTTTTTCGTCGGACAGTCGGTCAACGAGGCGCACAAGGGCTTGCCCATAGAAACGACAATGAAACTCAAGCTTATAGATAAGCTCGCCGAAAATTTGAAGAAAATGGGTAAAAGCGTTAAAATACGCTACTATTGAGGATAATATGCAAACAAGAAAATTCGATACTGCTGTACAAGAGCTGAAATACCAAGTTATCAAAGAACTTATCCGTGCGTACGATAGCCCCGAGGGGATAGGCACGGACATATTCCGAGATATTCCCGTTAAGATCATGCCCGGTCCGAAAGCGAGCTTGCGTTGCTGCGTGTACAAAGAGCGCGCGATATTGCAAGAGCGGCTCAAGCTTGCCATGGGCGGTGATAAAGACAATCCGAACGTCGTCGAGGTAATCGACATTGCGTGCGACGAATGTCCCGTCGACGGTATATTCGTAACGCCCGCTTGCCGCGGCTGTATTTCGCACAGATGCGTGGAAGCATGCCCCAAAGGCGCAATATCCATAGTGGACAAGCGGTCTGTAGTAGATAAGAGCAAGTGCATAGAATGCGGCAAGTGCGCGCAAGCCTGCCCGTACAATGCCATAATCTTGCAAAAACGTCCGTGCGTATTGAGCTGTAAAGCGAATGCAATAAAGGTCGACGCCGATAAAAAGGCAAAGGTAGATAATGATAAATGCGTAGGTTGCGGCGCGTGCGTATATCAGTGCCCGTTCGGCGCGATCTCGGACAAGTCGTATATTCTCGATGCGCTCGAAATACTCAAAAATTCCGAAAACAACACCAAATACAAAGTATACGCGCTGATCGCGCCCGCGATAGTCTCGCAGTTCGGTTACGCGCGCATAGAGCAGATCGTTACGGGCATGCACAAACTCGGATTCCATCAAGTAGTGGAGACCGCGCTCGGTGCGGACTTGACGCTCGATCACGAAGCGGACGAACTCGGCGAAAAGGGCATACTCACCACATCGTGCTGCCCGAGTTTCGTTAAATACGTAAAGATCAATTTTCCCGATTTGTATAAATACGTTTCTTCCACGCCGTCGCCCATGGTCATGGCGGCGAGATTGCTCAAGGCTATGGACGAGACGGCAAAGGTTATTTTCGTCGGACCTTGCACATCCAAAAAATTCGAGTTCAAATCCGATATCGCCAAAGATTCGGTCGATTGCGTTATCTCGTTCGAGGAGCTGCAAGCCTTCCTCGACGCGCGCGAGATAGACGTATCCACGCTCGGCGACACCGCGCTCGACAATGCGTCGTATTACGGAAGAATATTTGCGCGCTCGGGCGGCATAACCGAGGGCGTGACGCAGCTCGCAAAAGAGCGCGGTTTTGAAGCTCGACCCGTGGCTATGAGCGGACTCGAGGAATGTAAAAAGCAACTGCTTATGCTCAAAGTCGGCAAATCGCCGTATAACTTTTTCGAGGGTATGGCTTGCGAGGGCGGGTGCATAAACGGCGCTCTGTGCTTGCAGCACGGTCCGAAGAGCTTGAGCGACGTCAATCGTTACGGTGAAAAAGCCGCCGAGAAATCGGTTGAAAATTCGGTCAAGCTTTACAAACTTACCAAAAACAAAGGCGAATAATCGGGATATTATTGCGCATACTAAAAGCGTAAACAAAAGATAAAAGACAAACCGACACGCGGATGTCGGATAGGACGGATCAAGAGCGACCGCATAGCGACCGCTCTTTTTCGTGCGGAAAAAGAATATTGTTTTGTTATTTAATTATTTTTAAGGTTGAGATTCTTCGGACGCGTTTCAGAATCTCAACCTTATTAAAACTCTCTCCTATAGAGAGACCCGAGGATCGCGGGCGGGAAAGATTGAGATAAGAATAATAACGAAATGTCGAGATCATGTAAACTATAATTCCGAATTCCGTATTATTCAATCACGTTATGTCAATAATACTCGGCATGAAAAAAATGTTGTTATTTTCGGCATTGCTCGTTTGCGTCGCGATCGGCTGTGCTGTATGGTTCAGTCCGCTCGCGGGGAATGCCGTATTTTATGCCGATAATGAGCCGTGCGGAAACGCGGACGGCTTGTGCTATGCGCCCGATGCATGCGTACGAGCCGATTTCGCCACTGTAGCGGAGTTATTCGACGCGCTCGACAAAATAGGCGCGCGCGAAGTATACCGCGCAGAGAGCGGCGGCACAACGGTAATTTACGCATACAGCGACAGAGTGTGCGCCAAGGCTGAGCGGCTCGGCACGGGCGAACCGTACAACGTGATGGCGGCGTATTCGGACGGGTCGGCGTGCATGGGTACGCCCGTTTTGCAAGGCTGTTATTGAAAAAATATAAAATTTGCGTATAAACAAATTCAAGTTGTCAATAATCAATGTCACGGAGGAAAGAAACATGAAAACCTATCAGTCAACAGCAAAAGACAAAAAGAAAAACTTTTTTCGCAGGCACGCACGTGCTCTCATAATAGCCGCATCGTCGGTCGTTGTAGCCGTAGCGGTCATACTGTCGGTGGTATTGACGTTGCCGGATCGTAAGCCTGTTGCAGACCCGCCGGTTGATGTTCCTCCGGTAGACGTGAAACCTACGATCGTTATGCCCGTATCGTCGGCTGCGTCGCAAACGGGGCTTGAATTCGCTTTGGACAAGCTCGTGTATTGGGACACTCTCGAAGTGTGGAAATACCATCCCGGTATCGACTTTGTTGGCGACAGCGACGTTATGGCTATTCGCGACGGCACGGTAACTTCGGTGGATATGCACACGACGCTCGACGGCAACGTGGTCACGGTCACGCACGACGACGGATATGTGTCCGTGTACAAATCGCTCGGCGACAACGTGACGGTAAAAGTCGGTGACAAGGTAAAGGCGGGCGATAAGCTCGGCACAACGTCATCGAGCATGGCGTCGGAGTCCAACACCGGTGCGCACCTGCACTTGGAAATACAAAAGGACGGCAAGTATATCGATCCGTCCGAGGTTCTCCCTATAAACCAAGACAAGTAATGTTTTTCTTTCCGCAATAAAAGCCGCTTCGACGTTTCGAGGCGGCTTTTTAGGCGCGACCGACCCGAATTTACAAAGGGTCAAAACACTTGATATTTTTGCCGATTTGTAGTATAATGTACGTATTATGAAGGCTTATAGAATTCATGCGCCGCATACTATAACTCTCGACGAAATGGACGCGATACCGGTAGGCGACAATTGCGTCAAACTGAAAAACTTGATGTGCGGCATATCCAACACCGACGTGTCGGTATTCAAGGGCAAATTACCCGCACAGTACCCTATAATTCCGGTGAGACAATGCGTGGGCTTCGTATCGGAAGTGGGCGCTAACGTGAGCGGACTGTCGCGCGGAAACCGTGTCGTCACTTATCCGCAGGCGAGCTGCCACAGCTGCTCCGCGTGCAAGGACGGGAAGTTTTATTATTGCGAAAAGGCGATGGGCTTCGGCAAGACCGAAAACGGGTTTATGAGCGATTTTTCGGTTGTGTCGGCGAACGACGTGTATGCTATTCCCGAACGGCTCAAGGACGAAGACGCGATATTCACCGAGCATACCGCCGCCGCTATAAACGTAATGAACAAGCTCGATATCGACAAGGGCGATCAGATAATAATCGTCGGTGCGACGGTGGTCGGAATCATTCTCGCGCAAGTTGCAATATATTATCAGGCGGTGCCTATAGTTGTGGATATGCGCGAGGATCTGCTCGATGCGGCGTTCCGCGCGGGCGTATATTACACCATAAACTCGGTCAAGGACGACGTCGGCAAAAAAATAACGAGCATAACGGGCGGACATATGGCGGATGCGTGCGCATATCTTTTGTCGTCGGCTATGCCGTTGCAAAACGTTTTCGATTACACGTGCAGACGAGGCAAGATAGCGCTCGTCGGACATTCGTATGACAACGAGATCAAATGCAATCTCGCGTCGCTCGTCGAAAAAAACCTCGAACTTATATCTATAAACGAATGCGGTAAAAACTATCCGTCTGCTATAAATATGCTCGCGAACCATACCGTATCGGTAGATATGCTTTACGATAAGATCGTTTCGTTTGCGGACGTGCCGCAAGTCATGGAGGAGCTTTCGTCGGAAGACGGCTTTGCCGCCAAGGTTCTCGTAAAGATGTAGGCTTGTAAAAGAATAAAATCAACGATAATAATGACAAGAACTTAAAAATCCGTATACGATTGCTTGACAACGGCGAAACGACGGTGTATAATTATAAAGTTAAGTTATCACAAAACGAGGTTCATTATGAAAAAAGGTATACATCCCAATTATCACGAAGTTACCGTAGAATGTGCTTGCGGGGCAACGTTCGTAACAGGCTCGACGCAAAAAGGCGACGTAGTCAAAGTGGACATATGTTCCAAGTGCCACCCGTTCTATACGGGCAAGCAGAAGCAAGCCGAGACCGGCGGTCGTATCGCACGCTTTAACGAGCGCAAAGAAAAATCCGGTAAATAAACATAAAGCGGACATAAGTCCGCTTTTTTCATATTGCACGGATAAGAACGTTTGCGCAAATTCGTGCGGCGATCTTGCTCGAGTCGCTTATGCAAAGTTTCTATGTGCGGAATTATGCGACTAAAACACTTCGGCGGTTTATGAAGAAAGAGAAAAAACAAAAAGACAATAAATACGACACGTCGAAAAAAACGCGTCGTACGTTTATCGGCGGTCAGGCATTGCTCGAGGGCGTAATGATGCGCGGACAAAAAAGCGTCGCGCTTGCGGTGCGCGCGCCCGACGGAGAGATCGAAGTCAAGACAGAACGGCTTAAGCCCGCGTCCAAGGCGAGCAAAGTGCCGATTTTACGCGGGATAATTTCTTTTGTAAGTTCGCTCGTCGTGGGCATGAAATCGCTGTTGAAGTCCGCCGAGATAGCTATGCCGGACGACGAAGCGCCGAGCAAAGCGTCGACGACGTTTTCGGTAATACTCGGCGTAATACTTGCGCTCGGCTTGTTTGTAGGTTTGCCGTGGTTCTGCGGCTGGGCTATCGAAAAGTGGGCGCACTTCGACAGCCGATCGACAATGATAATCGTAAAATCGGCGGTAGAGGGCGGATCTCGGCTCGTTCTGTTCGTCGCGTACCTCGCTATAGTTCGGTTGATGCCCGATATAAAGCGCACGTTCATGTATCACGGCGCGGAACACAGAACGATAAACTGCTATGAACGCGGGCTGCCGCTCACTGTCGAAAACGTGCAGTCGTGTTCTACAAAGCACAATCGCTGCGGCACTACCTTTTTGTTTTTCGTAGTCATATTCGCTATCTTGTTTTATGCGTTGCTCAATTGGCTTTTGAGCCTGCCCGCGCAGGATTGGGTGCGAAATCCGTTTTTTACGCTCGCTTTGAGACTGTGTTTACTGCCCGTGATAGCAGGAGTATCGTACGAGCTTTTGCGCGGGCTTGCAATGATGCCCGACAATAAGTTTACCAATGCAATACGCGCGCCCGGGCTTGTTTTGCAGAAGCTGACCACGGCTTTGCCCGACGACGGCATGGCGGAAGTGGCTATAGCGGCTTTCAACGCCGTGCTCGAGCTTGACGCCGACGACAATAAAAGCACGATCGAGTTCTATGAGCGGGATTTTCAAACCGAACGCAAAATATTGAAAGAGCGGCTGAAGGACGAACCGCAAAATGCGGATTGGATATACTCCGCGTTGCTCGATAAGCCGCGCGGCGAGCTGGGCGGCGTCCGAATAATAAAGATAGGGTATGTAAAGACCGCGCGCGGTTATGCGGAAAAGCTCGAAGCGGGCGAGCCGCTCGATTATGTGCTCGGCAATACCGATTTTTGCGGGATAAAGATCAACGTAGATAAGCGCGTGCTCATTCCGAGGTTCGAGACGGAAGTGCTCGCGGCGGAAGCGGTCAAGTTGATAAACGCAAAAGGCGACGGAGCAAAGGCTTTGGATATTTGCACCGGTTCGGGCTGTATCGCGGCGTATATTGCAAAAAACAGCGGGTGCGAAGTCGTTGCCGCGGATGTAAGCGAACAAGCGCTCGAAGTCGCGGGCGTAAATCTCAAGGGCTTGGGAGTAAAGCTCGTTCGCTCGAATATGTTTGATAACATCGACGAAAAATTCGATGTGATAGTGTCGAATCCGCCGTATGTTCGCACCGCCGATATCGACGGACTTGCGCCGCAAGTGACGGCACAGCCGCGGCTCGCGCTCGACGGCGGCGCGGACGGCTTGCATTTTTATAGGATCATAGCGGATAATGCGCCGAAGTTCCTCAACGACGGCGGCGCTGTGATCGTCGAGGTCGGGTACGACCAAGCGGACGCTGTGAAAAAGCTTTTCGAGCCGCTCGGCGCGTGCGATATAATAAAGGATCTCGACGGCGTGGATAGGATAGTCGTTTGCAAAACAAAGCATATCGGAGACTGAAATGGAAATAAAAACCGATAGGCTCGACGGGATAGTCGAGCGGTACAACCAAATAGAAAAGCGATTGCAAGACCCGACCGTCACAGCCGATAACAAGGCTTGGGTCGAACTGTGCCGCGAGCGCGCCGAACTCGAGCCGCTTGTGCAAAAGTACGGCGAGCTTAAAAAAGCGCAAGCCGAGTTTGCCGATGCGTCGGAAATGTCGAGATCGGACGACGCCGAGCTTGCCGCGCTCGCCAAAGAGGAAATAACTGCGCTCGAATCGCGTTTGACCGAGTTGAACGACGAGCTTAAAATAATGCTTTTACCGAAAGACCCGAACGACGGTAAAAACGCAGTGCTCGAGATCCGTCCCGCTGCGGGCGGCGAGGAAGCTGCGCTGTTTGCCGCGGAGCTTTGCCGTATGTACAGAATGTTCGCCGAACGCAAGCGTTGGAAGGTTGAGGATATCTCGCTCTCGGAGACCGAACTCGGCGGTATCAAAGAAGCCGTGTTCGGCATAAGCGGCAAGGACGTATTCTCGTTTTTGAAGTTCGAGAGCGGCGTGCACCGTGTCCAGCGCGTGCCCGTCACCGAAACGCAGGGGCGCGTCCATACTTCCACCGTTACCGTGGCGGTCTTGCCCGAGGCGGAAACCGTGGGCATAGAGATAAACGAAAAAGACCTCAAGATAGATACGTATCGCTCGAGCGGCGCTGGCGGACAGCACATAAACAAGACCGATTCGGCTATACGCATCACGCACTTGCCGACGGGCATCGTCGTGACGTGTCAAGACCAGCGCAGTCAAACCAAAAACAAAGAGCGCGCTATGCAAGTGCTTGCAACAAAATTGTACGATCATTTTCAAGGACAAAAGGACGAGGAATATGCGTCGTTGCGCAAAGGTCAAGTCGGTACAGGCGACCGAAGCGAACGCATCCGCACCTACAACTTTCCGCAAGGCAGAGTGACCGATCACAGGATCGGTTTCACATTGTATAATATCGATGAATTCATGAACGGTGATCTCGACAAAATGGCGGAAGCTTTGCGTATAGCCGATCAAACGCGAAAGCTCGAGCAAGCGTAATACACCGACACACAACTAAAAAAGCGTATGTTTACCGCAATTACCATATAAAATTACGGTGAAGGTATCGAACGCGGAATTTAAGCGCGGTATGAAACCGCGCTTTTTCTCTTGATTTTATAGGGTGTTATCGTAATAATCGTTATTTTTGCGTTGGATCGTTGCCATAATCGAACTGATTTGTTATAATAGAGTTATCGGTGTACAAGCGGTGTAATTATGAGTTTTATACGAAGTTTAGACGAGAAACAAATATCTGCTCTGTTAAGCGGTAAGAACATAGACCTTTTTAATCTACTGAAAAAAGATGTTTTATCGGGTACGGTATTTCCCGCTGTCAGAAAAAATCAAATTTATTTCTACTACGAAGGCGGATGCCTATATAAATTTTCAAACGGTAAATTCGCGAGAGATAAAGCATTTGAAAAATACGGCTGCGAAAATAAAAATTTATCAGCTTATGAAATTGCAAAAAAGCAAGTCGAGAACAAGTTTACAAATGTAATGGGTAATGTTAAAGAACGCCGATTGCTGAATTCGTTATACTGTTGCACGTTTGATAAAACACGCCTGTTTGATACGGTTGTTCTCGATATCGAAGTCAATCTAAACGGCAATATAGGCGGCGGAAAAAAGTGCGATTTAGTACTGTATAATGTGCCGTCTAACACAATTATGTTTGTTGAAGGCAAGGTGTTTTTCGATAGCCGAGTAAATGTTAAGCGCGGCAGCATGCCCGAAGTGATCGATCAAGTTAATACATATTCGGAGGCTATTGCCGAACAACACCAAACAGTAATTCGCCAATATGCCAATCACGTTGAAATTATAAATCGCTTATTCGGAACGAAATACCCTATACCGCAAAAACTTGTACGACAGGCGAAATTGCTTGTTTACGAAACGCCGTTGAATATTACCGAAAACAATTCTTACAGCATTGACACAATAACTTCCGCGCTCGGCATAGATAACGTCGTTTTCATGCGGCAAAACGATACTCCTTCGACTGACGATATTTGGAATAGTTTATGCAAATAAAGATATATCGCGGAACGCATCAAATAGGCGGATGTATAACCGAAATAAAAACCGCAACCGCAAGAATAATAATCGATATGGGCGAAGAATTGCCATCGAATGTTCACGCCGAACAAAAACCGTTTGAGATAGACGGCGTAACAAGAGGAAAGCCCGATTGCAATGCGGTGCTTATTACCCACTATCACGGCGATCACGTCGGCATGTTTGAAAAGGTATTACCGCAGATTCCGATTTATATGGGTAATGTTGCCAAACAAATTTACACGGTAGTTCAAAACACCTTAAAAACAAAACTCAATAAAGGCAATCCGCAAAAGGTGAAAGACTTTATCGAATATGTTATCGGTGTACCGCTTTATTTCGGTGATATTAAAGTTACGCCTTATACGATAGACCACTCGGCATACGATGCGTATATGCTGCTGATTGAAGCAGACGGAAAACGAATTTTACATACCGGCGATTTTCGTATGCACGGCGCACGGGGCGGTAAAATGCTCGCGGTTTTTGAAAAATATTGCAATAATATTGATGTACTGATTACGGAAGGCACTATGCTTTCCCGCGCAAACGAGCGGGTTTTTTCCGAACGCGTACTCGGACGGAAAGCCGAAGAACTTTTGCGTAAAAACAAATATGTTTTCGCTCTTTGCAGTTCTGCAAATATAGATACGATAGCAGAGTTTTATAATGCGGCGTTGAAAACCGACAAGCCGTTCATAGTTTGCGAAAAAGATTTTCAAGCGGAAATTCTTAAGATTGTTTCACGAAATACGGCGTCTCGGTTTTATAATTTCAATAGACGAAAAATATATTCATATGCAAAAAATCTGCATGCTTTTATGAATGAAAAAGGCTTTTTCTTTTTGGGTAGAGCAAATTGTATTACTCGAAAAGCAATTGAAACATTTTCCGACAGTCTTTTGATTTATTCGATGTGGAGTGGATATTTAGATAAAACTCACCCCGCATTTGACGAGTACAAAAACAATTTCATAAATAGTGCGTTGAGCTGTGGGTGTCGAATAGTAAATTTACATACAAGC
>CAJUNM010000004.1:55869-79678 GCA_910587805.1 uncultured Christensenellaceae bacterium | reverse complement strand
CTTGCCGATAACGACAAGGCTATTGACGAATTAAAGGTTCAACCTTTATCGTCTTTGGTGCACCAAGCCACGCAAAACCGAACCGAACGAAAGGTTCGGTTTTATTTTTTATATAAAAAAGAATAGCGCGGACGGTCGAAAGACCGAACAACAACCTCAAACCCATGTAACGCGTTTTTTATCGAGTACGCACAACTCGGTATTCGATCGACCTATAAGGAGTTTATTCAAATGTCTACAAGCAAACAATTTATGGATTTTTTACTCGAACAGCTTTCCGACGTGGACGGCGTTACATACCGACCGATGATGGGCGAATATCTGATTTACGTGCGCGGAAAAGTAGCTGCGGACGTATGCGACGACAGACTTTTGGTAAAGCCCGTTCCCGCCGCGCGCGAGCTTTTGCCGAACGCGCCGCTCGAGCCGCCGTACAAAGGCGCAAAAGACATGTTGCTCGTGGAAGATACCGATGACCGCGAACTGATGACAGAACTGTTCAACGCGATATACGACGAACTCCCCGTCCCCAAGCCGAAAAAGAAAAAAGCCTAACTCTGACATCGCCGAAAAGAACTCTTATCACCGTTGCTACCGCCGACCGAGCCGAACTCATTGTTTTTTGTGTTTTATAAATTTTTGAATTGATATTCGTACAAGGATTTATACAAGCCGTCGCGCGCGAGCAATTGTTCGTGCGTGCCGCGTTCCTCTATGCCGTCGGCGGTGATCACAACGATCTCGTCGGCATTTTTTACGGTCGACAGTCTGTGCGCCACAACTATTGTGGTCCTACCCTCGGACAGCTTATTGAGCGCGTCCTGAATAAGCATTTCGGTCGCGTTGTCGAGCGCGCTCGTCGCCTCGTCCAAAATAAGCACGGGCGGGTTTTTCAGAAACGCTCTGGCTATCGCTATTCGCTGTTTTTGTCCGCCCGAGAGTTTAATACCGCGCTCGCCCACGTTCGTATCGTAGCCGTCCGGCAAGCTCGACACGTAATCGTGGATATTAGCTTTTTTCGCCGCATCGAATATTTGCTCGTCCGTAGCGTCGAAATCACCGTACGCTATATTTTCTTTTATCGTTCCGTTAAACAGAAACACGTCCTGCGCGACTATGCCTATATTTTTACGCAAAGCCGTTCTGCTCAAATCGCGCACGTCGTAACCGTCTATCGAAATTTTACCGTCGTCTATTTCGTAAAACCGCGGAATAAGGTGACACAGCGTGGTTTTTCCGCCGCCGGACGGTCCGACGAGCGCAACGGTCTTGCCTGCGTCGATCCGCATATCGAACCCGCTGATCACTTTTTTCCCGTCATCGTCGTAACCGAACGTAACGTTGTCGAAAACTATATCGCCGCTCAACGTTTTCGGGCAAATCGCGTTTTCGCTTTCGGTTTCCTCGGGCGCGTCCATGATTTCGCAAAACCGCCTAAATCCGGACAATCCCGCCTGTATCTCCTCGTAAATAGTGGTCAGTGTGCGTATCGGTGTGATTATTGCGCTTATGTACAGCACCGACGCAGTAAATTCACCGACGTCGATCTTGTCGTAATAAAAGAAAAGCCCTGCCGCGAGCAACACGGTAAAATACAGAAAGTCGAGCAAAAACGTCATTGACGAAAAAAACTCGCCCATCACTCGGTACTGTTTTCCGCGCGCTTTTACGAACTCGCGGTTGCCGTGCTCGAACTTTTGCGTATCGTGCGCTGCGGACGTGTACGCGCGCGACACTCTTATGCCCGACACCGCGCTTTCTATATCCGCGTTGATCTCGCCTTGCACCTCGCGCACTTTTTTGAACACTCTGTTCATGCGCCGACGCATCAAAATGAGATACAACGCTATAAACGGAATAAACGCGAAAACGATTAGCGCGAGATATATATTTATCGTGCCGAGCAGCGCAAACGCTCCGATCAAAGTTACCGCGGACAAAAACAGATCCTCGGGACCGTGGTGCGCAAGCTCGGATATTTCAAACAAGTCGTTTGTCATTCGGCTCATTATCACGCCCGTTTTATTGTTGTCGAAATACGTAAACGGGAGTTTTTGCAAATGCGAAAAAAGTTCGCTGCGCATATCGGCTTGGATGCGCACGCCGACAAGATGTCCCCAATATTGCAACACGAAGTTCAAAAGCGCCTTGATCACGAACGCCGCGAGCAACGCGCCCGCCGCCGTCAAGAGCTGCGTCATGAGCTTGTTCGGAACGTAATTGTTTATTATCAGCTTGGTCACGAAAGGATACGCAAGATTGAAAACCGCTATGATAAAAGCGCATGTCATATCTATCGAAAACAGCACGCGGTGCGGTTTGTAATACCCCGCGAACCTGCGTAAAAGTCCTTTATTTTTCCTTTCTTTGCATTTTCCTTTTTTCATAGTCAGCATAAAGCCGCGACAAAGCGCGGCTTAAGATTTTTATTTATCCGACAGCATATCCAAAAACGACTGCTGCATGATCTGTTGATTTCGCTCGATGTCGAGAACATAATATATAGCTTCGCCCGCGAACTTCAGTATGTAGTAAACGAGCACGGCAGCTATGACCGCTCCCGCGATAACGGGCGCGAGCAACCACCAAAACCGTAAAAACACAAGCACTACCGCGGACACCGTTCCACCTATTATTACTATTACGGGCAACAGTACGGACAGCTTGTTCAAAAGCCACGCGAGCGCCTTGATTATCGGATATTTGGTCTTCAGCTCACGGTAGCACGGCGAGGTCATGCTTTTGAACAATATTTGTTCTTGACGGATACGCAACAGTAACGTGCGCCTGTCAACGGCGAATCTGCGTTTTAAGTACCAAACGAGCAGAAATCCTATACACACCGCGCCAGCGCCGGCGGCAAAAGTTATTATCGCCTCTTTCCACGTCATCGTGATAAAGAACGTGGTGGATATGGCAAGCACAACAAGTCCCGCGAAAATAGAATACGTCGCCGGATGCATAACGAACTTGAACGCATCTATAAACCGCACGGACCCAATATGTTCTTTTACCGCAACGTCGAGATTGGTCTTGGGACGCACATCCTTTTTAAGCTCGACTTCGGGACTGGTTATTTTTATACGCTCGTCGTCTATAGTCGGATTTGCGTCTCTTTGAAGTCTTTCGCGCATAGCCGCGAGTTTTTGCTCTCTGTCGAGTTCCGCGGATTTTTCAGTCTTTTCCGGTTTATCGGGCTTTTTGCCGTCGAACTCGGGCAGATCGAAACTGATTTGTCCTTCGATAGTATCGTCGCGTTCGAGCTGCTCGCTTTTACGTGTCTGCACGGCGGGCTGCTCCTCATCGGAAGTGCGTGCGTTTTCGGCATGAGCGACGCGCGCGCCGCCGATTAGCTTGCTCATCGCCGCCTCCGTCGATTCGTCCACTTCGTCGTTATTTACGGCGTCAGCAAGCGTAGCGCTTGCCGATTTCACGTTTTCTATAACGGCCTGACGGCGTTCTTCCTCTTCTATATCTTCGCGAGTGCGTTTGCTCTCCGCGCGCGGCTCGGGCGCGGATTCTTGTTCGGCGTTCGACGCGCCGGCAGAATTATTGCGCTTTATCTGCTCGAAACGTTTGATCTCCGCTTCGATCTCCTCGTTGGTCATTTCAAGCTCGCGCTTAAGATCTTCCGTATCCGCGGAAATGTTGTTTTTGCCCTTTTGCGCCTTGCGAAGCGACGCATAGAGCTTTCTGCGCTCGTCGTTCGACGGCTTCAGAAGCTTGCGCATTTGCGCGTCGTTTAACGTTTCCACTTTGCTCGAATGCGTAGGTTCGATGCCCAGCTCGCTTACGAGCTTGGTGATAGGGTCTTCGGGCGGCGCAGAAGGATCTATGCCTTGTTTTTCGTAAAATCCGTCGTGACAAAGCTTGCAAACCTTAAAAACATTGCCGCTGTCTTCGATCGTATAGCTGTCGTCGGGCAAACCGCACAGCTCGCAAGTACCGTTTTTTGCCATAGCTCAACTCCTTATGAATAGAACATCGCTTTCGTTAACTATATCACACATAAAAAATTTTGTCAATTACCTTGCAGGTATTAAACAATATCGTTTTCAATTTTGCGCGCGCCGTCAACCGCTATCGTTATTACAAAACCGCTCTAACTGCGGCTATGATCGCTTTTATCCGATAGTACGGCGAATATGAGAACCGATACGGATCGAATAAGCGCGTTCATTCGTTTGCGTTTTTTTCTATAATATATTATAATTAGTCGTATAATATATCTTTTCGGTAGGCATATGAACAAATTAAACGTAGGTATCGTAGGCGCGAACGGGTTTGCGGGCGCGGAAGTCTTGCGGCTTATCGCATCTCATCCGTTTGCCGAACTTGCCGTCGCGACGAGCAGAGCGCACGCGGGCGCACGCATTCGCGACGTTTTCCCCGCTTTGCCTTTGAACTTGAAATTTTCGGACACTTCCGCATCGGAACTGTTCGATTGCGACGTAGTGTTCGTTGCGCTGCCGCAAACAGCCGGAGCACAGCTCGTCGGAACGCTCATAGATAAAGGCGTTAAGGTTATAGATCTTTCCGCAGACTACCGTTTCGACGACGTACGCGAATACGAACGGGTCTACAACGTTACGCATCCCCGCCCCGACCTATGCGCCGCAGCGGTATACGGACTGTGCGAAGTCAACCGCGATAAAATAAGACATGCAAAGCTCATAGCAAACCCGGGGTGTTACGTTACAAGCGCATTGCTCCCGCTTATACCGCTTGCTCGAGCGGGGCTTGTTTCCGATATTATAATCGATTCGGCGAGCGGCACGAGCGGCGCGGGTCGAAAAGCCGACGAAAAGTATTCGTACTGTTCCGTTGACGAGAACTTCGGCGCATACGGAGTGTTCACGCACCGTCACGCGCCCGAGATTTCCGAAAAACTCGGGACGAGCGTTATTTTTACGCCGCATCTTTTGCCTATCAAACGCGGTATTCTTTCCACGATTTATTTCAAAACCGACAATGCGAACGCCGTGCGCAATACGCTTAAAACGACGTACGAAACAGAGACTTTCGCGAACTATTCCGAAGAACTGCCCGAGATAAAGCACGTTGCGCACACAAATCGCTGCGCGTTTTCGGTGCGGTTCGACGAGCGCGACCGCGGAATAATAATATCCGCGCTCGATAATCTGCTCAAAGGCGCGGCGGGACAAGCCGTTCAAAATATGAACATAATGTCGGGGTTAGACGAGACCGCGGGGCTGCCTTTTTGCGCGCCGATATAAACTTTACAAGGACATAACATGAAAGATTCGTACAAAAAAACTATAGAACGCGCTAACATTATTTGCGAAGCGTTGCCGTATATTCATCAATACTCGGGCAAAACGCTCGTCATCAAGTACGGCGGAAACGCCATGAACGACGAGGCGATAACCACCACGATATTGCAGGACGTTGCCGCGCTTAAGATAGTGGGAGTCAATCCCATTCTCGTTCACGGCGGCGGACCGGAGATCAACCGACTGCTCGATAAGGTCGGCATACAATCCCAATTCGTCGGCGGCATGCGCGTCACCGACGAAGCGACTATGGAAATTGCGCAAATGGTGCTTTGCGGCAAGATAAACAAAAACATCGCCGGCGAGCTTAATTCCATGGGCGTAAAAGCCATCGGGCTTTGCGGCAAGGATTCTCAACTTATAAAAGCCGAAAAACTCGACGAAAAACTCGGTTACGTAGGCAAAATAACCGAAATAAACGCCGAATTGCTCGAACTGCTCGCGCGCGACGAGTTTATACCGGTCATCGCGTCAATAGCGACCGACGATCACGGGAACAGTTACAACGTCAATGCGGACGTTGCAGCCGCGGCGATCGGCGCGGCTATGCACGCCGAAAAGCTTTTGTTTTTGTCCGACATAGACGGCATAATGGCAAACAAGGATAACCGCCAAACGCTTATCGATCGCATATCCATAAGCGAACTTCGCGCTATGATAGAGCGCGGCGACATAACGGGCGGCATGGTACCCAAAGCCAACAGTTGCATCGACGCGATCGAGCGCGGCATAGGCAGCGTGTTCGTGCTAAACGGTACTCTCCCCCACTCCATACTTTTGGAGCTTTTTACCGACAGCGGCGTCGGCACTATGATAGAAAAGTAACCGCCGCACGGAGATTTAATGAACTTCAACAAAATAAAGGAAGCGGAAGCCAAGCACTATATGCCCGTGTTTTCGCGCGATAATTTGTGCATAGACCGCGGCGAAGGCAATTGTCTTTACGATGTCAACGGCAACCGCTACGTGGATTTCGTGGCGGGTATCGCAACGAACATTCTCGGCTACGGGCATCCCGAATACACCGAGACCGTTTGCGCTCAAGCGCGCAAGCTCATGCACGTATCGAATCATTATTATACAGCAATACAGTCCGAATACGTAGAACGGCTCGCAACGGCGTCCGGATACGACCGCATATTTTTGTGCAATTCCGGCGCGGAAGCGAACGAATGCGCGATCAAGCTCGCGCGCAAGTTTTTCCTTAAATCGGGCGCGCGTAAAAATATACTCGTATCAAAAGGCGCGTTCCACGGCAGAACGCTCGCAACGCTTACCGCAACGGGCAACGTTGCGCAGCACGAAAAGTACGCACCGCTGCCCGAAGGCTTTTTATCGTTCGAGTTTAACGACTTCGAGGACTTTAAGCGCAAGCTCGATAACAACGTGGGCGCGGTGCTTTTGGAAACGATCCAAGGCGAGAACGGAGTGCGCCCGTTCGACAACGATTTTTTGGTGAACGCTTACGCGCTTTGCAAATCGCAAGGCATACTGTTCATGCTCGACGAAGTGCAAACGGGCATGGGGCGCACGGGCAAACTGTTCTCGTTCGAGCACTTCGGCATACGCCCCGACGTTATAACCATGGCAAAGGCGATCGCGGGCGGTTTACCCATGGGCGCGTGTCTTGCTACGGAAGAAGTCGGAACGGCGTTCGACATAGGCGATCACGGTTCTACGTTCGGCGGCAACGCCCTCGCCTGCGCCGCGGCAAACAAGGTTTTGGAAATATTGCTGCGCGATAACGGACTGCTCGAGCACAGCGCGTCCGTGGGCGAATATCTCGGCGAGCAGCTCGCGCACTTTTCCAAATACAATTTTATAGCGGATATACGCGGACTCGGGCTGATGCGCGGAATACAATTGACCGAAAAGGTTCCGGCGGCAATGTTCGAGGGCATGCTGCGCGAACACGGATATCTCGTGAACGTAGCGGGAAACAACACATTGCGGCTCGTACCGCCGCTGACGATCACTCGCGATGAGATAGACGGTCTGATAGCCGCGCTCGACAAGGTATGCGCGGCAACGTGCGTGCTGTAAACGCTTGCATTAAAATAAAAACTATGTTACAATTTTAATACCGAACATGCGAGAGACGTCACCGCGCCGCATGCTCGGCGTTATTATTTCAATCAAAAGGATATACTATGGACATAAACACTTACAAAGCGAAAGGTCGCATAGAGCACAAGCATCTTCTCAATCTCCTCGACTATTCCGCAACCGATATATACGAAATTTTGCAGCTTGCATCGTCGCTCAAGTGCGCGTTCCGCAAGGGCAAAAAACACGAACGGCTCAAAAACAAAACGCTCGCCATGATATTCACCAAATCGTCCACGCGCACGCGCGTATCGTTTGAAACGGGAATACAGCAGCTCGGCGGGCGCGCGCTCTTTCTCTCCGGCAACGACATACAGCTCGGCAGAGGCGAAACCATAGCCGACACCGCGCGCGTGCTGTCGCGCTACGGTATAGACGGAGTTATGATACGCACGTTCAAACAGTCGGACGTTGAAGAACTCGCAAAATACGGCAGTTTTTCGGTTATAAACGGCTTGACTGACGATTTTCACCCCTGCCAAGCTCTCGCCGATCTTTTGACCGTTTACGACACGTTCGGCAAGCTCAACGGCGTTAAACTCGCCTATTTCGGCGACGGCAACAACATGGCGCACTCGCTCATGCTCGCGGGCGCAAAAACGGGCATGAAAGTTTATATCTGCTCGCCCAAAGGCTTCGAGCCGAATCCCGACATTACGGCGGCAGCGCAAAAATTCGGCGACGTGACCGTTACGGACAGCGTCGAGGAAGCGGCATCCGCCGCGGATGTGCTGTACACCGACGTTTTCTTTTCCATGGGGCAGGATAAAGACCCGAAAAAAGAATCAGCGCTCATGCCGTACCAAGTGAACAAGCGCGTACTCGAAATGGCGGACAAGTCCGCTGTATTCATGCACTGCCTGCCCGCCCACCGCGGCGAAGAAGTCACCGAGGATGTGATCGACTCCACGCAGTCCGTAATATTCGAGCAAGCGGAAAACAGACTGCACGCGCAAAAGGCGGTAATGTGCCTTTTGATGGGCAAAAAGTAACATGTACCTCGCTATTCGCAGAGCTACGGACGACGACGCGCCCGATATACTCAAACTGACAAAGGAAGCTTTTTCGGTATACCGCGACGAACTGAACGTAAATTACGAAGTAAAAGCGCTTACCGAAACCATAGCAACTACCCTCGCGGACATTCGCGAACAAGCCGTGTTCGTAGCCGAACGTTTCGGCAGCGTTTGCGGTGCGATAAGAATACGCAAGCTTTCGCACGATCTTTGGTATATTTACCGTTTCGGCGTAAGTCCCGAAATTTCGAGCACGGGGCTTGGATCCGCACTGTTGGACGCAGCCGTAAAGTACGCGACGGACAACGGCGCACGCGCAATAGCGTTGCACACCAATTCAAAATATTATAAGCTCGCGCGCTACTACTACGGAAAACAATTCTACGTGCATTCTACGTCTTTCGACCGCGGCTATGTGCGCGCACTGTTCGTTCTCGAACTGTCCGAAGGCGGCGTCGATCTCTCCCCCGCATTCTTATTGTAATTTATTCGACCTAATACAAAACGAAACGCGCGGATTTATGTCGCGCGTTTCGTTTTATGTTATAGACTGTTTTTACACGCCCAAGTATAATCGGCAATGTATTATCGTTCCCATGTTGTCCGGTGTTAACATATAAAGGTCAGACCCGCAATATTTGCCGCCCTTGATCTTGAGCGAATAATAATTACGTCCATCCGCCTGATCATAATATATATAAGAACCCGATTCATCGTCGTACTCGAATTCATCGAACATATTTATTATTCTTTCTATTTTTGCTCCGCTATTTACCAATTCCGTCAAATTATGTTCGTCATTGATGGGATGCACCTCTTGATGTAAAATTTCGATATTCTCTTTATTATAAGACGTAAAGTATATATTTGTTTCGTCAAATATGTATTCCCAATAATCGTTATCTGTGCCGTTATCATCGATATACGTGTCATCAATAATAAACTTTGCATGAACTACGTTTGTAAGGTCAAACGCCGCGACCCAAGCAGAGGCGTCCGATACTCGTTCGCTTTTGAAAGTTTCGTAATCGTATTCTTGATACCCTGTTTGCTCGTCAACCGGCTCGCCGCAAGCACATAGCGAAAACGCTGTAAACGTTGCCGCGATCGCAGAAAATATTGCCGTAATTTTTGCTGTTTTTTTCATCTTATACGTAATCCTTGTGTTTTTATACAAGAATTATAACACATCCCCCCCCCGTGTCAAGCAAGTACGGCATAAATTTTATATATTTTTGGTTGTTCTCGATCGAATATCATTGTATGTCAAATATCCCATCACAGGTTTATTTCTTTTTACGTTTCTTTTCCACGTAGCGAAAATCCTCTTCTGTGCGTTCCGCGCGAGCCAGCCCGTGCTTTTCGGCGAGCGCGGCGATCAATTCTTTTACATATCGCACCGAACGATCGGACTTGAGATTGACGCGCATAGGCACGGTCTCGTACTTTCCGACGTCGCTCTCGTTGCGGAAACTGTACTTGGAGTCCGCAAACTCCTGCGGATCGAGCGCAAGATAGAGCGACAGAGTTTTGCCGCGTATGGCGAACTTGGCATACGTGGTGCGCCCCTTAAACCAAGATTCGTTACCCGTGCTCATTCGAGGTTTCATGCCGTAGCGCAAAAGCTCGTTTTTGATCGCGCTGTATCGCGCCTTGGTTTCGTTATCGGCGCGCATAAGCCGCGTAGTAAAGTCGCGCGGGGTTTTATCCTTAGCTTTAATATCGGCGACGGCGGCGCTTTCAAGCTCTTGTCTCGATCTATCGGGCGCGGCTACGCAAAACAGCTTTATAAGCTTATCTTTGACGAGAGCTTCCGTAGTTTTGTAATCGGGGCGGTAATTTTCGGGTCGGACTTCGACGCGCGGCAAACCGTGCTTTTCCGCCATCTCCGCAATAAGTTCTTTAGCTCGGCGCGCAGCGCGCTCGGATTTGATTTTGAGCTGCATCGGCACGTCGCGATACTTTGCGGTTTCGCGCTCATCACGGAAAGAATATTTAGTGTCCTTGTACTCGTCGGGATCGAGCGCAAGATAGAGCGACAGAGTTTTGCCGCGTATGGCGAACTTGGCGTACGTTGTACGGCCCGAATAGAAAGACTCGTTGCTCCAACTCGACCGCGGCTTTAGCTTATAACATACGAGATCGTTTTTGACGGAATTGTATAAGCCCTTGAGCGTATCGTCCGACTGCGCGAGCGCGGCGGCAAAACTGCGGCTGTAGCGCACTTGTATACGCGTATCGCCTACGATCATAGTGCCCGTATCGTTGTCTCCGTCCTCTATAGTCGCGGCATCGTCGAGAGCTATTTCGCCCCCGCTTGCCGCCGTTTCAAGCTCCGGCTCGGCTTTTTCGTCTTCTTTATTTGAAATTTGCGTTTCGGGTTCAACGGTTTCCGATTCCGACTCGGGCAACTGTTCCTTTTCCGGCTCTGCTTCTTCAGGCTCGGATTCCGATATTTTCTCCGTCTCGGTCTCAGTATCCGTATCCGTCTCGGGCGCGGCGTTTCGCGGCGCAAGAGCGGAAATGTCCTTCTTGCCGACAGCCTCGACTACGAGCAGACAAATTACGGCAAGCAAAACCACCGAGACGATAGCAATAAGTATCGCCTTGACGGGCATGCCCCACTCGGAGCATATAAGACCTGCCGTTTGTAAAAACATGTTCTACTTCTCCTTTTTGGTCGCGGGAAACTGCTTGAGCAATACTATGCCCGCGCCTATCACTATTACGAAAGCGACTAAATACGCCCAGCCGAATTCGTCCTTTAGCCATTTGAAAAACAACCCGACGTGCGGCGCCGTATGCGTAACCTTGCCTATAATCTCGTCCTTTTCGATAAAACGCGAATCTTCGGCATTGTTTGCGTCTCCGCGCGTAAAGTACTTGCCGTCCGTTATTCGTATTATCCTATGCGTAGTCGGCACAGTATCGCCGAACGGTAAAAACGTGATTATATCGCCTATGACGTAATCGTCGGACTTTTTGACCACAATCAAATCGCCTTCTTCTATAGTGCCCGACATACTGCCCGTGGTGACTATGAGCGTAGACGTCCCGAAAAACGACGGAACGGGCGATTTATTGACAAACTTGTCCACGGCGAGCGTTATCGCGACGAACAGCAAGAACACTATCACAACGCCGCCTATGCTCGTGAATACTATATTTGCTACCGACATCTTCGATTTACGCGGCTTTGCCGATACGGGGGCAACGTTTGCAGTCGATCCGTTTTCGGTTTTTTCGCCGTCGATAACGGCAGAGTCTGCTTTTTGCTGCGTCGCGCTTACTTTTTCCGTAGGCGACACGTTCCGCAAGTCTGATTCTTGCGGCGTAACTTCGGACACGTGCTTTTCGTCGGTATTATCGCTATTTTCGATTTTTGAATTTACGGTATTATCGCGCATGTCTACTTCTCCTGTGCCGTCAATTGCAAAACCATGGAAATCTTTCCGCCGTCCGTTCCTATCAGCGTATCGTTATCGTCCGAACCGCCGTCGAACAGCCAATTCCATTCGAGCGTAAAAGAATGCTGCGTTTGCGGAAGTATGACCATATCGTCGAACACGAGTTCCTCGACGGGTCGCCAAGCGTCCGTTTCCAAAATAACGTTATTCATGCGCAATCGGAATTTTATCGGGAACTCCGAGATCTCGCACCCCTCGTACTTCGGCTCTATGGAAAATCCGTACCGTATTTCTTTTTCGTTGGTGTTGTTGATAACGAACTCGTATTTACCGGAACTCCCCGGTTTGATTTTATGCCCGTCGCCGAACACCGCAATAACGCTTTGCGTCGACCACGGACCGCTCGCATCGCTTACGTCGATAACGGGGATCAAACCGCTGCTTTCGCCCGAACTGCGAATATCTATGAGCGCGATTATCGCGATGATCACAGCCAATATCACGGCAAACATGCCGAGAGCCGCTATGCGGAACGCATTGCGCTGTCTGCGCACTATGCGCCCTATATACTTCTCGCGTCCGACCGATTCGTACAGATCTTCGCCTTTCAGAACGAACGTGCGTTTCTCGGACGAATATTCGACTTTTCGCACATTGTTGCCGTCGGCATCGATAACCGTTTCCGTTTTATCCGCATCGGCGATACCGTTGCCGAAAAGGTCGTACACTCCGTTGTCCGAAACGCTGCCTATGATCCTTCCGCACGCATCGCAAATCTCACGCGCTTTGCGCGCGCGCTTGAACCTGTCGGAATCCGTAAATTCACGTTCGGTCAATATCGAATTGTATTCGATCTTCTTTGCCATATCGTACCGTAAAAAGATAAATCAAGCAAGCCGCCTTGCGCCCCTCGCCGCTAAACGGCAAGGGGCGGACAGCTTATATTGCGCGGACGTTTCACGCCCTAAAAAGAGTTCGGAAATTCCTTTCTGCGATTATGCGCCCGTGGTAGGCGTTTGGATCTGCATTACGATTATCGACAAGTCAAAGTTGATATCGATTATCGCGGTGTATGTCACATCGTCAGTAGTTTCGGTAGTACCTTTAGTATCGATAACGGTAACGGTGCCGTTGGTAGCTTTCGCACTGACTTTATAGTTTCCGAAAGTCTGCTCGGCGGAGGTTGCTTTTGCCGCATAACCGAGGATCGTGTCTTTGACATCGTCATCTTCGCTGTCGGCATCGGTATCGAACACCCATTCCCAAGAAAGCTTATAGTAATCGCTTACGGATTCACCGATTTTAATAGTGCTGTTGATCTCGTTCACTTTATTAACGATTTCGGAAAGAGTGCCTTTTGCGACTTCCGTACCATAAGTAGTTCCATCGGTTCCTTTTTCGAGCTTCCATTTGATCGGAGTGTAAACGTCACCGCCCTGCGTCAACGAAATGTCTTTAAGCGTATCCGCTTTGACTGTCATTTTGAGCTGTGCAAGCACTTCCGCAGAGCCTGTAACGCCGAACGTCATCTCGCCTTTCGTGCCGGGCGCGACGGTGCTGGTAGCCGCTTTAACGTCTACGACTGCGCCGGATTCGTCGGGTTTGGCAACTATTTCGCCTTGGTTATAGCCCTTACCGAACAAATTTTCGGCATTGGCGGATACGACAAAGCCCCATTTTGCTACGGTCGCTTGCTGTGTGGGAACGCTCGACTTGGTGATGTATCTCGCGAACGTTACGCCGCAGAAACACATGATTGCGATGAGCAGGAGTACCATCGCGGCGATTATAATGCCGCGGGTCTTTTTGTTGGTCTTTTTGTCTTCCATTTTTTCCTTCTCCTTTTGGAAATACATTATTTCGGCGCGTAAGGCGCGCCACCTATCTATATGTAAACGACTTGGGCAAACCGATTTACCCGCCGTCGGAATTTTTAGCTATTAACGTATTTTTCGTAAAAACCGTTGGCGGCTTTATAATACGAATCGTCTATCCCGTTCCCGTCATAGCCGTATACGTCTACACCGTTCACGTAATATTTGGGAGCGTGCTCGATGCTCGTACTTATATTCACTTTGTCCGTGCCAACGTCCGAATACTGCGAAAAGTAGTTTATTCGTGCGTTTATTGCATACTCGGAAATCACGGCGTCAGCCAGACTGCTACACCTTATCCGCGCCGCATTCAGCCAATACCGACGCGTCGTGGCGCTGCCGTGAACGAATTTTTCGTCGTATACATGCGAACCCATTCCGAAAATTCGGAACTCAACATCGTTCATAATGGGCGATACGGCGGAGATAGCCAAATTGCTCGCATTGGCGGACGGATAGTTGCGCGCTGTGTTGCGGATATTGTAAGTGCCGTAAAAAATATAAACACGCACCGAACTGTTGCCGCCGTCGATAAGCGGGTTGACTGCTATAGGGAACAGATTTGCGTAAACGTTTATGAGCGATTGCTTTTGCTCATCGGTCATTCCTTCCAACTCGCTCTGCGATTTTGCGCCGAAGTAAACGGAACTGTAGTCATAGATATTGAAACCGTCCTGACCGTCGACTTGCACCGACATCTCCGCTTTGCCGAACGTGCCCGCATGTATTTTTACTTCGGCTATGCTCGAACCGCTGCTGCCGCGCACCATTGCGCCGCCGTTTTTGCCGTCGAAAACACCGCCGTAAATATTTACCGTTGCGCCGCCCATTACTTTTAACCCGTAGTGGCTCTCGGGTCCGGTTGCCGTTTGATACTGCGGCGTCGCACCGGCATCGTGAGTGAGGTTGCCTTTGAATACACCGTCGTATATATCTATTTCGGTATGCGACGTGTTTCCGTCGTTGGTGGCGGCAATACCGTTACAGAACGCTGCGGTAAAACTGCCGTTGTATATTTTCATGCTGCCGCCGCGCGCTATTACGGCGTGCCCGCCGCTCAGCGTAGCGTAAAACTTCCAAGTATCCGCGGCGTTGGAATCGGAAACTTTGTACGCAGTATCGGTATGAACGCGCCCAGTCGTGTTGACCGTTATATCTTCGATCCTGCTGTTTTCGTCGCCGAGAACAACCGCGCCGCCCTGAACCTTTACACCGCCGCCGACGGACGACGTGATGTTCGCATACTTGATGTTTATGTTGGCTAAAACGTCTTCGTCCTTTACTACCGACTGCTGCATACACGCTACGGCAAAGCTTTTTATCACGGTCTTATTGAAGTTATCGCCAGTGCTCGCATACTGATCGTATCCGTTGTACAGTCCGCGAAAATCGATATTAAATCTCGCCGTCGACTGCAAACTGCCGCCTACGACGCAAATGCCATGTTCGTTATCGTATTCTTTCACGGTTGTAATGCCGTTTTCAGTGACTTTCTGCCAAGGCACAAACAGCCTGTAGCTGTGCGCGCCTGCGTCTTTGGCGACAGACGCATTCGCCGTACAGGACGTAGAACCCGCGCCTTTGCGGTTGATGCGACAGATAATATCGTAAGAACCGAGAGAACCGTTATCGTTGTTGCCGAACATGATATTTCCGCCGTCGAGGTATATAGCCGACGCATTGTATGCCGAAATAGCCCCGCCGTTGACGAACGATAAATTACCGCCGTTGACCGCGACGCCCATTTCCTGCGAACTTATGTTCGAGTTGTCCATAGTAACCCTGCCGCCGACATACTCCGACGAATCGAGATATACGCCTACCGACGCGGCTTTATAAAAGTTACTTGTACCCTCCCCCGCGACTGTATTGCCGTTTGCATCCACCCAATCGGTGTTCGGCAAAGCGCCCGTGTATGTTCCGTTTTCCGTCGCGTTACCGAGCGTTATATCCGTGTTTTTAAGCTCTATATCGACGCTGTTGGCAGCCACTTGCGCTTTATTTACCGCATATACGCCGTAATTATAACTGTCGCTGTCGAGCTTGATATGTCCGTTTTTAAGATTTATCGTGCCGCGCGTGCCGAACACTCCGTACGAATGCGAGCCGTACATTTGTATAGTTGTGCCGTCGCCGTCGAGATTGCTCTTTGCCGAACTGCGCCCGCGCGACAATATGCCGAAAGTAGTTTTATATTTTCCGTCCGTACGGTTTTTGGAAACGCCTTCCGCAATATTCTTTTCCACTACGACAGAGCTTTGAGTTATATCGAGCGTTCCGCCGTTTACGAATATAGCCGCATCGCGATACTGCCTGCCGCGAGGGAAAACGGTGACCGAACCGGTATCGTCGGGTTCGTCCGCAACATCGAACGGGCTGTCGGCATGCGATACGGTGGTCTTTTTGAGTATGTTCACATTATCCATGATTACTGCGCCGCCGCTGACCGATACGACGCTGCCGTTATACGACGTAGCAGACTGCACGCGTTTGAAATCGAGCATGCCACCGTCGCTGAGTATGCATGCGCTTTCGCCGTACTTAGCCGAATTATTCGGGGTGTCTACAGCCGCATCGATCGCGGGAAGTTCGTCGGGATCTACTGTCTTAAGCTCGCCCGACGTGCTGACGGTCATCGTTCCGCCCGTTATATACACGCACGAGGTCTGCCAAGTGCCGAAATACGAATAGAAACTTCCCGCCGTGCGGTTGCGCTCGCCTACGCCCGACGTGGAAATAACGTTTATGTTCAAGTTGCCGCTCGACATGTCAACAGCCGCATAGTTCGGCGCGGGCGTATCGATACCGTCTATGGTTTGAGCGACCGAATACGCTATATCGTTTTCATAGCCGAACAGCATCACTTGATGCGTTCCGTCCGCGCTCGTATCGTCCGTAGGCTGTCCTACGGAATTAACGTAGTACGTATACGCAAAACTCGCGCTTTTAACGTCGAACGTATCGAACGAGTCGTCCGTTGCGCCGCTGACCGCCACGTAACAATACGTGTCGCGTTTTATGAGCGTTTTGCCGCCGTATACTATATCGACGTCGAAATACACGTTGCCGCTGTTCGGCGACGCGCCGCTCGTGCGAACGGACAGTCTCGGCATGATCGTATTCAAATCGGTAACACCGCCCGAAGTTTCAACCGCCGTCACTTCGCCGTAGTCGAGTGAATAACTCTCGCTTTTTACGAGCGTGCTGTAATACTCCGCGGGGCGCGGTCCGCTCTCGAACATACCGCCGTACACGTTGAGATTACCGCCCGTAACGGTCAAAACACTGCCTATCGGGTTGTACAAGCCACCGCCGCCGCGAGTGTCTATTACGGTGAACGTCGTATCGGACGGAACGTTCAAAAGACTGCTACGGTTATTGCGTTCTATTTCGTTGCCGTTTAGATCTATGGTGAGATCGCGCTTTAAGTCAAGCGAATCGCCCGTCATTATTATAGGCGCTTTGAGATCGTCGGACAGTTTAACGTAGCCGTACCCGCTCTTTATCGCGTTGAAAAGTTCTTGCTGAGATCCGACGTCGAAAGGCTGTTGCGTCTCGTACGACAGATCGTCGCCCGTGCCTTCTATCTCGGTAACGTAACGGGCTTCGGTAAAAACGAGGGAAAAAGCAAACACGAGCAAAACCGCCGCAAGCAGTATCGCCGCAAGCGAGCCGTATTTCATGTATTGTTCTTTGGTCGTTTTTTTCAATCGTCTGTCCTTTTTATGGTTTTTATGTTGTCTGCGAGAACACCATTCCTATTCCGCAAGGACTGGTAACGCCGATACAATTACGCACCGATACATTTTGCCATACGTCCGCCGCATCCGCCGCGGCGATCTGAAGCTGAGGTTTTCCGTCCGAGCCGAGCATCGGCGCGCCGCCCGATTCTGCCCATCTGCACACAAAATCGTCGGTGACGACGGGCGTCTGTTTTGCCGTTGTATAATTTCCGCTCGCGTCCTTATTCCAATAGTCGTCGACGTTCCATACCGTCGAAAACTCGCCGCTGTCGAGCGAACTGCGCAAGACGAGCCTGAAAAGAAAATAGTGCGACTCGTTCTCATCGAGCACGTATCTTTCGCCGTCGCGCGCAACGTTAAACGTTATTCTGTAAAAACTCATGTCGAGATCGTCGTCGAATGTGACTGGACATACAAACATATTATCGGTCGCAGACCCGCCGATAGACGTATATGTCGCATAAGTGTGTTTGACATTGCCCTTTTTCGCGCCGTCTTGAAGTACCGCGGACGAATGCGCAATATCCATTACAAGCTCGTCGCCCGCCTCGATAAGTTCTTTATAATCGTTTTGTATAGTTATGCCGTCGACTGTTTTATCAGTTTCGACAATGCTGCCGTACTCCGCCGTGTCCGCCGAAATACTGTACATCTTACTCGCGCGCAGCACGCTATCCGAATCGCCCGAAACGTATTCGCCGCCCGCAAGCTCGGCAAACTGAAACATGGCATTATCCGCAAAACTCTTGGGCATATAGAACACGAATCCGTACTCGTAACGAAGCCCGTAACTACCCTTGTTGCTTAACTTTATAACCGTCTCCGCCCACGAATTCATTTGTACGGGACGCGTGGAATCGGTTACCTGCTGAAATATCGGCGCGTTGATAAACGAGCCGTACCCGCCGTTATTCACCGTCACCTCGCAGTCTATGGTAGCCACGCCCGACGACGTGTCGTTGCCGTCCGCGCGCGAAACGTATGCGGCATACGAATAAGCGGAGAACGCAAAAGAGATCGCCAGCAGCAAGCAAGCGATACAAAAAAACGCCTTAGTTCCGTTTTTTTGCAAAAGCTTCAATAAAACGACCTCCCGTTACTAATATTACGCAGTAAGATTCGGGACATATACTATTAAATAATGCCGATAATGCAAGCAAAATCCCTATGCCGCATATAATACCGCATAATATTGTGAAATAATTATATCACGATTGTTTCAAAATTACAAGGATTTTATACGGTTTTTACGGCATTTTTTTAGTTTTTTATGCAATTTGTGATAAAAATGTTCTTATTTATGTAACATATTGTGAAATTCGCAACCGATTTTTTCGTTGTTTACGCCGATATAAAAACGCAAGCGCGGTTTCGCGCCTGCGTTTTAACGAGCATAATATTTTAATCGAGTTAATCGAGCAAATTGTCGAGGCTCATCGAGTACGCCGGTAAAAAAACGTCGATAAAATATCCGACCGATTTTTCTGGCGACGTTTCAAGCTCTTTTTTCGTTATTTCGTATGCGTTGGAAAATTCGACGTTGTGTACGGCAAGCTCCTCGACGCATTTTATCAACGCGCTCATTTTATCCGCACGCTTGACGATTTTATACTCCGCGCAATTTTTATCGGGCTGAACGCACGGCTTGAATGCGTCTTTGAGTTCGTCGGGCAATGTATCGAGCAACTTTTGTTCGGCGCGGCGTTCTATGTTTTTATACGCTTTGTTTATGCTTTCGTCGTAGTATTTTACGGGCGTGGGAAGATCGCCCGTCACTACCTCTGCCGATTCGTGATACAATGCGATCACCGCCGCTTTGTTCGCGTCGAGATCGCCGCCGAATACCGAATTTTCGATAATGCACAGCGCATGCGCGATCATTGCGACTTGCATGGTATGCTGCGCTACGTCCTCGGTCGTGGTGTTGCGCATGAGCGCCCACCTATCGATCAATTTCATTCTGTCGAGGAATGCAAAAAACTTACTCGGCATCGTTTTTCATCGCCTTTGCGCTTGACTTGATCGTCTTTTTTGCGAGCTTTACTACGTTGTCTACTGTAAAACCGCATATCTCGAACATAACGTTCGCGGGCGCGGACATTCCGAAATGATCGATGCAGCAGCACTCGCCGTCGAGTCCGACGTATTTATACCATGCGCCGGAACGCCCCGCTTCGATCGCCACGCGCGCACGCACGTTGCTCGGCAGCACCGATTCGCGGTATTTCGCGGTCTGTATATCGAACAATTCCATGCACGGCATACTGACTACGCGCGCATCGACGCCCGAATTTTTAAGCTCTTCTTTTGACGCGAGCGCAAGGCTCAATTCCGAACCGTTGGCTATAAGAATAACGTCGGGAACGGGCTTTTCGCTGTCGGATACTATATATCCGCCGTACAAAGCGTCCGTGCCCGTGCAATCGAGCTGAGGGAGCGCTTGACGCGAACAGACTATAGCCGTAGGGCACTTGCCCGTCCATGCCGATTCGTACGCCGCCGCCGTCTCTTTGGAATCCGCGGGACGAAATACTTTGATATTGGGAATAGAACGCAACATTTCGAGCTGCTCTATGGGTTGATGCGTAGGACCGTCCTCACCCACGCCTATGCTGTCGTGAGAGAGCACGTATACAATCGGGAGATTCATGAGCGCGCTCATTCTCAATGCGCCTTTCATGTAATCGGAGAAAACGGCAAATGTCGCGCAGAACGGCAACAGACCGCCGTGCAGATACATACCGTTGCACACCGCGCCCATTGCGTGCTCGCGCACGCCGAAGTGGATATTTCTGCCGGACTCCGACGCCGACACGTCGCCGCCGTCGTTTATAACGACCATATTGGACGTTGCGAGATCCGCCGAACCGCCTATCACAAACGGGTTTTGCGCGGCAATGATATTGAGTATACGCGACGAGCTGTTGCGCGTAGCTTCCGCTTTTTGCGGTTTGTCGTAGATTACGTCAAGCTCTGAAAAATCTATTTCGGACTTGCGATAGCGTTGGAACAGCTCGTAATCTTCGGGATATTTGGTTTTGTACGATTTTACGGTCTTGTTCCAATCGGATTCGTACTTTGCGAGTTTCGGCGCAAGCTCCGCTATACCGTCGGTAACGGCTGGCGCTACCTCGAACGGCTTGATCTTGTAATTGAGATTTTTGCGCAACGCCGCAACGTTCGCCTCGCCGAGCGGCGCGCCGTGGCTCTTGCACGTACCGGCAAGCGGCGAACCGTAACCGATAGTGGTGTTTACGATTATCAACGACGGCTTGTTCTTTTCCGCTTTGGCGAGTGTGATCGCCGCGGAAATCTGATCGAGATCTTCGCCGTCGGCAACGTTCAACACCTGCCAACCGAGCGCCTCGTGACGCGCGCCTACATTTTCCGTGAACGTCAAGTCGGTACTGCCCTCTATGGTTATACGGTTGCTGTCGTACATCACGATAAGCTTGCCGAGCTTGAGCGAACCCGCAAAAGACGCCGCCTCGTTCTCTATGCCTTCCATCATACATCCGTCGCCGCAAAGCGCGTATGTATAATGGTCGATAAGCGTGCAATCGGGTTTATTGAATTTGTCGGCGAGAACGCGCTCCGCAAGCGCAAAGCCGACGGCGTTTGCAACGCCTTGACCGAGCGGACCGGTGGAAACCTCCACGCCCGCCGTCACGCCGTATTCGGGATGTCCCGGGGTTTTAGACGTGTGCTGACGGAAACGCATCATGTCCTCTTTAGTCAAGCCGTAACCGAAAATATGCAGCAAGGAATACAACAATGCCGAGCCGTGCCCCGCGGACAGCACAAAACGGTCGCGGTCGAAAAAGTTAGGGTTTTTCGGATTGTGCTTCAAGTGCCGAGAAAACAGCGCGTAAGCCATGGGCGCGGCGCCGAGGCAAATGCCGGGGTGTCCGCTCTTCGCCTTTTCAATGGCTTCGGAGCTTAATACTCGCAACGTGTTAATCGTAAGTTGTTCTTCGTTTGTCATTGTATACTCCTATGGGTTTTGCCCGTTATTACTCTTTGTCCGAAGTTGATTCGTAATGCGCGTCCGACGGATCGAAACCGATCGAATCGTCGACGCTCTCGTCGTCCGAAATTTCGGCGGCGTCGTACTGCTCATAGCCGGCGTTTTCAAGCTCGTCCGCATCGGACTCGAAACTCTCGATCGCCTCGGCGTCCGCCTCGTCCGCCTCGCGTTGCGCCTCGCCGTCGTCGATAAACTCGATGAGCGGCGCGCAGTCGAGACCGCGGAATCCGCTCAAGAACGAATACAGAAATTTAGCTATTTTGAGCGTTCCGCCGCGCTTGTCCGCTTCGATATAGATCGGCAATACGGGATCATGCACGCTCGTGCGAACTATGAAATATCCGTCGGCGTTGTTAAGATACGCGCGGACGCCTTCGTAATTGTCGTTTGAAACGGTCAACAACCGCTCGCTCAACGCCGTTAACCGCGAAACTATCTTTTCCGCCGTTCCGCGCCAACCCTCGTCGGTGAACTTCAAGCGAATATCGGCTTCCTCGAGCGGTTTGTGCAGATCGGCTATCAAATCCGTCAAGTTCTGCTTTTTGCGGCGCAACGCGCTCATTACAACCAATATCTTTGCGATAAAGTACGCGCCGTCATCTAAAAAATAATGCTCGCGGAATGCCGCATGCCCGCTGCTCTCTATGGCAAGCGGCGCGTCGATACCCATATCGTTGAGCCGTTTCGCCTCGTCTATAACATTACGGTAACCGCGTTTGAACCGCAATTGCACTCCGCCATTGCTCTCTATGAACGTGCGCAGCCCTTCCGTAGTTACGGAATCGGTGACTATAGTAGCGCCGGGGGTTTCGCTCAAAACCACTGCGGATGCAAGCGCAATAAGCGAACAGCGGTTGATTTCCGTGCCGTCGTGCGCAACTATCGCGCAGCGATCGACGTCCGCATCGAATATAACGCCGAGATCGGCGCCCGTCGAAAGCACGCGTGTGCGCAACGAATCCATAGCTTCTTTGTTTTCCGGATTGGGCGAGTGTGCGGGAAAGTTCCCGTCGGGCGTAAGGAACTGCGAGCAGCTCACATCCGCGCCGAGCGGCGCGAGCACGTTAGTCGCAAAAAATCCGCCCGCACCGTGACCGGCGTCCACCGCTATTTTCATATTTTTGAGCGGGAGATAAAGCCCCGTGCCTTTTCGTATAACGTCTGCGAGCATATTGCTGTAAAGTCGCAAACATTCGCGCCGCACAACGGTTGAGTGCGCATCGCCGCCTATGCTCTCGCCCGCTTCCGCGAGCGATATTATCTCGTCAAGCTCAGCTGAATTAACGCCGCCGTCCGCCGTAAAAAATTTAAGCCCGTTTATCTCTTTGGGGTGGTGGCTCGCAGTGATCATTATCGAGCCGTCCGCCATGACCGACGGCAACTGCGTGACGGTGTACGCTGCGGGCGTGGAAAACAACCCGCAATCGATAATATCCTGTCCTGCGGGACGAAGCGCGGATATGACCGCGTCGGCAAACATGCCGCCCGTCAGTCTGCTGTCGCGTCCGATAGCTATTTTGCACCGCTCTTTGCCCGTGCGCTTTGTGAGCCAAAGCGCAAACGCGCGCGCAAAATCGCGAACGGCGTCCGCGGTCAAGACCGCATCGTCGCCCATCGCCTTGCCGCGAATATCAGTGCCGCTTTTCAATTTGCAGTAATCAGCCATACCGTCTCCGTGTTTTTCGTGAATGCGTTTTATATACGCCCACCGTCAATACTAACATTATAACGCTTTTAATATTTTTTGACAAATGCTTTTGTGCGATTTTACATAAATTTCCCAATTTTTATACGAACCGCAACAACTGCTCGAAATCTCGCACCGAAAAATCGGCTGCCGTCGGTTTGACTCCGCTCGGATCGTAAAGGCACGTATCGAGCCCGTATGCTTTCCCGCCCGCAATATCGGAACTTTCGCCGTCGCCGAAAACGAGCACGCGCGACGGATCGATATTGCCTACTTCGGCAAATACTTTATCGAAAAATCCGCGAGCGGGCTTATACGCGCCGATCTCTTCCGATATGAATGCGCCATCGTATCTGCCTTCGAGCGCTTTGAGCCGTTCGCGCGCAACGTTTGCAAAACCGTTCGTTATTATATAACGCTTTATCTTGCGCTCGCCGAGCCTATCCAAAAAATCGATTGCGCCGTCGATAACTAGCCGCGTTTTTTTCATGTTTTCCATAAACGAGCCGTTGAACGCATCGGGGTCTATCTCTTCGCCGAGCATATCGCAAAGCATGCCGACGCGCTCGGCGATAAGCTGTTCGCGCGTAAGCTCGCCGCACTCGATCTTTTTCCAAACCGTGCCCGTCGCAGACAGGAACGCACGCGCAACGTC
>CAJUNM010000004.1:45606-55859 GCA_910587805.1 uncultured Christensenellaceae bacterium | reverse complement strand
CTCGCTCGACCGCAAGCCAAGCTCGCGCACCGTTTCGCCTATCGCCCAAACGCTCGCTCCGTCGAAATCGAGCAGCGTGTTATCTGCGTCGCAAAGTACTGCGTCGTATCTGTTTTTGCGCGGCAAACGCGTCACGCGCATAAACTCGGCAAACGAATCGACAGATGAATCCACTACGTAATCGGCGTACTTGTTATACAACGGCGCGCGCTCGAAAACGGTCTGTTCGAGTCTGTCTTTTAGCGGTCTGTCGGAGTTTTTTATTCTGTTTTTGAGCACTTCTATCGGCGCGGTCAAAAACACGATTTCCGTATGCCGACGCAACGCGCTCATACCATCGCGATTGAGCACCGCGCCGCCGCCCGTCGCAACTACTGCGGCGTCCGACTCCGCGGCTTCGATCATTATTTCCTTTTCGAGCCGACGAAACTCGCTCTCGCCGTGTGCGACGAAAAAGTCGCGTATGTTCCCGTAACGCCGAGTAAACGCCGCATCGGTATCGAACAACGCGCCGCCGAGCCTGCCCGTTATACGCCGCGCGAGCGCGCTCTTGCCGCAGCCCATCGCGCCTATCAACGTATAGCGTTTCACTTTTTCCATGTCAGATAATCGACCGCCATGAAATACACGTCGGAACCGAACCCCATGATAGCGCCGTCGCATTTTTCCGCGAGCACGCTTTTGCGGCGGAACTCGTCGCGCGCAAGAATATTAGACATATGCACTTCTATCTTTTTCGCATTTACCGAATACAGCGCGTCGGCTATGGCGTACGAATAATGCGTATACGCGCCCGCGTTTATAACGAGCGCGTCGAACCCGCCGCGCTGCAAGCGGTCGACTATTTCGCCCTCGGAATTCGATTGAAAAAACTCGAGTTCCGCACCGCGCTCTTTTCCGAACGCGTCGAGCCGCGCGTTTATCCGTTCGAGCGATTCGGTACCGTATACCGCCTCGCGTTTGCCCGTCATATTGATATTCACGCCGTTTAGTATCAAAATTTTCATCGTGAAGAATCTCCTTGTTTTTTATCTAAAACTTTCCGTCGAGCTTTGCGAACGCCCTTTCAAACACATCGAGCGTGTCCGCTTTTACGCCCGTAAGCAGTTTTTCGCCCTCTATCGCCTGATATACGAGCATTGCTTTGCCGTCGGACACTTTTGCGCCTGCCGCAGCCGTGCGCTGCATGAACGGCGTATCCGCATAATATATCAGATCGTACGCATACTCGAATTCGGGCGAAACGCACAATGCCTTCAGAATATCTTCGCCGTCAGAGCCTGCGCTCGTGCAGTTCACTATAAGCTCGGCGGGCTGATTGTAATACTGTTCTATACCGAATGCGCGGCACATTTTCGCCGCCGTCACCATATCGCGGTTGAGCACATACACCGATTTTCCCGTGTCGGCAAGCGCTTCCGCCACCGACCGCGCCGCGCCGCCCGAACCGAGTACAAGCACGCCGCGAACTTTGCTCCGCCAATCGTCGAACGCGCGGTCGAGCGCGTACAAAAACCCTATGCCGTCGGTGTTGAACCCGCTTTTATCGGCGCATCGCACAACGTTCACGCCCGAACGCGTATTGACCTTATCGAGATAACGCTTTATGTCGTTCTTATACGGCTTTGTTACGAATATGCCGTCAACGGTGTCAAACAGTTTCGTAACAGCAGCCTCGAGACCGCTTGCGCCTATATCGCATACCTCGAAAGATATATCAATACCGAGTTCGCCCGATACCGCTTCGTGCACGACGGGAGAGCTTGTGTAGCCTATGTCGCAACCTATCAGTGCAAACTTATACATCGATCACCTCGCCGAAAAAGTTCGGATAACTGACCGCCGCGCACTCCGCGTCGAGTATGTTCGCGCCGTCGCCCGCCGCGCCCGCGATCGCGCCTATCATCGCTATGCGGTGATCGAGCCGAGGATCGACAACGCCGAAAGAAAGCTTTTTACCGCCGTGTACGGTCAAACCGTCGCTCGCCGTTTCGACGTTCGCACCGAGCGCGCCGAGCGCGTCCGCCGTAGATGCGATCCTATCTGTTTCCTTTACTCGCAGTTCGCTCGCGCCGCGCACAACGCTGTCGCCTTCGACAAAACACGCCAACGCGCAAAGCGCGGGGATCTCGTCTATAAGCCGCGGGATTATATCGCCGTCTATCTCGAACGGCTTGAGTCTGCTCCCGCCCGACACAGTAATATCCGCGGACGGTTCCGCGCCGCCGCGCAAGTTGTCGTATACGATATTCGCGCCCATATCGTTCAGCACGTCCAAAATACCCGTTCGCGTTTTGTTTATGCCGACGTTCTTTACCGTGCAACGTCCGCCCGTCATAAGCGCAAGACACATCGGATACGCCGCCGACGATATATCGCCCGTCACGATCATATCCTTTGCACAGAGCGCGCTGCGGCGAACAGTCGTATACCCGTCGCCGCGCATGATGTCCGCGCCCATAGCGGCGAGCATGTTTTCGGTATGATCGCGCGAAATAACGCGCTCGCGCACGGTAGTCTCGCCGTCGGCGTTCAAGCCCGCAAGCAGTATCGCGCTTTTTACCTGAGCCGACGCTATCGGCATTTCATAGTCTATGCCGCGCAAACTCTCGGGCGCACCGATAACGGACAACGGCAAACGCCCGTCCGCAACGTCGCAAACTATTTTTCCGCCCATAGACACGATCGGATCGATCACCCGTCGCATAGGGCGCGAGCGCAACGAGTCGTCGCCGCTTATGCGGAACGTTCCGTCATACCCCGCCAACAACCCCGTCAACAGCCGCGCGGTCGTGCCGGAATTGCCGCAATCGAGCCGCGAACCCGCAGGTCTTGCGCCCGTTATAATAACTTTGCCGCCGATAAACTCCACGTGCGCGCCGAGACTTTCGGCGCACCCGAGCGCAGACTTAACGTCGTCGCTCTGCAATAGATTTTCTATTACCGCCGTGCCGTCCGCTATCGCATTGAACAAAACCGCGCGAATGGATATGCTCTTATCCGGCATGCAGTCGATCACTCGGTCGTATGACTTTATTTTTTTTACGGTGCGCACGCTCATTTCAACGCCTCCGCCGCGGCGTCGTACCGCTTTACGAATTCGTCGAACGATAGTTTGACTTCAGCCGTTTCGCTCGGCGAAGTCACTGTCATTATCGAAATGAGACCGTCCGCATTCTTTTTGTCGGACATCGCGTGCTCCGCAACGGTTTTGCCGGAATAATTCGGTACGACCGCTATTTTTCGCAACATCGTGCGCAGTTCCGCAAAGAACCCTTCGTCTATACGATCCTTGCACATTTCCGCTTCTACAAGCATACCCGCAGCAACGTATTCGCCGTGGCTCAATTCGTAACTGTCTGCGCTCTCGAGCGCATGCCCTACGGTATGTCCGACATTGAGTATCTTGCGCAAGCCTTTCTCCGTCGGGTCGAGTTCCACTACTCGGCTTTTTATGCGCACACACTCGCAAATAAGCTCATAGGCATCGAATTTTTCGTTATCGCGCGAAAAATCGTATTTTTGCAAAAGCCTATATCCTTCTCTATCGAGCAAGCACGTTTTTACCGTTTCGCCTATTCCGCAAAGCCATTCGCGCCGCGGCAACGTGTCGAGAAAATGCGCGCTCGCAACAGTCTTTACGGGCGTATGGAACGCACCGACGAGATTTTTAACGCCGCAAAAATCGACAGCCGTTTTACCGCCGATACCCGAATCGACCATAGCGAGCAATGTAGTCGGAACGCTCACCCAATCGATCCCGCGCATATACAGCGCGGCGGCAAGCCCCGTAACGTCGCCGACGACTCCGCCGCCCACAGCGGCTATACGGCTTGTCCGATTCAATCCCGTTTCGTGCATGGCGCGCAAAATATCGAACAGAGTGTTTTGATTTTTGTTTCGCTCGCCCGCGGAAACTGCAAAAGCGTTTTTCAAAAGCTCGGGATACAATCGTTTTACGTTGGTATCGGTCACGATCAAACCGCACTCCGAGATCGCTTTTTCTATCTCGACCGTAAGATCGCGTCCCGTGATATTATTCGCCATAAACGCTCCTTTTCGCCGCATACCGAGCGACTACTTCGTCCATGGTATCGCCGCCGAGCATGTCCGACAAACTCATGCACAGCGCAAGCGCAGCCGCGCTCTCGCATACGACTCCGCCCGCGGGCACTATGCACACGTCGCTGCGTTCCGCAGCCGCGCGGCATGCTTTTCCCGTCGCTATATCCACAGTATCGAGTCCGCGCATGAGCGTCGGTATCGGCTTGAAATACGCGCGTATAATTATCCGCTCGCCGTTTGTCATTCCGCCTTCGATACCGCCCGCACGGTTGGTTTTTCTGTAAATCCCGCTCGAGTTCGCATATATCCCGTCATGCGCGGAACTTCCGAACTCGCCGCTTTGCGCTATACCGTCGCCTATCTCCACGCACTTGACCGACTGCACCGCGCCTATCTCGCGCATAAGCGCGCCGTCGAGCTTACGCTCGGCGCTTACATAGCTTCCTATCCCCGATTTACAGCCCGTTATAATAATTTCGCTCACGCCGCCGAGCGTGTCGCCGTTCTTTTTGGCAAGCTCGATTCTTTCAGTCATTTTTTCGCTCGCCGTCTTATCGAGGCAACGCACGGGATCGGCGTCGGCAACAGAGTTATCGTCGTCGCAATCGACAGGTTTTGCCCAAACTCCGCCTATCATCGCGGTACGGCTCGAAACAGTTATTCCGAGGCGTTTGAGATACAGCTTGCAAACCGCGCCGAGCGCAACTTTCATAGCCGTTTCGCGCGCCGACGCGCGCTCGAGCACGTTTCGCGCATCGGTAAATCCGTACTTGACAGAACCGGACAGATCGGCATGCCCGGGACGCACGGCGGTAAGCGTGCGTTCGCCCGTTTCAGTCGCTTGCGCGCCCATTACGTCGCGCCAATTGACAAAGTCCTTATTTTCTATCACTGCGGTCAACGGCGAACCTAACGTTAAGCCCGCACGCACGCCCGTAACGAACTCGGCTTTATCGCTCTCTATAAGCATGCGTCCGCCTCTGCCGTAGCCGAGCGTGCGCCGTTTCAGTTCGGCGTTTACAAACTCGCAGTCGATACCAAGCCCCGACGGAATATTTTCCAATATTCCGACGAGCATTTTTCCGTGCGATTCTCCGGCTGTGACGTAACGTATCATAGTGTCTCCTTTGTGCCTGCGCGGCGTACTTATTCGCCGCTCACTTCGCCGCATACCCGCGCTCTTTCAGAACGCGCTCCGCAGCCGCTTTATCCGCTTGCGTCGAAAACTCGAGCCGCAGCGCGCCGAGCGCGCCCTCTCTGCTCGGTACGAGCGCTATGTTTATCATATTTATCTTCGCTTTTGATATTATACCCGTTACCCGCTCGAACTCGCCGACGCGGTCTATAAGATCGACGTATAACGCCTCGCCGCCCATATCGACGCGGTTGAGCGCCTCGCGTTTTTGCCGCGCGCCGCGCAAGTATTCGCTCAGCGCGGGATACTCGCGACGTTTGACCATGCCCTTTATGTTTTCAAGCTCGCATATCAATGCGTCAAGCTCTCGCGCCACGTTATCGCCGTTGAGCGCAAATACTTCCGTCCAAAATTTTTCGTCGCTTTGCGCAATGCGCGTCGTGTCCAAAAATCCGCTGCCCGCAATGGGCGCGGTATCAGAACTTGCGTTTACCAGCGCGTAAGCCGCAGCATGCGGAACGTGCGAATAACGCGCCACCGCTATATCGTGCTCTTTTGCGGTCATTCGGACCACTGTAGCGCCCGTATGCGATACTATATCCTCGACCGTTGCGCCGTCCGCGCCGCCGTCCGTGATCACCCAATATGCGTCCTTAAAAAGATTGCGCTTGGCGGATCGTATACCGCCGCGTTCCACGCCCGCCATCGGATGTCCGCCGACGTACCGCTTGCAAATACCCGCAAACGGCGTCTTTACCGAGCCGACGTCGGTCAATAACACGTTCGGCAAAAGCTCCGAAACCGTTTTGAGCGATTCGCTCATACACCACAGCGGAACGCATACGAACACCGCAACGCAATCGCGCATTTCGGAAATTTCGCACGGTTTGCAAACATGCTCCGCCGCATACTCGCGAGTGCGCGCGTCGACGTCGTAACCGCAAACTTCGTATTCGTCTTTGAGCGCAAGCGCGATAGAACCGCCTATCAGCCCGAGTCCGATCACGCCGACGCGTTGCTTTTTTACCATCTGCCGCCGCCTCCGCCGCCGAAGCTTCCGCCGGAGAACCCTCCGCCGCCTCCGCCGAAACTGCCGCCGCTCGAAAAACTGCCTGAACTGACTTTGGGCGGAACGTAGGAAAGCCCGCGTCCGACCGTGCTCGTGATCCTATGAAAAATATAAAAATCGAAGAATGTGAACGAGCGGTACGATCTGATATACTCGGGCGGCTCTACGGTCATATCCTTGAACTTATCCGACCATATCTTCGACACGCCCAAAACGTTCGCGTAGGGCAAAATATCGTAATAATACTGCGGATCGTCTTTGAGGAGCGTTTCGAGTTCGTCCTTGCGCGCGTCGCGCAGAAAGTTGCGAAAACCGAGAATGGAGTTGAGCTGTTCGCTGTACCAATCCGTGCGCTTGATCAAGAACGGCGCAACGCCCGAAAGTCCGCCTACCGCGATGATAAACGGTATGCGCACCGCCCAGCCCATCACGCACATAGGGATCAGCATTGATACGCCGAAAGTCAGGAACGCGATGAGCACGGTATAACCGAAGATCGCTCCCGCGCGTTTTTTCTCGGACAGCTTATAGTAATAGTTGGCTATAACGGAACCGAGCGCATACGCCACCGCAACAGGTATAACGGTAGCTATCGCCGCGATGTTAAAGAACATCGGCGCAATAGTCCACGTCAACAGCAAGCCCGTCATTACCGAATAAAGCGCGCACAAGACCATAACCGCAACGCCTATAACAGAACTTTTGGTATAGAACTTGTTTTTGTATTCTTTGTTAACCGCTGTTTTGGTTGCGCTTATACTCGTATACAGTTTGCCCGAAAGTTCCGACAACGACACTTCCGGATTGCCGTCATCGTTCTCCTCGGCTTTTTCGAATATTTTTTGGAACATGGCTTTTTCATAACCGCGCACGGCGTGCACGGAACGAAGTTTGATAAGATACGTATCGTCTTTACGCTCGTCGATGCGTATATAACCTTTGCTCGCCCAATAGAACACGAGCGACGTAACGTCCTCGCTCGAGCAACTGCCGTCTATGATCTTACCCATTTGCACGGGCAGCATATGCCGCATCTTTCCGTTGCCCGCGTCTATGCGCGGCGGATAAAAATCCACGACGGGGGTAACGGGTTTGTTTTTCATCACAAAAATTTTGATCAGTATCGCGCCGACAAACAACAGCGCGCCTAAAACTATAATAATAATTTGCGGTATGCCGACGGCGGGCGCGCCTATCGTGCCTTTAGGCATTTGATATGCGAGTTCTACGCCCGTATAAGCGGCAAGCGCGCCGGCGTTAACGGTCACTATCCTGCCGTCATCCGACCATACCACTCTGTTATCGGTCGGCGAAACAAAGTTTTCGCCTATATATATACCGAAATCGTCGGTAGCCTCGAGCGGTGCGACGGGATATTTCACCGTCACTCGCGCGTCGAGTATTTCGCTCGTATAACCCGCGCCGAGCGCCATGAGCGCAAGCACGTCGTTGCCGCTCTTGTGCGACGGCATTTCGTAAACGTACGACACGGTCAATCCGAGCGTATCGTCTTTGAAAAAGCTCCTGTCAGCGTCGCCGACGCGTATGCGCAAAATATTAAACGCTTGCATAAACTCGAATTCGTAATCTACGCGCGGCGTGATATTCGTTACGCGCACGTCGGAGATACGCTGTCCGGCATTTACGGGTATATCGACGAAAACGCCGTGATTGGGCGCTTGCTCGGTCGGGTTTTCCATAAATTGCGCCTCGAACTCGTTTTCGATCACGCACGTGCGGTCGTCGCGCCATTCGGCAGCTATATGCATATAATTATAGCGCAAGCCTTTGTCTACTTTATTATTTCCCGACTTGCCGAGCACAAACGACGTTATCGTCACCGTCAAAAAAAATATTACCGCCAATGCCGCCATAACGGCGAACATGACGGTGTTTTTTTTGCTTTTGGTCATATCAGTCGAAGCTCACCTGCGGAGTTGCTCGCTCGGCGGCATTCTCTATCTCGAAGAAAGCGCGTTTCTTCAAATGCATGCTTTTTGCAACGATGTTTGTAGGGAATTGCTCGAGCTTTACGTTGTAAATCTTGATTTTTGCATTATAATACTTGCGACTGTTGGCGATCTCGTGCTCGAGCTGTTCGAGCTGCGCCGAAAGATTGTTGAACTGTCCGTTAGCTTTAAGATCGGGATAGTTCTCGTTGACCGCGTTTAACAGCGTGCGCAGCGACGCGCCGAGCGCGGCTTCCGCTTGAGGTTTATCTTCGGGCGATGCCGCGATAGCGAGCCGACGAGCCTCGGTTACTTTTATGAGCGTGTCCGACTCGAACTTGCTATAGCCCTTGCACGTTTCCACAAGGTTAGGGATAAGATCGTAACGCTTTTTCATGTGTACGTCCATCGCCGAATACGATTCGTCGACGTCGTTTTTGAACAATACGAACTTATTGCGCGTGGCGATCCACCATACTGCGAAGATCAACGCAAGCGCTACTACGGCAATCGCTATACCGATTCCCGCCCAAGCGCCGGGAGACAAAGTCGAAATAAACATAATAATACTCCGAAAACATTTTTAGTAAAACAATCGTTTTACGAATTCATTATAGCACACCCGCATTTTTTACGCAACTGTTTACAAGTGATCCGTTAGGCGCTTGCGCTTTGTTCTTGAAATATCGATTTGACCGCGGTAAATATGGTATACGCAACCTTTTCCTGATAGTCTGCGGTTATAAGCTTGTTCTCTTCCGCGGGGTTGGACAAAAATCCGCACTCGCACAAAACGGAAGTATACTCGCTGCAATTGAGTATGTAGTAGTCCCCGACCGCAGCCGAGCGCGGCTTGGCGTTGAGCGCGTCGTTGAAATAGCCTTGTACGGTATTCGCTACTTCCCGTCCTTGCGTAGAACCGGACGCATAGAACACCTGCGCGCCGTTTACGCTTGCCACGGGATACGCATTGCAATGTATGCTTATTACGAGCGACGGCGCCGCGCTTTCCACTATTTCGCGTCTGGCGCGCATATCCTCTTTTTTGTTGTATTTAACGCCCTTGCCGACTGCGCCGCCGTCCGAACGCGTCAGCACCACGTTATAACCCTCGCCCTCGAGATATTTTTTCAAATACTTCGTGATCGAAAGATTTACGTCGCTTTCCTTTGTGCCCGTAGTCGATCCGAGCACGCCGCCGTCCGCACCGCCGTGCCCCGCGTCGAGCACTATCGTAATACCGTTGTCCGCCCGTACCGACACAACGATAGTAGCCGCGGCGGCTCCTACCGTCACCGCGGCAAGTACTATCGACAAAAATACTATCACCGTTTTGCGCTTTATGGTTATTATAGCTGCCATATATACTCCGTTTTTTACATAAAGTGTTTAACTCTTGCTCACTCGCCCGAAATGTGCATAACTATGTGCATAACCGTCCGAATCGCCCGATTTATGCACAATTTCGTTTGTTACCGCATCGCGCGGTCGGTATAGTTCGCGAGCGAGACCGTCGCACCGCGATACGCTATGCGTACAGCTTGACGTTTCCGTCCAACCAGCAATCGAACAATGCGGCAAGCTCGCGACGGCTCGATTTTTCCATTGCGCCGATCAAGTCTTGCGGCTCGGCAACGCCGTGCATATTATCGGAATAATACTTTTTCAATCCGTTAAGGAACGCTTCGCTGCCTATCGAGTTGCGTACGTCGTCGAGCATGAGCGCGCCTTTTACGTACGACATATACGAATACTCGAGTTCGCTGCCGTATTCGTACGACGCTCGCGTCATAGACGTATCGTCGTCGCCGCTCGATTTGAACGTTTCGCAGAACAGCGTATATGCGGACAGCGCGTCGGCGCGCTTGCCGTTGAACGTATATTTGTAACCCGCGTTTGCGTTGTTCTCGTAAAACATCATTGTCGTATACTCAGCCAACCCCTCGTCCAACCACGGGTACTTCACCTGATCGTTGCCGACGGCTCTCCTTTCGGATTTGTTCACAGGCATCCATAAGGGCTGCAAATTCGTCCA
>CAJUNM010000004.1:16999-45596 GCA_910587805.1 uncultured Christensenellaceae bacterium | reverse complement strand
TCCGATCTACTTCACCTGATCGTTGCCGACGGCGGAGTACCACCATTGATGCGCCGTTTCGTGAACTATAACGTCGTCGTATGCGTCGCCGCTGTATGCGTCAGAGATCATGGACAGCGCGGGATATTCCATGCCGCCTTGCAAGAACGCCGTCTGTACCACGTTATATTCGGGGTATGCGTACGTTCCGAACAATCCGCCGAACGTCTTTACCGCGAGTATGGCGGTATTGAGCGCGCGCTCGGGCTGCGAATCGTGGTGGTAATAATAGTTCACCACAACGTCGCCCGCTCTGCCGCTCATTTTTTCGTACTTGCCGAGAACCGCCGCAAAATCGCGCACGCTTTTGGCTTCTACGGAATAAGTGACCGTTTCCTCGTTAGTTTCCGTCGATTTAACGCTGCCCGTGAATGCGCCCGTTAATTCCTTGGGCGCGGTCAGTTTAACGTTATAATCGGCGACTTCGGAAAAGAACGGATCGCCCGTGGAATAATACGGATCGGCTACAAACGCGCCGTCGCGGTACACGCATGCGATCGGATAAAAGTTTGCGAGGTTTACGCTGTTATCGTTGTAGCCGAAACGGTGTCTCACCTTCGGGATTTTTACGCTGTAATCTATCTTGACTACCGTGCGATCGAGCGGCTCGAGTTTTCCGCCGAGATCGACCGCCAAAATGTTCTCGTCCGAGCCGGTAACGGAAATATCCACATCCGTTCCGTTTACGCTTACGCTCGTAATATCGAGCGTGCTGTACGATCTGCCGTCGGGATATGCCGCGGTTATGCGATCGCTCGGCACGGGCGAAAACTTTGCGCCTTCGCGAAACGCGTTCGGGTACAAATGAAACCACAACTCGTCTTGCGGCACTTCTGTGTTGTTTACGTAGTCGCACGTGACGGACGCAGTCAACGTATAATCGGAAGACAGCGCGGCTTCGATACCGTAAACGGTAAGCTCTTCTTTCGGCTTCGCGGAACACGCCGCAGAACCGAATGCGGCGACGGCGGCGATCACTGTCGCCGATATGATTGCTATCGGTTTTTTGTTCATAAAAAAATCGCTCCTTCGTTGATATAGATATGAGAAGAAACGATAATTTATGTTTATTCGCAATATTTACGGCGCTTTCAGCCGTTCGATTTTTCGAGGCGCGCGCTTTTTAAGCTTATTGCCTACGATCTCCCAAAGCAGCAAGAACACGAACAGCGCAGCCGAACCGACCGTGAGCACGAACCACCAATATAGCGGCGTACCGGATATTATAGGCGCGTCTATCTGCATAGTATTCGGTATGCCGAGCACGTCGAGCAAAAACAAGCCGTAAACCGTATAACAGCTCAGACCGATCGGGAACATTTTCCAGCGTTCGAGAGACGGACGGAACCAACCGCACTGCGCGAGCGTTATACACAATATCATTCCCACTGTATGATGCAACAGTCCCGTTATCGTCGGCATAAACCAAAACGATACGTGCTGCGCCAAAAAGTTCGGATAAAATACGGTAGCAACGCCGCCGACAAGCTCGACATAGAACAAAAAATCGTACGCTTTGCTATGGGGTTTCCTCGTCAATACGACGAGCGCAAGAAGCAAACTCGACATTCCGCAATACGAATTGGGCAACAGTTCGAGTTCGCTCTTTTTCCATACCGCAAGCGATATTCTGTTAGCGGCTATCAAAACGAGCAGCACGCCCGCGATCGCCTTCAGCGCGACGGCCCTCTGCTTTTCCGACTTGCAAACGAACCGCACCGAAAGCGCGACGGCGACAGTGAGCGCTATCGCGCACACTATATAAACAATATGTTCGGTTCCGTAAAGTTTCGGCGGCATGGTTATCTCCCGTAGTACTCACATTATACACCCATTCCGCGCGATATGCAAATATTTTAACGATAGATTTTACTTGCCTATTATCGGTTCGAGCGGAGTATACACGCGCTTGAGCGACTCCACGCGCTCTTGCTTTTTGACGGCAATATCGAGGAGCTTGTCGATAAGCTCGGAAAAGCGCATGCCGCTTTTGAACAGCGCGCACGAGAGCGAACCGGGAATAGTGTTTATCTCGTTTACGTATATTTCGTCGTCTTTCACCAAAAAGTCCACTCGCGCGACGCCCGAACATCCGACCGCGCAAAACGCGCGCGCGGCAAGCTCTTTGACACGCTCGTTGTTGTCCTCGCCGATCTCGGCGGGAATCTTGTGCCGCTGCGTCTTTACGCTGCCCGAGTATTTATCGGAAAACGTCAGAAAGTTTTTCCACCCTACGGGCTGTTCGGTATCCGACGTGACGACCGAACCCGCATCGCAGCTATCGCCGAGCACGGCGCAGTTGACTTCCTTGAAATCCTCGAGCGCGCGCTCGATTATGATCGTGTCGTCCCACTCGAAAGCGACGCGTATCGACTTGTACAGCTCGGTCATATTGCTCGCGACGGATATGCCGATCGAGCTGCCGAGATTGCAAGGTTTGACTATAGCGGGAAAGCCTATTTTATCTTTGAATTCCGTCAGCGCAGTCGCCGCATCGGCTTGGTATTCCGTGCGCCGCAACGCGACGTACGGCAGAACGTTCATTCCCGCTCGCTCGAAAACCGTTTTAGACAGCAGTTTATTCATACCGACAGCCGAGCCGGAAACGTTACTGCCCGTATACGGTATGCCGCACATCTCCAACAGACCTTGCAAGCTTCCGTCCTCGCCGAGCATGCCGTGCATACAAAGCAATGCGGCGTCTATCTTGCACAGCTTGCGGTTATTGCAAAACAAATACCGCGAGCTTGGGCGCAAGTGAACGAGCTTGCCCTTGAAACGGAAATTCTTGACGGCGGACACGCTGTCGAATCCGCTGCCCGTCCAGAACCGTCCTTCACCGTCCACATATACGGGCACGCATTTTTGCGAGCAAGCGGACATCGCCTGAAGTCCGGTAATTATGCTTATGTCGTGTTCGCACGACCTTCCACCGAAAAATACGCCTATCATACACAATGTATATGACGGCGCATATCTTTCCGTTACTTGTATTTTTTATAAAGCGAACATTATTAAATCACGTCGTCTTATCTTACCGACGGTATAAAGTAATACGCAAACGAGAATATCGAGACTGCAAGCAAATACAGCGAAAACCATTTGAAATTGGCTTTTGCTATCAGTCCGAGCATTACTTTTACCGAAAAATATCCCGACGCGAAAGCCGCGATCGAGCCTACGGCTATATTGAACCAATCGATCGAGCCGAGCGCGCCCGACTTTGCCACGTCTATAACGGTGAGAAGCAGAGAGCCGAGTATAACGGGTATGCTCATCAAGAACGAAAACGTCGCTACCTGCTTGCCTTTAGAGCCTGCTACGGTGCCGCCGAAAATCGACGAACCGGAACGCGAGACCCCGGGAAATACGCCCACGCCCTGCATTACGCCCATTGCGATCGCGCCGCCCCAACCGAGGTCTTTGGGGTTTTTGTTCTTTTTGGCAATTATCTCGCTCACGAGCATTATAACGGCGGTGAATAAAAAGAAAAAGCACAGATACGTAGCGTTGTTAAAGTATTCGTTTATATAATCCTTGCACAAAAAGCCGACGATAACGGCGGGTATAGTAGCTACTATCAGCATTCCCATGCGCTTGAACGGTTTTTTGAACAATCCGCCTATATCTTTATACAGCACGAGCACGACGGCTACGAGAGTGCCGACGTGCACCATAATATCAAATAAAAAATTCTCCTGAGTGGAACTTACGAGGTTAAGCCCCATAAGTTCGCGCACCAAAATCAAGTGTCCGCTTGACGACACGGGCAAAAACTCCGTAAAACCCTGAATCAGCCCGAGTACGAGCGCTTGCCACCAAACCATAACTGTTGCTCCTTAAGCGAATTATATTCGGGCCGAACGCGCTTTATGCGCTTACCGCGCCCGCGCCGTCGGTTTCGACGGCGGCGTCGTTCATTTGCGCTTCCGCCGTCGCGGCTTTTATGCTCGCCTCGCGCTCGCGCAACGCCTGTTCGCGCGCTTCCGACGGAACTATGCTAAACACTTTCTTTTCTATCCCCGCCTCGTCCTCGGCAAGAGCGAGACGCTGCAATTCGCCGAGCGCTTTGTCGAACTTTTTACGGTCGATCTTTTCGAGCTTGGTAACGAATATTCCCTCGTGAGTGGTCACGTCAGCCTGCTCTTTATCGTAACGCAGTTCTTCAAACAGCTTTTCGCCGGGACGCAGACCGGAGATCACTACCTGTATATCCTCGTTCGGGATCATATTGTTCAAGCGTATCAGACTGCATGCAAGGTCGTAAATATACACGGGTTCGCCCATGTCCAAAACGAAAACCTCGCCGCTCGACGCAAGCGCGCCCGTTTGCAAAACGAGCCGCACAGCCTCGGGTATAGTCATAAAATAACGCTTGATATTTCTGTCGGTCACCGTCACCGGTCCGCCGGCTTTGATCTGTGCGAGGAAAGTGGGTATTACCGAACCCGACGAGCCCAACACGTTGCCGAACCGAACCGCAGCCATTTGCATATCCGAATCGCCCGCGCGCGTTTGCACGAGCATTTCCGCAAGACGCTTGCTCGCGCCCATCACGTTAGCGGGGTTGACCGCCTTATCGGTCGATATGAGCACAAACCGCTTTACGCCTGCTTTCTGGCACTTTTCTATAACGTTTTTCGTGCCGAACACGTTGTTCTTTATAGCTTCCGTAGGCGCGATCTCCATCATCGGAACGTGCTTGTACGCCGCGGCGTGGAACACTGCTTCGGGCTTGTATTTTTCCAAAACGGTTTCGAGCTTGTCCGCCTCGCGCACCGTACCGACTACGAGCGAATAGCGCGACGTATCGTATTTTTTGGAAAACTCCTGATCTATCGCGAACATGCCGTTTTCGTGTTGATCGAAAATAACGAGATGTTTGCAACCGAAATTGAGCGCCTGACGGCATAACTCCGAACCTATCGAACCCGCGCCGCCCGTGACCATTACGACCTTGTCTTTAACCGAAAGGTCGACGAGGTCTTGACGCACTTTGAATTCGTCTCTGCCGAGCAACGACTCGATCTTAATATCGTGCAGTTCGAGCGCCGAACCCGAAATTATATGTTCTACGTCGCCTATCGGCGGGATCATTTTTATCTCGACTTTGAATTTCGCGAGACGCTCATAAATCGCTTTGAGCTGCGACTTGGTCAAATACGATATGGCTATTATGAAAATATCCGGTTTGTATTCCTCGACTATAGAGGATATGGTGTTCATGCCGCCCGCAACGAGCACGCCGCCTATGGTCGCGCCCTGTTTTTCCTCGTCATCGTCAATGAGCGCGACGGGCAAATAACCTTCGTTGGCGTTATTCAAAAATCTGTTCAACAGTACCGAGCCGACGTTGCCCGCGCCCACGATTATCGTGCGTTTCGGGTGGCTGTCCTTGCTAACGTCGCGGCTCTGTTTTACGTGTTTGATATATCTCAGTATTATATTGAAAAATCTTATAATGCCCGTGGATAACAGAGAGAAAACCAAGAACAGCAGGATTTGCGTGACCCAAAAATCCACTTTGAACGCCACGTCCACTATAGCTTTGATTATGAGCAGGACTATGAATGAAACCACGTATGACAGCGCGAACTTCAAAAACTCGACTCGTCCCGCATACTTCCACACGACGTTATAGCAATCGAACAGCGCAAGCATACAGATCGGCACAGTGACCGACACGAGCATCAGCGGAACGAAAAACTGCTTATAGTTGGACGGATTGGCTACCGAATCGGAGTAATATATAGAAAAGTGCGCAAGCCAAAACGAGCCGAACACCAACGCAATATCGAGTATCAACGTCAATATAACATAGCGATACCGCGGAGAAAACAGCGCAGTAAACTTGTTTTTCGCGCGCTTACCTTTATTTTTCGGATTGTCCGACTTGTTTTTCTTGTTTTTCATCATGCCTCATTGTGCTGTTGTCTTATGTATGATACCATTGTTTATCGATTTTGTCAACAAGCAAAGCTTGATTCTTTGATTTCTTTGCTATTCTCCGTTTGCTTTTACGGCAGCTTGATTCTTTGATTTCTTTGCCGTTCTGTATTTGCCTTTGCGACCGATTGATTCAGTTCGCTTTACGGTTGTTGATATAACGCTTGAATACGGACAGCACCTCGTCTATTTTGCGCGCGTCCTCGCACTCGCACATTACGCGCACTTTGGGTTCGGTACCCGACATGCGCACAATGAGCCTGCCTATTCCCGAAAGCCGCGACGTGTAGTCTTCTATAAGCCCGATCATCTCTTTATCGTACATGATCGAGCTGTCGGCGTACTCGGCTATGGCTTTTTGCGGGAAAAGATTGAGTTCGGTAAACTCGCCGAGCTTGCCTTTTTTGAAAAGCGTTTTCGTCAAAAACATACTCGACATGATCCCGTCGCCCGTGGTGGCTTGAGGGTATACTATATAATGCCCGCTCTGCTCGCCGCCGAGGTTGTAACCCTTTTTGAACATAAGATCGCAGATGTACTTATCGCCCACGGGCGTGCGGACGAGTCTGCGCCCGTCCTTTTCGAGCCTGCGCTCGAGCGCGGTATTCGTAAGGATAGTTCCTACTACCACGTCGTCTTTCAACTTCATTTCTCTGCCGATATTGTACAAAACGGAATCGCCGTCCATTATGCGTCCGTCGAAAACGAAAGCGAGCCTGTCGGCGTCGCCGTCGTATGCAAACCCGAGTTTATAATCGGTATCGACCATAGAATGCAGAACGTAATCGGGATGCAACGCGCCGCAACCGCAGTTTATTTTTTCGCCGCGGAGCTTGAAGTTTTCTATTTGAACGTCCGCGCCCAATCGCTCGAACGCTTCCTTCGCGACAGTGGACGCCGCGCCGTATCCGCAATCGAGCCACACCTTTGCGCCCGTCATATCGCAATCGACGGTTTCGACCAAGTAATCTATATACTGCCGCTGCGCGTCGCGTATTTCGCACACCGAACCTACGGCGCGCATTTCCGTCGGATTGTCTATATAATACTCGACGCTGCCTTCCTGCTCCTCGCTGAGTTTTACGCCGTTCCCGTCGAAAATCTTTATTCCGTTATACTCTGGCGGATTATGCGACGCCGAAATAACTATACCGCAAAGCGCCTTGTGCGTTATCGCGGCGCGCGCAATTGCGGGCGTGGGCAAAATTCCGACGAGCAAAACGTCCGCGCCGCCGCGTTTAAGTCCCTCGACGAGCGAAGCTTGTATCTCGGGACCCGAAACTCTGGTATCGCGTCCGACTACCACCGCGCCTTTGCCGAAATACGCCACGATAGCCAACCCGACTTTATACGCGAGATCGGCGTCGAGATTATCGCCGTACTTTCCCCTTATCCCGTCGGTTCCGAAATATTTTCCCATTCTTTGCAACCCTCCGAAGCAATTTATAACGTATATAAGATATGACCGAAATATTTAGTATGTTCGCAAACCGATGATCAAACGACGCAAACTCCGTTCGTCGATCTTATTCATAATGCGGTTCTTTTACTGATTATAGCGTATTATGCGGAATAAGTCAATACATTTCGCGTAATCTGTTGACATATAATAACGAAATCGGCTATAATATAAAAGTAATTGAGGTTGATACCCGCATGACCGAATTCGTACAACACATAGCACAAGCAATGGCAAACTCCGTAGGCGCGCCGCTGTCGGTATTCCTCTTGTCAATGATCCCGATCGCCGAGGCGCGGTTTGCCATACCGTTCGGCATGAGCATGGGGCTTACGTCTTGGGAATCGTTCGGCTGGGCGTTTTTCGGCTCTACCGCAATAATCCCGATACTTTTGCTCGTGCTCATTCCCACAATAAACGCGCTGTCCAAAACCAAAGCGTTTTCCAAACTCGGCAAATTCCTCTACGATAAATTTTACAAAAAATCGCGTTCGCTCGCGGACGAGCCAAACCCCGACGACGCGAAAAGTTCGGAAACATCGAACGTGTCCGACACAAAAAAGAAAAAGAAAAAAATACTCACAAAGTCCGATCTCAAAAGAATGGGCGGCACGGCGCTGTTCGTCGCTATACCTCTACCCCTTACCGGCGTATGGACGGGCAGCGCGGTCGCGTCGATCGTCAAGGTCGGGTTCGTAAAAGCTTTGATCGGAGTCACGCTCGGCAACGCCGCCGCATGCGGAATAATAACGCTCATAAGCCGGCTGTTCGAGCCGTACGTGGAATGGATAACGCTCGCGTTCTTTATAATAGCCGTAGTTGTGGTTATCGCGCTCGTAGTAAAGCTTATAATATACAAGCCTAAAGACGCAAGCGTCGACGCGCAAACAACGACCGAAACAAACGAAAAAGAAATACAAACGGACAAAACGTCCCGAAGCAACATAAATAATATAAATAAAAATGTTGCCGACGACGATACGTCACACAACGAGGAGTAAATATGTGCGGTATCATAGGATACACCGGCGGCGCGCAAGCCGCGCCCAAACTTTTGAACGGACTGAAGCGTCTCGACTACCGCGGTTATGACAGCAGCGGTATCGCCGTACTCGAACGCGGAAAAATAACCGTCGTAAAAGCCGAGGGCAAAGTTGCCGTACTCGATAAAAAAACCGATTTCGGCAACGCGTTGCGCGGTACTGTCGGAATAGGACACACGCGTTGGGCGACGCACGGGGCGCCGAGCGACGCGAACGCGCACCCGCACGCATCAAACGACGGGCGGTTCGCAATCGTACACAACGGCATAATAGAGAACTTTTTCGAGCTAAAGCAAACGCTCGCCGCTTCGGGCTGCGTTTTTTCGAGCGAGACCGATAGCGAAGTTATCGTGCATCTCATAGAAACGCTGTATAACGGCGACATGCTCGCAACGCTCGTAAAAGCGGAACGCGAACTCAAAGGTTCGTACGCCGTCGGGATTTTATGCGCTGACGCGCCGAACACGATTTACGCGATCCGCAAGGATAATCCGCTCATGATCGGAATCAACGGCAAAAACGGCGAAAACTTCATAGCAAGCGACGTAGCCGCCGCGCTCGAATACACGCACGAATTCGTGTTGCTCGGTGACGGCGAGATAGCCGCGGTATCGCCCGCCGAAGTCGCGTTTTACGACGCCGACGGCAAGCCGATAACAAAAGAGCCGTACACCGTCAAGTGGAACATCGAGCAAGCGGAAAAAGGCGGGTATCCGCACTTTATGATAAAGGAAATACACGAACAGCCCCGCGCGCTTACCGATACCGTACGCCAGCGCATCAAGCGCGACGGCTCGATCGATCTCGACGGCATAGAGCTTACGCCCGAATATATCGCCTCGCTCGACGGAATAGACATCATCGGCTGCGGCTCGGCGTATCATGCGGGCATCGTCGGCAAATATTTTATAGAAAAGCACGCGCGCATCCGCGTAAACTGCGAACTTGCGAGCGAGTATATATACTCCGACCCTATCACGGGCGCAAACCGACTTACCTTGATCATAAGCCAAAGCGGAGAAACCGCCGACACGCTCGCCGCATTGCGGCTCGCCAAAAAGCGCGGTTCGCGGACAATAGCCGTAGTCAACGTAGTGGAAAGCGCGATAGCACGCGAGGCGGACGGAGTGCTGTACACGCACGCCGGTCCCGAAATCGCGGTTGCAACAACAAAGGGTTACACCACTCAGATAGCCGCGCTATATCTCATAGGGCTGAAAGCGGCGCGGATAAAAGGCGCTATAACAAACGAGCGTTACTCCGCGCTGATAAAAGAGCTTTTGTCCGTTTCCGACAAGGTGTCTGCAATGCTCGCGCCCGCCGAGATCGAGCAAATGCTCGCTCTCGCGAAAAAATACAGCAAAAACCATTGCGCGTTCTTTATAGGCCGCGGCGCGGACTATGCCGCATCGCTCGAGGGCGCGCTCAAGCTCAAAGAAATATCGTACATTCACGCCGAGGCATACGCCGCGGGCGAGCTGAAACACGGCACGATCTCGCTTATCGAAGAAGGCACCGTAACGCTCGCGCTCGTGACCCAAAGCGCGCTTTATCCCAAAATGGAATCCAACATCAAATCTGTATCGTCGCGCAAAGGCACGGTCATAGCAGTCGCCTCGCCCGAAAACGCCAAGATAAGCTCTGCATCCGACAAGGTTATCATTCTGCCCGAATGCGACGACGACATTGCGCCCATACTCGCCGCTGTCGCGTTGCAATTGTTTGCATACTATGTCGCGGACTGCCGCAAGTGCGACATAGACAAACCGAGAAACCTCGCAAAATCGGTAACGGTGGAATAAGCGTTACAATCAAATCGTAAAACCGTCGACAAAAAATCCGCCCGCGCCATCAGGCGCGGACGGATTTTTTTGAGATCGATTACTATGCCGCAGTCACATCGACGGCAAGATCGCGCAACGTTATCTTATCGAAATTGCAGCAAGTATCGTCTCCGTCGGGAATGACGGTAAATACAATCGTATTTACGCTGCCGCCGTTCAATTCGATACTGCCGAGGATAATATCCAAATACCATTCGTCGTCATAAGGATTGCCCCAATCGTTTTTCGGTATTATAGCATTACTGCTTATCTTCTTGCCGTTCACGGTAATCCTCATAACCTCGGTAAATTTCGCGGCGACTTTCAAACGCGAATTAGTCGAAATAAGCTCTGCGGAATACTTTTTCCCTACTTCTCCGCCGACATTAAACGTAAACGTCATTGTTGCGCCCGGGTTTCCGCTGAATCCCGCGGCTACCGTTCGCGTGACCGTTCCGTCTTTTTGAACTTCTTCGGTTTTGACATGTTCCCAAGGTTGGAGATTTTCTTTATTGCCGTCTTGGAGCGCGGCGTTTTCCGCCTCGAGCACAGCCGTTTTAAGTTCGGATACGTCTACCGTGAGATCGCGCAGCGTTATCTTATCGAAGTTGCAGCAAGTGTCCGAGCCGTCGATAATTACTTCAAACACTATAGTATTGATACTACCGCCTTTAAGCTCGATATTGCCGAGTACGTTATCCTCATACCAATAATAGTCATTGGCGCTGCCCCATTCGGGCGCTTTTATTATCGCATCGCTGCTAACAACGCTGCCGTTTACCGTTACTCTCATCACGTCGGTAAATTTTGTCTCATTTTTCAAACGCGAATTTCTCGATACGAGTTCGGCAGTATACGTCATACCCGTTTCTCCTCCGACCACAAAAGAATACGTTATGGTCGCGCCGGGGTTTTCGCTGAATCCCGCAGCGACGGTAAAAGGTTGCTCGCCTTCTCTCGTTACTTCTTCGGTTTTGACGTTCGCCCAGCCGGGACGGTTTTCTTTATTTCCGTCTGCGAGCTTTGCGTTTTCCGACTCGAAAACGAAGTCGGGTTTTTTCTCTGTCTCCGCTTCCCATTTTGCGGTGAAAACCACATTGCCCGCAGGCATAGTAAATACGTCGCCGACATTGTAATCCGTTTCGTTATACGTCCAGCATACGAACACGAAACCGTCTTTAACAAGTCCGTCTGCCGCAGGGATATCGAACGTTGCGCCCTCTTCGTACGATCCGCCCGTAGGCGCAGTTCCTTCCGCATCTTCTCCGCCGCTGAACGTAACGGTATATTTTGTAGGCGGAGTGGGCGTTTCGCCGCTGCCGTCGTCTTTCCACGTCGCCGCGAAAGTGACGTTCTTTGCGGGCATGGTATACGTCGCTCCGACTGCGTACGTATTTTCGCCGTCGCTCCACTTATCGAATACATACCCTTCTTTGGAAAGACCGTTTGCCGCGGGCAATTCAAACGTAGCGCCCGCAACATAACTGCCGCCCGACGGGACCGTGCCGCTGCCTTCGCCCGCGGTATACGTTACCGTATACTTGACCGGCTCTTCGGTTTTGCCGCCGTCATCCGGCTTGTCGTTGCATGCCGCGAACAGGAACGTCGCCGCAAGCGTCGCCGCCAAAACGGCAAACAGTTTGTTGATTTTTTTCATGATTTTCTCTCCTTAAAGATTATTGATTTTTTGCTTTACCAAAGACTGTAGTTAGGCGGATGCGCCCTTGAAAAATTCCAACTCGAGCTTGTCGTAATTGTATCCGCCGAGATCCGATTTTTCGTCATAACCGAGACTTGTGAATCTGATCTTGTTTACGCCCGTCTTGAGACTTACCTTACCGACGCACACGCGGACGAAAGCTTCCGCAGACCACTGATTTTCGTAAGCTTCGAGCGTAACTTTATTCGCAAGAATATCGGTTGCTCCGTCCGGATAAGTGATCGACGTTTTCGTCCATTCGGAGAATACCGACGCAATTCTGCGTCTGCTTACCGTGATGAAGACCAAAGCGTCTCTATCGGTATCGGAGTTATATTCAAACTCCAAATACGATCCGACGTTATTGTTGAAACCGCCTACGCACGTTACGTCGCCGAAACTTTCGACTTTAACGCCCGCCCATTGCCCGGGCGCCGGACCGTCCGCATACTTGGAATCCTCGGCTTCTATGACAACGGGCGGATCTTCCGACAAGTCGGCGCATTCGCACTTAAACGCGCAGTAGTCGTCGTCGCACGCAGTCTTGCAACCGCCGCAATGCTCGCATACGTCGTTACAGTCGTGCGGAGCTTTTTCCCATTTCGCAACGAACGTAACGGCTTTTGCGGGCATGGCGAACTCCGCGCCGGCAGCGTAATCCTTGCCTTCATACGTCCAACATACGAATGTGTAACCGCCTTTTTTGGTAAGCCCGTCGCCGTTCGGAAGGTTAAACGTTTCGTATTCTTTCTTATTCCCTACGCCGTCGATCTCGCCGTTCCCGCCGTTCTTATCGAACGTCACGGCGTAATCGGGCAGTTTTTCATAATCGCTTTCGGTAATAAACTCCGCAACTATCTCCGCGTCGGATTTGGGCATAGCGAACTTTTTGGCTACCGTTATGTCTATGGTTATGTTTTCGCCTTTATCTTGGCAGTAGACCTTCAGGCTTTTGAGCTTATAGCCTGCGGCGGGCGTTGCCGTAACGGTAATTTCCTTACCGACCGTCGAAGCGCGTGCGCTCGCGGTCACGTTGCCGCTTCCTTCGCTCCTCGTCGTTATGGCGTATTCCAAGGGTTCGCCCAAAAACTCGAGTTCCAACTTCTCGTAGTTATATCCGCCGATATCTGTTCTTGTGTTGTAATCTTTATTTACGAACTTGATCTTGTTGACGCCGTCTTTTAATTGAACTTTTCCGATACATACGCGCGTGAACGCTTTGCTGCTCCACTCGTTATCGGTCGGGCTTTGCCAAAGATAAGCTTCGAGCCGAGCTTTGGACGAAAGTTTCACCGACGTGCCGTCCGCATACGTTACTATCGTATCGGTCCAATCGGAGAATACCGTAAGCATCTTGCGCCTGTTTATCGTGAGGAAAATCAACGCCTCGCGATCGCCTGCGGAATTATACGTAAACTCTATCCACGAACCGACGTTGTCATTGAAACCTTTGATATACGTCCGTCCGTCGTTGGTCTCTACGTCTACGCCCGCCCATTGTCCGGGGTTAGGTCCGTTGGCATACGTAACATTCGGATTATTTGCGGCAATTATGGTCGCAACGTCTCCCGACAACCCGTCGCACTCGCATCTGAACTCTTTGCAATCATAGTATTCGCAATCGGTAGTACAGCCGCCGCATATTTCGCAAACGTGCTCGCAACGGTGCATTTCTATATGAGTCGCGTTGCGAATCGTTATTTTGTCGAAGTTATACGCGCCGCTGTCGTCCGCGCTGAGCACCTCGAACGATACTACGTTTTCGCCGCCTCTGAGCTGAATACGGCCCAAGAATATCTCGCCGAACGATGCGTCGGTAAAGTCGTTCATGAATTCGTCGACGCCCTTAAACGCCGGCACTACGGCGTCGCCCGTATACAGCTTGCCGTTTACCGTTATATCGAACAAATCCGAGAACAACGTATCTACCTTAAGCCGAGATACGGTGGCGTACAGATCCGCGTCGTAAGTTTTTTCGGGATCTCCGTCGTTTCTGAATCTGTATGAGATCGTTCCGCCTTGATTGCCGATGAGATTCTTTATATACGTACGACCCTGATCGTTTGTTTCCACTTCCAACCAACCGAACTTAACGTTGTAGCCGTCGCTGCATTCGGCATCTTCCGCTTCGAGCGCAAAAGAGCATTTACATTTTTCTTTCGAGCATGCGTCGTCGGCGCAATCCTCGTCGGAGCACTTGCCGCAAGACGGGCACTTGGTGGTGCACATATGCCCCGCCTCGAGCGTCGTGTCGGTAAGCAGCTCTATCCTGTCGAAGTCGTACGCGCTGTCCGCGCCGTCGCCGAGCACGGTGAACGATATAATGTTCGTGCCGAACGCCAGATCGATACAGCCGAGGTTATAACTCGAATAAGCTCTTTCGCTGCCTTTATCTTCCGCCTTGACCGCGGACACGACGGTATTACGCACGAGATATTCGCCGTCGTTGACCTTAACGCCGATAAGGTCGGTAAACTTCGTGGCTCTGTCTCTGCCCGCCACCGTTACCACGAGCGACGCCGTAGTATCTACGGGCGATTCCACTGCGAATGTAACGGATGCGCCCTTGTTATCGTTCATTCCCGTAACGGCGTAACGATCCGAGCCGACGCCGATAACCGTCAGCGCGCGCAGCTTGCCTTCTCGAACGGCGTCTTCCGCCTCGAACGCGAATTTTTGCTTGCTGTCGCCGCACTTATCGGCGCATTTGGGATCTTGGCAATCGAGATCCGTGCACTTACCGCACTTTTCGCACACGCTCGAGCAAACGTGCGCTTCCGGTTTCAAACCGCCTGCCGAATCTCCGCCGAGTACGGGCACGAGTATGGACGTGAGCAATATTGCAACGCCGAGTACGCACGCCCCGACTATTATGAGATTTCTGTAAAGCGGTTTCAGTTTGGGCGCGCCGCTTGCCGCTCGCGCCGCCGCGCGCCGCGCTGCGTAAGCTTTGTATCGCGCCGTATCGAACACAAACGACAGAACGCACATCGTCACGCCCGCCAACATCAAAACGCCCGATATGACGCTTGCGGATATGAGCAACGCCTGCCACCACGGCACGATCTTGACGATCTTGGTATTTATCGACACGCCGTTCATTGCCGCGCTGTGCAATTGCGTATACAGTATTCTGTGACACGCCTCGCGGAGCGCGAGCATAACGGTTGCGTTGTCCTTACTGTCGTTAAAGAACGTTGCGGAGCCGTTGAACATCCACAGGTCGTTACCGGCAACCATGCCTTCGGCTTTTGAATACTTATCGAGCATGTGAAGAGTGTTGCCCGCAGTGCACGCGTCGGTTTCGACAATGCCGATAAAATTCCACTCGTTGCGCAGTATGTCGGTAAGCAAACCTTTGTGCGCGCCCGCCCAAGTGCAGCCTATGCGGTTGAACGAACTCATTACGCCGTTCATGCGGCTCTTTCTCACCGCCGGCTCGAATGCGCGCAGGTACAATTCGCGCGCGCTCTGTTCGTTGAAGAACGTGGCTACGCCGTAACGGTTGCGCTCTTGATCGTTGAGCGCGAAATGTTTGGTCATGACTATAATGCCGACGTCCTGAACGCCTTTGACCTCGGCGGCGAGCATAAGCCCCGACAGAACGCCGTCCTCGCTGTAGTACTCCCAGTTTCTGCCGCCGTACGGGGATCTGTGTATATCCGCGCCGGGGGCGTACATGACAACGAAATTGCGGTGCAACGCTTCGTGTCCCATTGCGTCGCCCACTCTTTCCATAAGCTCCTTGTTCCATGTGGCAGCCATGACTACGGGCGCGGGGAACGCAAACTTCGACGCACGCATACCCGCAGGTCCGTCGGACGCTTTGCCGCCGGGCGCGCCTACGCTCGATGCCGCAGCGATAAATCCGAGTCCGTAAGAACACAGCCAGTTTTGTTCCTCGAGCGTCAGTTGATCGAGCAGATAATTCCACATCGGATCGTCGTATTCGAGTTCGCGCAACATCGACAGATTGAGCTTGCCGAGCGGCGAAGTCGTTTTGCCGTAAACGGGAAGCGCGTCGTTCTCTTTCACGGCGACTTCGTGACCGTACTGCATATCTCGCACCATCACGTCGTTTACGCATTTAAGGCTGACCGCGGACGTCGGGTATGTTCCTTCCCAATCGTTGCGCGACAGATATTTTACCGTTTGATCGTCCTTTGTCCCCTCGTAAAGATTGAGATCCGCATCGTCGAAACGGTTGGTTATTTTCTCTTTTGTGTCGGTCGAGATAGCGAACGTTTCGTAGTCGTTCGCGTCGATAGTTATTTTATAAGCCTTGGAGGCATCGCCCGAAGCGTCCATTCTCGCCTTTTGCTCGGGCGTGAGATCTTTAGCCGCAAGGATGTTGTTGAGCGCGTCGTGCGCGTTCGTACCGACGGCAAGATAGTAATCGCCCGCTTCGAGTATGTACGTTTTTTGCCCGTACGCATCGTATGTGCGCAGATTCTCTCTGTCTATCGAAACGGTCAACGTCTGTTCTCCCGTTTGCGCGTCGAGCTTATCCGTCTTGGCGAAACCTACAAGTTCCACCGCCGGTTTTTCTATGCCGTGCCGTCTGTCGTAATCGGTGTACGGTCTCTGAATATACACCTGCATAACGTCTTTTCCGGCATATCCGCCCGTATTGCGTAACTTGAGCGACACGTCGTAGCCGCTCTTGTTCTCTTTGACATCGAATTCCGTCTGCTCGAACGCAGTGTACGAGAGACCGTAGCCGAACGGGAACGCAACTTCCTTGGAATAATCCCATGCCGTGCCGTCCGTCGAGCCTTTGACGCTCGTTGCGCCGTCCACGCCGAGAACGGTATCCTCGTAGCGCGTTTCATAGTATCTGTATCCGACGTAAACGCCTTCTTGATACACGAGATACTTCATATTATGAGTTTGATAATACTGCGCATACTCTTTGTCGAGATCGGGCAGTTTGTCGGAATATTCCGTCCACGTATAGTCGCCGAAATTCGCGTCGGAAGGCGCGGAGTGATTGTTATATACCAACGTGTCTGTGGCGCGCCCCGATACGACGTACTCGTCGTGTCCGGCGAGTACGTCGGAAATTTGAGCAAAACTCATCGTTCCGCCCTGACCGACCCATACGCACGCATCCACACCGTATTTGTCATTGGTAATATTCGCGAACTGCATGGGATTCGATGTGTTCAAAAGCAACACAATGTTTTTGATCTTTTGCTTGCTTTTGAGAATATTCAATTCCTCGAGCACGCCCGCTTCCTCGGCGGTAAGCTCGAGATAATTCTTTCTGCCGCCGCCGACGGGATTGTCTTTCACTACGTCGAATATATCGAAGTCCTCGCCCGCCGTGCGCGCGATTATCATTACCGCCGTATCGTCCGCGGTCAACGTCTCTTCCGCAACAGCCCGTACTTCCGAATACGGGGCTTCGTTCACCTCAAACCACGGCATATAGTTGGACGCCGCCGAATTATCGTATCCGTTCTTGCCGCCGTACGACGCTTTCAATTGCTTATACTTCGCCTCGAGCTTGTCGTTTACGGTAAAGCCCTTGCCCTTGAGCTGCGAGCCGAGCGTGCCCGATTCCTCGGAGATTACGTCCACCTGACCGGATCCCGTACCCGTGAACATATAATTCTGCGACGCTATGCCGAACACGCTCACGCGCGCGCCCGACTTCAAAGGCAACGCGTTGCCCTTGTTCCACAGCAAAACGCTGCCTTCTACCGCCGTCTGCTCGCCGACGCGCTTGGAATTTTCACGCATCGCCGCATCGTTTCGGATCGTGCTCTTATTGCCGTTTTTGTCCTTGACGTATTCGATCTCGCCGTTCGCGTCTCTTTCTATATAGTCGGATTTATAATGGTCGAGATCTTCCCCGCCGTTGCCCGTTTGTACGAGCTTTGTGTCTTGCGTATCGAACGTTTTATTCAATGCCGCGGCGTTTTCGCTCGCAATGCTCGTGCCGACTGCGAAAAATACGAACAACAGCGCAAAAAACGCGGAAAGCATCGTCCAAACTGATTTTACGAATACGGTAAATTTACGCCTGCGTTTTATCATGCGTTTATTCCCCCTTTCTCCGTTTCCAGCTCGGCTGCCGGCTCGTTCGGCTCGGAATGTATTTCGCCGTCCGTCTGCGCGGGATCGGATTCTTCTATGTATTCAAAATACTTTTCGTCACCCTCGGCTATAAGCGCCGCGCGTTTCAAAATGAACATGACAAAAGCGGCGATCGTCGTCAACGCCGCTATTATCAATATCACAAACAACAAAACTTGCCACCAATTTTCAAAAAACGAGATCGTTTTATTGGTTTGCTCGGCAATGCCCGACAAAACAACATACGCCAAAACAAGTCCGACCGTCGTAAAAAACACGATAATTCCGCTTACGCCGCAGATTATCCCGAACGGAACTTTTTTTGTTTTGAGCAAAGCCTTGTTTGCCTTATTATCCATCAATATCCTCCGATTGATTTTTACCGCTGCTTTGCGCAGTTTACAATCGGAAGTATATCACAAGGCTACCCCCCCCCGTCAATATGCAATACTTATTCGGTAGTTCGCGATACTTATTCGGTTTTATCGGCTTGCGCAATCGGGAAAAGCAGATTCAAATCGAATACTCCGTCGTCCGCGGCGACCGAAAGATTGCCGCCGTACTTTTCCACGAGATACGATACGCTCTTTATACCGAAGCCGTGATAATTCTTATCGGACTTTGTGGTAACGGGCAAACCGCGCTTATCAAGCTCGAGGTTTCCGTCGAATGTGTTTTTCACATTGACCGAAACGAAATTGCCGATCTGTTTTATCTTAAGCCCTATCGTTCTCCCGTCGCGTTCGGGTATTTTGACCGTCGCCTCGATCGCGTTATCCATGACGTTGCCGAAAAGCGAGTAAATATCCGACTCGCTCATAAAATTCAAAAGCGATCCGTCCGCGACGCACGTAAACGAAATATCGTTGCCGTGACAGCGCAGGCTCTTTTCGGTGAGTATAACGTCGAGCGCGGCGTTACCCGTTTTTACCGCGCTGTCGTATATTGAAATTGAGTTTTCTATCTCGGCTATCTCCTCGGCAGACAGCGTATTCTCTGTTATACTGCGTATTTTATGCCGCATATCGTGGCACTTGATATTTATTAGGTCTATATTATCTCTCGAAACCTCGTACTGCTCTTTTTCCTGCTGCCAAAGTCTCCGCACGAAATCAAGCTCGCCTTGTATTACGTTCGTAGACAACTGATTGAACTGGCAACCGAGCAGCAGCACGCAGCACAGCATATTGGTGATATATGCAATCACCGCGCCTATAAAATGATCCGTAACGTAATACGTGACTACCGAGCTGATCACGATGTCGGCGAGCAGACCCGCCGCGATAAGACCCAAAAGCACCATGCTTTTTATTTTCATGTCCGTGTCTTTTTTTATCTTGCGCCCGAACAGCAAAAACAGCAGCCAATACGACATCAAATAACACATTAGGTACAGCGTTGCCGCGAGCACAGTCGACCTGTCGAACTTTGAAAAATCCATCGGTTCGTTGCTGTACATTCCGCGCATAGGGCTTGTCCCTATCTCGAGCAGAGCCAAAAACAAACACGACAGTTCGTACGCGAAATGCTGCACCGTATACGACGCCATAGCGCAAAAGAACACGTTGGCAAACGATTCGTCATAGCAAAACCACAAGCCCAAAACGGAAAGACCGAACATCGCCAAAAACACGAGCGACGTCGACCAAAACGCATTCATGGGTATAGGTATAGCCGCAACGCCCATAAGCGCGATCACTACCGCGGCAAACCTCAACGGGTAATACGAGCGTTTTTTGAGTCTGAACGTGAACAAAAACTCGGCAACGGATAGCTCGACAGTAAATAAGAGCTTGTAGAACGCTATGTAAGTGAGCATATCATTCACCGTTCATTGCGATATAATTGTTGAGCGCGCTCAAAAACGGCGCGCGCTTTGCGCGCGATACCGCAAGAGGTTTGCCCGCGACTATTACGTCGCCGTCGTTTCTCATCGCCGTCACAAACGCGAGATTGACGAAAAAACATCTGTTACACAGCGCAAACGGTTCTTGAGCCAGCTCTTTTTGAAGCGTAGAGAGCGTGCCCGTCGCTCTGTACTCGCCGTGCACGGTATGATAAACCAGTATATGCTGTATTACTTCAACGTACTCTATCTCGGACGTGTTGAGTTTTATCCTGCCGTCCTTGTTCGATATCCAAATATCTCTGCCGCGCTTGAACTTGAGCGCGGACAGCGCGCTCTTGAGCTTGACGGAAAAGTTTTTATACACAACGGGCTTGACTATAAAATCAAACGCCCGCACCTCGTAGCCCTTTATTGCCATTTGCATCATGTTGGTAACGAATATGATAATAACGTCGTTATCTTTTTCACGCAACAGTTTAGCCGCATCCATGCCGTTAAGTCCCGGCATGTCTATGTCCATAAACACAATGTCCGCGCTTTTATATGCGGCAAAAAAGCTCGCCGCATCGCGGTAACGCGCGACGGCAAACTTCTCTCCGTTTTCCGATCCGTATCTCGAAACAAAAGAATCGAGTATATCCGCGGCTTCGAGTTCATCCTCTACTATCACGATGTTTTTCATGGGCAATCTCCGTGTCGGTTGTATATAGTTATATTTCCGTTCGATCAACCCCCGTAACGATTATAACCCGAAAAATCGCGGTTGTCAACCTCTATGCGAAGTTCAAGCTCGAAAAATATTCCACTTTTCCTTTTTGACCTTTCGGCGCTTTTTTGTCGGCGAGCGCCAAAAGATAATTGAGCCGAGCCGCCGCGCCTTCCGCACCGTCGTATATCTTTATGCGTTCGCCGTAAAACTCGCGCACAAGCCCGCGCAAGTACGTGTAATGCGAACACCCGAGTATGACCGATTCGGCGTCCGGATACGGACGCAGCACGTCGAATACGGGCTTTCGCAACAGCTCGAGATCGGCTTTGTGCATTTCCACGAGCCGCGCGAGGTCGTTCTGCGGCGCGACTTTTACCCTGCCGTCGCATACGGACACGAGGTTTTTGAACTTTTCGGAACGCGCAGTCGCTTCCGTTACGAGCGCAACGGCGTAGCCCCTGCCAAGCTCGCGACAGCACGGGCGCACCGCAGGTTCCAATCCCACCGTTATCAACGCGGGATATTTGCGTCTTATATCGTCTATCGCGACCTCCGTGGCGGTATTGCACGCCACGACTATCGCCTTACAGCCTTTTTTTGCCAAAAAGTCCGCGGCGGCAAGCGCGGCGTTCCTTATCTCCGCCTCGCTCTTTTGTCCGTACGGCATATTTTTTTCGTCGGCAAGATAGACAAAACTCTCGTCGGGCAAAGCGCCCAAGCACTGCGTAAGCACGCCGAGTCCGCCTATGCCGCTGTCAAACACTCCAATCGGCTCGAATTGCATAGTCTTTATATATGAGCCGAACCGAAAAAGTGTGATGATCGACACGCGCGTTTTACGCGATAAGATAAACGCCTGCGGTTTTTATTTTTCTATTAAATGCGCAAAAGTCGCGTTTATCGCGTCGGCAATGACGAGCGCGCACTCCTCAACCAACACGTCCACGTCTTTCGGCGTGACTATCATGTCGCGCTTTGCCGAACGATGCTCGCACGAGCCGCACGTTTCGCGCGCTATCGTAGACGCGCACACCACGAGCGGAACGCCTACGGACACGACGGGCATGCCGAGCGAACTGCGGTCGAGCCTGCGTCTGTGGTTGAATACGCCGCTGCCCGGAGTTATTCCGCTGTCGGTTATCTGAAACGCCGACGCTATTCGTTCCGACGCCGCGGCGGTAAGCGCGTCTATCGCAATGATGAGATCGGGCGATATTCGGCTCGACACAGCCGAAATCACGTCGTAGCTTTCTATGCCCGTCATGCCGAACACGTTCGGGGTTATGGCACATACGTAGCTGTCGCGGTCGTACTTACGGCTTACGTCGAGCCGTTTGAACACCCTGTCGCCGAGCGCGTCGGCGGTGAGATCGGGATTGCCGAGCCCCACGGCGAGCACGCGCTTCGCATCGCCGCAATACGCTTTTAAGCTCTTCGATAGCGCGTCTGACACACGCGGATAAACGTCGCGTTCGCCGTTTACGACCGCGCTCGTCTCGAGCGTGGAATACCTGCCCTCGGGCTTTCCTAGCCGCTTCGACAGCCGCGCGTCCACTTCGGTCTCGTAGTATTTTATAATACCGTCCGCGCCCGTTTTTTTCGATCGGCAAAACTCGAGCGCCATATCTGTGGTGATTTTGCGTTTATACATAAAAATATTGTTTGTAAAAACAAAAAAATTAAACATAAAACCGTTGCGTAACAGTTGCAAAATTATTTTCGCTATGCTATAATTATAGGGTTAAAACAAAATGTAGACGATAGGAGTCAAAAATGCCTAACATTAAATCCGCAAAAAAACGCGTACTTATTACCAAAAAGAAAAACGCACGCAACCGCAGCGACCGTTCGAGAATGAACAACGCGATCAAAGCTTTCAACAAAGCTATCGACTCTGCCAACATCGACGAAGCCGAGCGTCTTCTCCCCCTCACCATGTCGATCATCGACCAAAGCGTGACGGCGGGCATCATTCATAAAAACGCAGCCGCCAACAAAAAATCGGCTATTTCCAAACGCTTGAGCGACATAAAGAGCGGCAAAGTGACCATAACCGTCAAAAAGGATAACAAGACCATTGCCGCCGAAAAAGCGCTTGCCGCAAAGCAAGCCCGCGAAGCCGCTCGCGCAGAGTTCCGCGCAAAGCAGCTCGAAAAGGAAGCCGAAAAAGCGCAAGCCAAAAAAGGCAAAAAAACCGCTTCCAAGGACGATAAAAAAGCCGTTAAGGAAGACAAGGCGGAAAAAGCAGAAAAAGCAGAGAAAATCGAAAAATCGGAAAAGCCCAAGCGTACCAAAAAGGCAAAAGCGGAAGAACCCGCCGACACCGAGTCCGCCGAGGGCAAAGCAGAATAACGTCACCTCGATCCCCTCGCCCATAGCGAGGGGATTTTATTATAAAAACCAATCAAGGAGCAAGATATGCGCAATGACGTTCGGAAAATTCGCAAATACACATACGTATCGGTAATCATATTCGCCGTCGGCATATTTGCTCTCTCTTTCCCGTTCGTTACCGCATCGGCAAACTCCGCGCCCAAACACTGGTACGGCAGCGAGGCGCTCGGCACTGTAATTACGGGCGATACTGCGGACTGCCCGCTCGAAGTCAAGCACGAAACGTTGACTTTCGATATAGGCGACCTTCCAAAGTCGCATTACAACAGCGCGGACGAGTTTTCGGACTACGACGGACGCGTTACTGCCGAATATACTTTTTATAATCCCGAGCCGTACGACGTGAGCGCGACGCTGATGTTTCCGTTCGGTAAAATGCCAACATATTCATATCATGAATACGACGAAAAGATAAACGACGCCGAGCTTGCCGAAAAATACGACGTTAAAATAAACGGAGCGGTCGCCGCCAAACGTCTGCGCCATTCCTACTCCGAATACAAATACGTTTACGGCAGAGAGTTCGATACCCGCGCCGAGCTGAACACCATGTCCGACGAGCGAATAGCAGACGATTTCTACAAACCCGATGCACCCGTAACGGTTTTTCGATACCGCGTGCGCGATCTCGTTCACGACAACAAAGGCATGCCGCGCGCTGTCACGGTTATAAACGCCGATAAAAACGTTACGCGCATCATGACCGAAGATAATTGCAACATCCGCAACGTTACCGACCTCACGATAGAGAAATATATCGAAAACGACGACGTTATAGCCGTCAAAGTTATAGGCGAGCCGCTCGAAACAACGCCGAAATGGACTATATACGAAAACAACTCGTATCGAGAAACACAAAGCGGAAGATTGGAGCTTATCGCAACCGAAACAACCACGTACGGCGAGCTTGTAATGTCGTACTACGACAGCGAGCAAGCGACAAGCGAAACCGACTTTTACAATGCCGCATTGAGCCATATTCGCAAGTATGACAACATTTACGCAGGCAGCTGCAAAGACATATTCGTCGATCTTTACCGACACATGATGCGCTGGTACGAATACGAATTGAACGTTCCCGCAAATTCGACTGTAATAAACTCCGTCACCGCGCCTATATATCCCGATATAGACGACGCGGGCAAAGACACCGTTTACGGCTACAAGTATCTTCTCTCGCCCGCGCGGTTTTGGCATTCGTTCGGCAAGCTCGACATAATAATAAATACCGATTTATTCATTGCCAACGACGGCGACGGTTTTACGCTCGAACAAGGCGACGAAACGGTAAACCGATACACGGCGTCCTTAGACGGACTGCCCGACGAAGAACTCGTATTTTATACATGCGCAGACGGTTCGGTCAAGTACCCGCGCAATACGACGGCGGGGATTTGGACTGCGATCGCCGTAATAAGCTTTATTTTAATCGCTTTTTCCATAGCTGCGATAGCAACGCCTATAATTGTGGTCTGCGTGTATTTAGCGCAAAAGAAAAAAGCGAAAAAATAATTCCGCGAATCTTAGGCAACACAAAAACGAGCATACGACGCGATCGCATATGCCCGTTTTTCGATTCGGAATTTACAGTCGGATTATTCACTCAATCGTCTATTAGTACGCCGAGTTCTTTCATTATGTCCTTGAGGTCTTGTTTCGGGTGCAACGCTTCGGCAAACGAGAAGCCTGCGGGCGATCTGTCGGTATATTCGTCGTCGGCGACATTTGCGGCTACCTCGCTATCGTCGAAAGACGACGTTACGGACTCGGCAAATTCAGGCTCTTCGCTATCGATAGATTCGCGCAGTCTTTCGCGCTCTTGCACGTACTGCTGCTCGACGTCGCTAGCCTTGCTCAACACGTCGGCGATCTTACCGCTCACCTTGCTTGCGGCTACAAGCTCGTCCTCGAGCGGGTATTTGGCTATGATCTTGTTGAAATACCCCACCCACTTATCGTGAAAGCTCTTGAGTTGCGCTATTTCCTGATTGTATTTAATGAGCGAAACGCGCTCGATATCGTCCGCCTTTTTGAGCGCGGAAGTGATCGCCTTGTATACAAGCCCCTTTTGGCTCTCGTATTCGGCGTTCTTTTTTTCGGCTGCTTCGAGCGCGCTGCGCAACTCGTCGATGCGTTCGCGTTGACGGGCAAACGTGAGTTCGTACTCGCGCTTGACAGACTCTATATAGCCTTTGACTTCGGCGTTTGTGTATTTTCGCTTTTCTTCCATAATTACCCTTTGAAGAATACGTCTACTTGTGCCGTCTGTTGTTTTTCAAAATGGTTTGTTTAAGCTCGTAAAGCTTGTCCGAGAGATTAACCTTGTATATATGCGGATTGTCTATGCGCTTGTACTCGTCCCAGAACTTGGCGCGCTCGGCGTTTGCAAACTCCACTATCTGCTCGAGCGACGGACGCTCATAGATATTTTTGCCGTTTTCAAATATCTTATACAGCATTTTGCGCACGTCGTAATCATCGAGAGTGGTCGTTTTCCAACGCTCGGTTTCGTGCGTGAGAGTGAGCGGTTTATTCAAGCTCTCGTCTTCGAGCGCGATCAGATCGGCAAACGCCATACCGCTCTTTTTATCGTAAATGCGATACAGCGTTTTGAACCCGGGGTTTGTTACCTTGACGATTGAATCGGAAATTTTCATGCGCGGCTCGAACTCGCCGTTACGCTCTATCGCGGATAGCTTGTACACTCCGCCGAGCGACGGCATGTCCTCGCTCGTTATGAGCTTTGTGCCCACGCCGTACAGATCGATGGCGGCGTTTTGATTGTTGAGCGATTCGAGCAGATATTCGTCGATATCGCCCGACGCCATCACCACGGTATCGGGGAAACCCGCCTCGTCAAGCATTTTGCGCGCAAGCTTTGAAAGATACGCAAGATCGCCGCTGTCAAGCCGTATCCCTATCGGCTTGTGCCCCGCCGCCTTAAGCTCGTTGAAAACGGTTATCGCGTTTTTTATGCCGCGAACAGTGTCGTAAGTGTCGACGAGAAGCAAACACGTGTCGGGATAAACTTCGGCAAACGCGCGGAACGCCTCAAGCTCGCTGTCATAGCTCATGACCCAACTGTGCGAGTGCGTTCCCTTTACGGGGATATTGAACATCTGCCCCGTAAGCACGTTGCTCGTTCCGTTGCAACCGCCTATAATGGACGCGCGCGCGCCGTATATGCCAGCGTCGGGTCCTTGCGCGCGGCGCAATCCGAACTCGACTACGCTCTTTCCACGCGCCGCTTGAACTATGCGCGCCGATTTGGTTGCAATGAGCGTTTGATGACTTATGATGTTCAAAAGTGCCGTTTCGATGAGCTGAGCCTCTATAAGCGGCGCTTTGATTATAACTATAGGCTCTTGCGGATAAACCACGTCGCCTTCGCGCACGGAGTACATATCGCCCGTAAAGCGAAAGTCTTTAAGATATTTCAAAAAGTCGGGATGAAATATTCCGAGCGAGCGCAGATATTCTATATCCTCGCCCGAAAAGTGCAATCCGTCTATGTATTCTATGGCTTGATCAAGCCCCGCAAACACCACGCAGTTCATGGTGTTCTTTTGTCTGAAAAACAAATCGAATACGCTCGTCTGTTTTGCCTTGCCTTGCAAAAAATAACCGTTCATCATCGTCAGTTGATAAAGATCGGTCATCATCGTCAAATTACGCATTTTCACCTTCTTTTTTCTTTTTAAGAAAATACGCGTCGACCCCGTATGCTATTACGCAAACGCCGCCGAACGCCGCCAAAAGTCCGCCCGTAAGCCCCCAGCCGCACGTACCCGACGACTGCAATGCGAACAGCGCGGCAAACCCGCCGAAAAACAAAATCGCTTTTAACAACGCGAACTTCGTCTCCGAAAATATCAATGCCGCCAAGCACCCGACTGCGGGCGCGGCTATATATATAGGATAAAGATTGGCGTATGTCGCCGGCGTCGTCACATCCAAAAGCGACGCAAGCCCGCAAGAAAATAACACGCCCGCTATCCACATGGACAGCGAGTTTTTTGCGACTATCGCACTGAAAAGCAACGCCGCGGCAAACGCGAACAGTATCGTCGGTGCGGCTATCTTGCGCACGGGAGTTTTTATAACGCCCGCGCCGGCAAGTATCAATATTATTCCCGCGACGACGAGCAGCACGCCCATTACCACGTTGCAAGCGCATTTCTGTTTTTTGGTGAGCGGTAAAACCTCAGTCATCCCACTTGTCTTCATACTGCTCCTCCGCTTTCGCCGATTCGATCGAACCGACGGTAGAACTTCGGTCTTTACCGTCATTCGGCTTTTCGTTCGTTACTTCGCTTTGAGCATCCGCACCGCTCGGCGGCGCGGCGGTTTCGTTTTCGTCGCCGACGGCTATTGCAACGCCGTTGCCGTCCACCTCGACTTCGCGCGCGGATTTCTTTTTCTTTTTGTAAAACGGCGTGAGATCGGGCATAGGGTGCGCAAGTTTGGTTTTGTCGTACTCGAAATATTCGTTGCTCAATTTTGCTCTGTCAACGAAAATAAATATCTTTTTGCCCGCTTTTTTTGCGCGGATAATGTGCTGCAATATGTACGCTACGCCGAACAGAATCAATAATATACTTAACAACTGACTTACCCTCAAACCGCCTACGTCCGGCATACCGTTTACGCCGTGTTCTATAGGCGGAACAAGCCACAAACTGTCGGAGCGCATGCCCTCGATCCATGCTCTGCCTATGCCGTAATATATGCAATACAGCGAGAGGTTAAAACCGTCGAAACTCTTATATCTTCCGGCATACAAAAGGATTAGCGCGACGAACCCTATAACGTTCCACACCGATTCGTAAAAGAACGTAGCGTAATACCATGAGCCGCCCACCTCTACGCCCATCGGGAACCACATTAACGACGGATCGGTTATTTGATAACCGTGCGCCTCTTCATTGGCAAAGTTGCCCCATCTGCCTATAGCCTGACCGAGTATTATAAACGTAAAGCCGAGATCGAGAAGTTGCGTAAACGATATGCGCTTTTCGGGGGGATTGCTTTTTCTGTTACGCCACACCCAAAGCAGGATCGCGCCTATAACGGCGCCGATCAATCCGCCGTATATGGCAAGCCCCTCGAAACCTACGAATTTTCCGTCTATAAAACCGAAGAAACGCGCAAAATCCCAATTCCCGCCGTCGATAATATCGAAAATCACGTAGTAAAGTCTTGCGCCGAATATAGCGAGCGGTAGGCAGAACAAAATAATATCGATAACGATATCGCCTTCGATACCGCGTTTCATTGCGGTAAAGTAAGCTCCGATAACGCAGATCACTATTCCGCTTGCTATGATAAGTCCGTACCAATTCATAGTACGATTATATTACATATTATGCGTTTTGTCAAGTGTTACGGCGATATAGCGGTAATTTGCGGCGAGCTCTTGTACGAATTTTCGCGAATTTTGCTCCTGTCTGCGAGCGTGCCGTTTTTATATACGTTCATATATGTTTCGCTTTTCACTCCCGCTACGCCGCCCGATATTAGATCGGAAGAGCGTCGTGTAGGGAAAGAGTGTAGAT
>CAJUNM010000004.1:0-16989 GCA_910587805.1 uncultured Christensenellaceae bacterium | reverse complement strand
CGCCGCCCGATATTACCAATCTGTCACCCGCCACGCTGTCGTGTCTGAAATATTTGCGTTCGGTATCCGTAAACTCTATGTTTTCGGGTTCCGTGCGCTCGAGCGTCACGCTCTCAGGCTTGTAAACGAACTCGCTCGGCTCGCCGTAAACATTTACCGTTGTACGCCTGTCCGCGCTCTTGACCGAAATATATATCGTATGTTCGGTATCGTTGTATATAACGAGGTCGCTCATCGAACTTATCATTGCGTCCAGCCCCGGTTCGCAGTACGACGGACAAATGGAATGTGCGTTGGCGTTACACCTAAGCCCCGCGCGAAGCGCGGCGTTATATACCGCGGTAGACGCTTGACATACGCCGCCTCCAACGCCGTCGACGTACTTGCCGTCCACTATTATTTTAGCGGTAGCGAACCCGTTTTCTTCGGTGCGCTCGCCTACTATCTCGTTGAAAGACGCGGATCCGCGCGGCGGGATAGCTATCCCGTCGAACTTGCTTGCGGCGAACTCTACGTTATGCGCGCGCCCGCTCGACGAACCGTAATAGCTCGTAACGTAACTGCCGCGAAGCGTGAGATTGTTCTTTATCTCGCGCGCGGTCACTTCGGGTTTCACCTCTACCACCGTCGCTTTGATTTTTCCGTCGCCGTACTTGAGACTGTAATATATGCTCGCGTACAGAAGCGATTCGTCGAGCGCACTCCCGCTTTTTTCGGACGTTACGGTAAAACGCCCGTCAACGTACTCCGCCCGCGCGTCGACAGGCGAAACGTCCACCGCGTTTTTGATCTCGTTTACGGTATACTCTATCCGCGGAAAGCAATGGCACAACGCCGATTTATAGTCCGCGCCTTTGCCCAACCACACGTCCACAAGCTCGAGCTTTTGCTCGAGCGGCGCGTTTATCATGCGCAGTTCTATCTCCTCCGCAACGGTAAAATCGCTCGGGCAGATCAACTCGTCGCGGTAAACGTACTCGCGCCCGCACGCTTCCACCGTAAAGCCCGCACGAGGTTCTGCGGAATTGTCGCCGCACGAGCGAGAGTGCGCATAAGATTGCGGCGCGCATTCGCCGCGATCGACAGCAATGCCTTCGCTCGGACTTGTGCAATTGTTCCCGAACGGGGCAAAACAAAAAAGCGCACTTATAAATATCGATAATACGTTATTTATCATTGCGCTTAGTATGTCGAAACATATCGAAAATATACGGTCGAGACCTACTTATGCTTTGCTTTTTACGTCTTTTGGCTCTTGCTTGATCACTTTGGGCAATCTTTGCGCCATTTTGGTCAACCATTCGGCATTGTTATATGCGGGATTGATCACGCAATCGCGCCACAGTTTTTCGAGTGCGGCGGAGATTGCCTCGCTCTCGAAGCCCATTTCGGCAAGATCCTTACCCGATATTTTAAGCTGCTTTTTGAGTATGGGCGCGTTCTCGGCTATCATTTTACTTCTAATGATCTCGAATCTATGCTTAACGCGCGGCTCGTCTGCGGCGCACATTCCCGTAGCGAGTTTGTCGGCACGCATAAGTTCGACGAGCTTATCCAAAATATCGTAGTTTTTAGCAACGAACACGCGCAGCTTAGCTTCGCGCGCATCGCCGCGCATATCGTACATATGCAGCGCGCACAGCCTGCAAACCTGCTCTATCACGTCCTTCGGATAACGCAATCGGTTAAGTATTATGCGCACTTCGACTTCCGAACATTTTTCGTGACCGTGGAAATTGCCGAACTTATTGAAACAATATTCCTTGCCCACGTCGTGAAGCAACGCCGCGAGCCGCAGATTGCTCATGGGCGCAATGTAGCGCACGCATTGGAACGAGTGTTCCATAACGTCGTATTTGTGGTACTGCTCGGGCTGTTTCAAATCGTTGCAGCGCGCGAACTCGGGTATGAGGTTACGCCACAGATCGAGCTGCTTGAGCAATCTCAATCCGCGGTATTGCGCGTTGGCGATACCGTTTACAGTATCCGCGTACAGAATTTTGTCGAGTTCCGCGCGCTTTCTTTCGGTGGTTATATCGACGAGTTTTTCGCTGTTCGCCTTAGCCGCCGCCGCAGTCTCGCCCTCTATCTTGAATCCGAGTTCCGCCGCAAGCCGCACGAGCCGCAAAAGTCTCAACCCGTCCGCCTCGAAAACGTGCTTACTGCACCCTCTCAAGACTTTGGCTTGCGCGTCGCGAACTCCGCCGCACGGATCGATTATTTCGTCTTTGTGTACGTCGTAATAAATTGCGTTGCAACAAAAATCGCGACGCACCGCGTCCGCTTCCAAGCTGTCCGTAAACCGTACCGACACGGGCGTATGCGCGCCGCTGTCGTCGTATATCTCGACGCGGAACGGCGTGTACTCGTAATAGTCGCCGTCCGCCGTTGTGATACGCGCTGTACCCATACGGTGATTTACCATTGTGAGCGTGGCGCGCGGCGGGAGCTTGAGCGCCTGCGCGGGCAGCGGACCGGCGAGATCGATGTCGGTGCATTTAAGACCGCACAAAGAATTTCGCACATAGCCGCCGACTACATACATTTTATCGCCGAGGTTTTTTATAAGCTCGACGTGTCTGCTTTCTATTTCGATTTTCATTTGGTACAATTATATCATATAATTTTGCGAAACGCAAGAATTTTTAACAGACAAATACGTTTTGAAACATACCTTTTACGCATTGACTTTTCCCGTCGCTTGACGTATAATGTAATCAGTCGATATAAGAAGGTAACCATGAGAAAATACGAGATCGTTGTTTTATCCAAGGGCGCGTTTGCGCGCACGCTTAAAATATACGCGCCACGCAAAGCAGAGCGCGCCGTCATAGTCTGCGACGGAACGGACGCTGTGGATATTTTTATTGCCGCGCTCGAAAGTTTACGGATCAAAAATACGGCAGTGATCGCTCTCGAGGGCGCGCAAAGTCAGCTCGACTTTTTACCGTTCGACACTGCGGAAGGAAACGGCGGAGCGCAAGCGTTTTACGAGTTTTTGTCGGACGCCGCGATCCCCTACCTCGACAAGCGCTTCGGTTTCGGGTTTTACGGCGCATTCGGCGCCGGCACGTCCGGTATAGCCGCAATACACGCGGCAACGAAAAAACGCAACAACTTAAAAGCGTTCGCGGCGTTATCCGCGCCGTATTTTTGCGGAGGAACAAATCTCGACGCATTTTTGAAAGACAACGATTTTGCCGACGCATTCTATTATATTTTTACCAACCGCGATCTTCAAATCTCCGCGGATATTCAAGACGCATACCAAACTTCGGCGTTTTGCGTTTATAAACGCATACGCGAGTTTACGGACAATGCGGTATTTCGCATAGACCGCGACAATAAGTCGGCTATTCGCGAGTTTTTAACGGAGTTTTCAAAAATTTAATTTTCGGCAAAAACAACGCGGCGCAATTTTCTTGCGCCGCGTTGTTTTTGCGTTACTTTTTCATCAAAATTATAAACGTACCGTCGAAGTTGTAAGACTTTACGTCGGCGAACGGATGCACCGACTGCACGGCGCGCCGCACTATGCTTTGCGCTTCCGAAATGCCGAACTGCAAATCGTTTTCCAAGCATATCTCTATGCCTTCGTAGTCGACGGAGTATATGCCGCCGTTAATTCCGCCGGGAACGTATACCGTACTGCGCTTGGTATATGCTCGGGCAAATTCCTGCGCTATCTGCTGCAAGCGTACCTTTTGATTTTCGCGGCTTTTAACCATGCAATTGATAGTCACGCCGTTATAAGTCATCGTCGAGTATACGTCGAGAGGTTTGCTCGCAGTAGACGGCGAATAGTCGATATTGCTATTGCCCGCCTCGAACGGCTCGAAGTGCGTAACGTCCGTTTCGTCATCAGTTCTGAACAGATAGTCGTGCAAGCCGAGTTCGTAATTGCGTCTCTGTCCCGATATCTCGAGATCCACGTACGAATCGCCCCAAGTACAGTCGACCACATACCACTCGCCGTCTATACACACCTTGTTCCAAGCATGCCCGCCCGCGCTGTCGAGATCGGATCCGGCAACGCCGGTGACGCGCTTGCACGGTATGCCCTCTATATTACACATGAGCGAGTACGCCTTGCTCATGCCGTCGCATACGGCGTACGGCGCGTATTTGACGCCGTCTATCGACGTGCTGCCGTCGCCGAACACCCCTTCGAGATAATATGCGGAATACGACTCGCCGCCGCGGCTGATTTCGGTGGCGGGCGTATCGTACGTGACCTGCCACATGATCCAATCGTATATCGCGTGCGCCTTTTGCATATCCGTCATGTCGTCGGTCACAATCTCGCGCAGGATATTTCTCGCAATCGCATAGATAGTTTCCGCCGACGAGCCGGAAACGGGCAAAGGTCTCGACCCGTTTTCCGCGGCGAAATACAACTCGTCGGAATAACTCACAGGCTGAATGTCGGCTCTGCGATCTATCGCGAATTCGTAACTCGAGTTGCGATACTTGTTCTCGTCGTAATTGATGTGCGGCATGACGGCGTGCAACTGGCTCGCGTACTTGCTCGAATTGTACGACGTTTTGGTCTGCTGCGACGGATTGTTTACCGTGTTCACGATAAACTCGGTGTGCATGATGTTGTTGCGCAAGCTGTTTCTGATATGGTCGTAAGACCCGCTCGTCGCCGCGTATTCAAAAGCGTCGGAGAACAGATCGTCGGCGCTGCCCGTGTAGTCGAACGCAATGTAACAATCGAACGAAACTTTGGGCGCGCTCGTCTTTTTGTTTCTGAACAATACCGCGTACTCCATGATGTTTACATACTCGCCGACGGACGTTACATAGAAATCTTTATCCGCATAACGCGTGCTCAAGTATTCGCCCGCAGCGGACGGAAGCTGAGCAAACGTATAATAATCGGAATATTCGCTCTCGGTGAGCGCGCCGCCGTCGCCGAGCGACTTTACTCTGAATTTATACGACTGCCGCGCCGAACCCGTCGCCGCTATATCCACATACGCGCCCACGTCTATGCCGTTAGGAGTGAACATAGACGGGTCGGTCGTTTGCGAATATTCAGTCACTCCGCTCGGAGAGGTGATCTCGATCTGCGCCTTGCCTCTATACTCGCTCAACAAATAAGCGTGCGGGTACAAATTGTCGTATTCGAGCGTAATCACCGTCGGAACGATACTGCCGACGCAATACAGCGTGACCGAATTTTTGCCGTCGACGCTGCGTTCTACACCGTTCACTTTGAGCGTAAGCGTGTGCTGTCCTACCGTCGGCGTGTATCTGCTCGATAAGTCCGTGCCCTCGTATACGAGCGTGCCGTCCACATACCACTGCACATAATCGTCGGGATTTCCGGCGACCGACGAAACGCTTACGCCGAGCGTCAACGGCGAATACGGCGATTCGCGCTGCGTCGTCTCGCCCGATACGTTTCCGCTCGCCTCGACCGGCTCGTAAACGCGCAACGTCGCCGAACGCACAAAATCGCCGCAGACGGCTTTAATCTCGTAAATCCCCGCCTCGTCGCGATACAGCTCGAACGGCTCTTCGGGATACGCTTCGCCTTGCGGCTCGTCGTTCACGTACCACGATACCTTCTTATTATCGAGCGAGCCGGTTGTCTCGGCATACAGCAACACAGCGCTTGTCGCGCCGATCGTTTGAATAAGATCGTCCTGCGTAGTTATCTCGAGCGAATCGGGCACATGCTCGGTCACGGTAACGAACAACGAGGCAGTGTTTTCGCCCGAAGTCGCGGTTATTCGCGCCTTGCCCGCCTTATTCGCAGTGAGCACCGAACCGTTTAGCGACGCTATGTTAGGCGACGACGAGCGCAAGTCGTATTTGCCGTTGCTCGTCACAATATCGTCGAGATCGTACGATTCGCCGACCTCGAGAGTTATTTGCGCGCGGGTAAACTCCACATATCCGAACAAGCTGCGAATAAGACTGCAACCGGACAAGAAAAAGCACGAGCACAGCATTATTACCGCCGCCGTCACGCAGAGCATATTTGCCGCGATACGTCTGCCTTTATTGTTCAACATATTTTTCATGGCTCTTGTTTAACGGTCCGCTTAACTACGCCGACCGCCAATACACCTCCGTCGTATTCTCTTATTTTCACGTCGGCGTCGGAATACTCCGCGTCGATCGATTTACCGAATGCTTTTACGGCGCTCACGATATTTGATTTTAACGTTGCGATTTGATCGTCCGACAAATCGCCTAACGCAAATTCCGCGCCGTACTCCGAGGAAATTATTATAACCGTGCCGTATGCGTCGCGTATAGTAACACTATTATAGTTTTGCCCTCCGAAAGCATAAAATATCGCGCTTTCGATCTTTTCGGCGTCATCGCTCTCCGAGCCGTCCGCATAAAAATCGAAATACACACCGTTATAAATATGCTTTTCGAGACAATATGTTACTTGCGGAGTATACTCGTCAATCGGCACGAGCAAGCCCGAGTGCGTGCCCGCTTCGTTCGTTTCGGAGTTTGCGCGCTTGCCGTCGAAAGCGTCCACATAGTAACGCTCGCCGCCTATGACGGCTACGACTTTGCAATCGTCGCCGAAAACGACGTCGCACTCTATGCCCTCCATACCGCAAAGCAACGCAACAGTCTTTGCTACGCCCTCGTCGGTCGCTCCGACGTGCCGAGCAGAAACGTCTTTAACGTCCGCAAAGTACGCGTCGGTAAACCGCGCCGACGATGCGGGATCGGAAGTAAAGCTTCTCGGCGCAGCCCACTGCGCCCAATCGTATATTGCGTGCACTTTTTGCGCGTCCGTATAGTCCTTGCCGATAATAGACAACAGCACCGTACGCGCGCGGCTGTAAACGGCACGCGCGGTCGAGTCGTTTATTACGGGCGTATATCCGCGCGTAACGGCATACCAAAGCTGCTCCGTATTGGTCACCGAGAGCTTGCTGCGCCTATCGCTCGGCATAACGAATGAACTGCTCCTGCGATTTGCTTGGTCGTACTCGAGGTGCGGCGTGACGGTATACGTTTGCGTAACGTTTACCTCGTCCGCCGTTTCGGGAATGTTTTTGTACTCGCCGAGTTCCACGGAGATCACCGAGTCCTGCGTTGATATACGCGCCGATATACCCATTTCGGCGGCGCGCGTTTTCATCGCCGCGACGGCGTCAGCAACATTCATTTCTCGCGCAACATACGCGTCGCATGCGTGCGATCCGACCACGTAAAGCTCCGTAATAAAATCGCGGCAATCCTCTACGCTCGACATAAACGCGTTTTTAATATATATCTTACTGTTTATAAATTGTTCCGCTTCGCGCGGGTACTGCGAAAACTCGGTCTCCGCCCCCGCTACGTCGCCCGTCAAGCGCAATTTATACGTGCTCGGAATGTCTGCGCATACCTCGATTATCTCCGACGCGTCGAACGTTCCGCGCCCGAAAAGTCCGGCTTGCGAAAGCTCGCCCGCCGAATACACTTTTCGGCTGCCGTCGGGCGAAGTTACCGAAACGCTCTTTACGATCCCGCCGTCGCGCCACTTAACGTACACACCGTCAACGTCGTCGAAATCGACCGAGCACGACGGCGCGCGCAAGCCGCGAGCGGTGACGGTGACCGACGGCTTTCCGTCGATCTCGCGCTCTATCCCGTTCACCTTGAGCTTGATCTCGTGATCGCCCTCTGCTTTAGGCGTGAACTCGAAAACGCGCGCGCTCGAACTCGGCGCGCCGTTTACGCTCCATTCGTAAGTCGATAAAGGATTGCACGGATCTATCGTCTCGCATGCGGTAAAACTCACCGGCGAAAAATCGCGGGTTTGCTCAAGCTCTCCGCTCGTTATTCCGAACGCCTCGCTGCGCTTGTATATTTTTACGGATACGCGATCTGCGATATCGCCCGTTTTTGCGGATATTTCGTATTCGCCGTATCCGTCGGGCATAAACCCGAACGTTTTTCCGCTTCCCGCCGAGCGCCCGTTCACCGCCCATTCGACGGAAAGCGACGGATCTACGTTTTCGCCCGTTTGCGCGGTAAAGGTTATCTGCTCGATTTCGCCCGCGCTCTGTACGAGCGGCGCGTCGGCGGCGATCTTGAGCCACGTTGCGCTTCTGTACTCGCATACGACGCGCAGCGTCGCCGTCTTATCTCCCGTAGCGGCAATAACGTCCGCCGTTCCGCCCGATACCGCCGTGATCTCCGTCCCGCGTATTTTCACGCAATCCGAATCGGAAGACAAGGTAAAGCTTCTGTCCTTGACCGTAAGCGGAGTAAAAACCACATACGGCGACAGGTCGCGCGTTTCACCTACCGTCAAAACTATTTCGGAAGAAGAAAAAGCTATATCTTTTTGAGCGCAACCGCACAATACTACAGCGACCGCCGCTGCGACGGCAACGATCGGCACAAGCGCGAGTCTTTCGACAAGCGCGCGCAAATATATACTTTTTCCGTACTTTTTCACGATTATATTATAACATCGACGAATAGAAATTGCAAGCGCCCTACCAAACTTTAATCGTTTTATAATCCGATTATAATGTAACTCGCATTCTTTGTCGAAACCGTCGCACAATTTATACGGAAATATCATTTTAAGGCGAAGTTTGTCATAAAATGGTGGTTATGAAAGGCTTGGCAAAATCGGTATTGACCATTACCGCGTTCACGTTTGTGGAACGCATACTCGGGTTCTTTTTCAAAATCTATCTGTCGCGCGAGATAGGTGCGATCGGCATGGGCGTGTATTCTGTTGCTCTGTCGTTCTTTTTCGTTTTGCTCACGCTGCTCACGTCGGGCATACCGCTCACCGTAAGCAAGTCGACCGCGAAGAACGGCGCGGACAGCGGCGGCATATGCTCCGCCGCGCTCATCGTAGAACTTATCACCGCCGTGCTTTTGTCGCTCGCGGTGCTCGCGCTCAATAAGCCGCTCGGCTCGATACTCGCCGACGCGCAATCGATGGCGCTCGTGATAATCATGCTGCCCGCACTCGTATTCTCGGGGGTGTATTCGGCATTCCGCGGCGTGCTCTGGGGCGAAAAAAAGTTTACTTCGGTGAGCATAGTGGAGCTTATAGAACAGGTTGCTCGGATAGTCGCGTGCATCGCGCTCATACAACTGTTCCGAAACAAGCTCAACGCCGTCGCTCTGTCGATGTGCGTCGCCTGCGCCGTATCCGCCGCCGCGTGCATGATATTCTACTTCTGCGGCAAGCGCAAGCTCAAAAGCCCCAAAAAATACTTCAAACCGCTGCTCGCCTCATCCGTTCCCGTAACGCTCTCGCGCACTACGTCCAGCCTTAACAATTACGCGACGGCGGTTGCCGTGCCGTTTTTGCTTATGTCCACGGGACTGAACACGGAGCAATCGATGTACGTTTTCGGCTCGTGCGTGGGCATGGCTTTGCCGCTTTTGTACCTGCCTATCACCGTAGTAGGCTCGCTCGCTTTCGCGCTGATCCCCACTCTCTCGCAGGCGTATGCAAACAACGATAAAAAAAGCATGTGCAGTCAAATAGAGGGCGCGCTCAAGTTTTCAGTAATAGTCGCCGCGATCATGCTGCCCGTGTTCGGCGCGCTCGGCGACGATCTCGGCACGCTTATCTACGGCAACACCGACGCCGGCATATTCCTTAAACAAGCCGCGTGGCTATTGATACCTCTGTCGTTCGAGAACATAGCATCGTCTATGCTGAACTCGCTCGACCTCGAAAAGAAGTCGCTCATCAATTATCTTATAGGCGCGGCGATCACGTATATTATCTGCTTCTGCTTCTATTCGCGATTCGATATGACCGTATTTATGGCGGCGTTCGGCGCGGGACTGATAGTATCGTCGGTACTCGACGTTATAGACATAAAGCGGCGCAGCGGTATGAAACTCTCGTTTATCCGCCCGCTACTCATAAGCATTGCGGCAACGTACCCCGCATGGCTGTTTACGGAATACGTAAACTCTATAATCCACATCAAACTGCTTTCCATGTTTGTCGCGGCGGCGGGCGGCGCATGCTTTATGGCGTTGCTGCTCGTGATATTCGGCGCGGTCGACTTCGAGATAAACCTCAAACTTCGCCGAGATAAAAAACCGAAAGCCGAAAAGCCGATCAAAACGCGCCGCGCAAAAAAACGCAAAAACGCCATAGCATAAACACTGCGCCGTCATAAATTTGCTTTACTTTATTTCTGTTTAATGCTATAATATACAGACAAAACAATCGTTGAGATTGTGCGACGCGACGAGATTGCGCAAACGATTTTGTTACACGAGCACAAGCGAAACGATTAAAAAAGGAGAAGCCCGACATTGAGAAACACTCAACAGGAAATTGCGACTCCGGACAATTTTAATACGTCGTCACGTAAGGTCCGCTCGCAACAGCCGAAATTCGGCACAACCAAATGGATAACCTACACAGCTCTGTTTTGCGCGTTGGCTATCGTGATGAAGTTAGTGGGACAAGTGCTCACAATAACTCCCTCGTTTAAGATTACGCCCGTATACGTGGTTTGGCTGATCGCCGCCGCGGTACTCGGCGCATCGGGCGGCGGAATAGTTTGTTTCATCTCCGACCTACTCGGCGCGATACTTATCCCGATGGGTCCGATAAACCCGTTGCTCTGCATAGGCTGCACTATGTTCGGCGTTGTTGCCGGCTGGTGTTTCAAGCTCCCCGTCAAAAGCTACGCAATCAAGTTTATTATTGCGGGAATAACGAGCACCTTGCTCATAACACTGCTTTTCGACTCGTTCGCGATATGGTTCTGGTGCAAGTTCTACTTCGGATATAAATCGTGGATAAACAAGGGATTTTGGACGTACATCGGCGCGGAACGATTGATTCAGCTTGCCGTTGCGGTCATCAACATCGTTATGACGCTCGCAATGATCCCTCTGCTCGAAAGGCTGAGACTATTACCCAAAACCAAAAATCAAAGCAATACGCAAAGGAGCAACGAAACGTGCCGAACATCTCGATCAAAATGTTAGAGGGCAGAACGCACGCCCAAAAGGAAAAACTCGCAAAAGACCTCGTGGAGGTGCTCTCGCGCGACCTCGGCGCCGATAAGCATTGGATCACGTGCACTATCGAGGACTATTCTGCGGAAGAATGGCAGGATGTTTTCAAGACGGAGATCGCCGATAAGCCCGAAGACGTAGTTTTCAAAAAGCCCGAGTACGACCCGAAAATTTTATTATAATCAACGGTCTTTATAAAAAATCGGGACTGCCGCCTTAACGCGACAGTCCATTTTTTCGTAAGATCGAATTATTTCAATAAAAGCTTTTTGAGCTCCTCTATCTCCTTTTGCATATCCGCTATCTGCTGCTTTTGCGACGGGGCTTTGGGCTTTTTCGGCTTATTTCTATTCGCCTCGCGCCGCTTTTCCGCGGCTATGCGCTTTTTCTCGTCCGCTTCCTTGAGCTTGTTCATATATTCCGTCAGATCGTTCAGTTCGGCGACGACCGCCGCCATTTGCTCGCGCATCGCCTCGTTTACTTCGTCGTTTTGCTCCGCTATGCGCTCGCCACGTTCCGGTCCCGATTCCGGTTCGGGCTCGGGTTCGTTTGCTTGCTCCGTCGATGCGGTTTCGGTCTCTTGCGACGACGGTTCCCGTTCGATTTCGATTTCGGGAGCTTGCTCGGCGATTTGCCCGCCGCTTTCGAAAACGTCTTCGAACGTCAAATCGGGCGACAACATCAGACTTTCGTCATCACGTTCGGTTATCGCGCTTCCCGCAGCTGCGTTCGCATTTGCCTTTCTTTTCGGTACGAATATGAACACGACGCACAGTATTATGCCGAGAGCCAGAACAACGTCGAGCACCGCCCAAAGCGAGACGAACGTCGGAGAAAATTCCGCCGCGGCGGGCGTATAAGTGTCGATAGAGACCTGATAGCGGCTGTCGGTCTCGCCCGTCTGCCTGTAATCGTAAGCCGCCATATAGGTATCGACGAACGTATAAAGAATGTTCTTTGCCGAGCGTCTGAGCGCATACGCATAGCCGTTATCGTCGAATCTTCTCATGTTCAGTCCGGGCGCGTAGTCGGACGACGTATTGAGAAACAAGTCCGCGCCGCCGCTCAACACGCCCGCATCGCCGCGCATATATGTATTGGGCGTGCTGTAATCGGAGATCACAGTGCCGAGGAATCCCCATTCTTCGCGCAGCACCGTAGTGCACAAGGCGTGATTGGCGCCCGACCAAACCTTGCCGATGTTGCTGAAAGACGACATAACGGCATTGGCTTTGCTCTGCTTTACGGCGATTTCGAACGGACGCAGATACAATTCGCGAAGCGCTTGCTCGGTAAGCCACGTGTTGCTGAACCACGGATTTTGTCCCGATTCGCTCGCCGCGAAGTGTTTGATGAACACATAAAGATTGTTGTTTTTCGCGCCGCGTATGACTTCCGCGCCCATCGTGCCCGAGAGCACGGGGTCTTCGGAATAATATTCGTAATTACGAGTGGTGTACGGGGATCTGTGCAGGTTGACGCCGGGCGCATACCAGCCGTTTACGCCCGTAACGTTGCCTATCGCGCCTTGCGAAAGTCCTATCGCGTACGACAGCGAAACGTCCCACGAACAGCCGATAAGCGAAGCCGCGGGAAACGCCGTCCATTTGCCCGAGTCCGCAGACGGTCCCGCAGTCATATTGAATCCCGACGAACCGTCGCGAGACGTTTGACGGGGTTTGCTTACCGATTCCACGCCTATCGTCTTGAAGCCGCCGTAGCTTATAAGGTCGAGAATTTCCTTTTTGGTGAGCTGGTCCAAAAGCGTGTTCCACTCATCCGCTTTATAATTGCGAAGCTTTTGCATGAGCTCGGTATTGTATTTGAGCGCATTGCCGGACTCCCCGTTCAAATCGTCCAATGTCGGCTTGTCGCCGCTATCGGTAGTGGTGAGATACAGCTTGTTGTCCTCGCCGTATTTATAGCCTGCCGCCTCATTATTCGCGTCGTCGTTTACGACCGAGCAAGTATTGCTCGCCGCTATCGAGCGTTTGGGCGTTCTCGTCTTGGGAAACGCAGCAAATCCGTCCGCACGCGACATATAGTTTGCCTTTACTTCCTCTTTCGACGACGAAGCCGTTCCGTCGGCGGGCGTGCCGTCGTAGGCGGTCGAGCCCGTAAACAAATTCTTCACTTCCGTGCCCGTGACGGGATCTCTTTCGAACAGGATCGTGCTTTCCGCTTTGAACGTACAAGTCGCCGCGCTGCCGCTCGCGAGATTATCCGCAAGCTCGTGAGAATTTTTCATTACTTTGAAAACATAGTCTCCGCCGTCGAGCTCCCATCCGCAATTACCGTTTCCGTTCATGTCGTAGCAATCGTACGAAGCGATGTCGTAGCTCGAAAACGACAGCGTAATTTCCTGACTTTGATTGGGTTCGAGCTCGAGTGTCTTGCCGAAAGCCACGAGCGAAACGTGCGCCTTTTCTATTCCGCCGGGCGTATACGGCGCAGTTACGTACAGCTGAACTACGTCGCGCCCTTTCATCTCGCCCGTATTTGTGACGCGCACCTTGACTTCGTATTTGCCGTCCGCGGCGAGCGTTTTATTTTCGCCCCAATCGACTTCCCATTCGAAATCTGTATAATCCAAGCCGTATCCGAACGGATATTGCACCACGCCGTCGTAGCCGCCGCCGTAGTCGGTCGCTACGTCGTCGAAATATCCGTCCGCCGCCGCTGTTTCGTACCAACGGTAACCGAAATAGATGTTCTCGGCATACGTTACGTCGTTGAAATTGTGCGAATAATTCGCAGTCGTGGGATCGAAAGTATTAAAGTCGTAAGCGAGAATGTCCGCCGTGCGCCCGGACGGAGAAACGTCGCCGTAGAGAATTTTGGGAATGGCGCGCACGCCCGACTGCCCGGGCAGACCGATATACAGCGCAGCCTCCGCGCCGTAGTCCTCTATGAATCCGCACTCCATATTGTTGGAGAGATTGAGCAAAACTATCACCTTTTCGAACTCGTACTCGTTGAGTTTTTCGAAAATTATCCTCTCCTCGTCCATAAGCTCGAGATATGCCCCGTTTTTGAAAGGAGTGGTTTCGTAAAGTTCGGTTTCGCCGCTTTCGCTGTTTTCCGAAGTGTTTCGGCTTATGACCACTACCGCAACCGACGAGTACGCGCGGGCAATGCGCATCAGAGTGTCGGTATAAAAATCCTCGCCCGGGTTTTGCAGACACTGCGTGTTTTTGTGATTGTTTTCGTCCGCGTCGGCGCCCGATACCGCTTCATACTCGCGCACGAGATAGGGATTGACGTGAATTCCCGATTGCTCGAAAACGTCCTTCAAATAAACGATAGAATCCGACGTTATATTGCCGAAGCCCGCGCCTCCACCCGTGAGCACAAGCCCGAGCGGCGTGGAGTTATATCCGAAAAGATTGATCCTGTTTTCGGTATCCTTGCTGAGCGGCAGCGCGTCGTTCTCGTTGCGCAAAAGCACCATTGACCCCTCCGACACTTCTTGCACGAGTTCGTCGCCCGCGGCGAGCGCAGCCTTAGCCTCTTCACTCGTGTAGTCGGTGCCCGACGCGCCCGCAAAATACATATGGAGAAAGGGCGCTTGCGATGCGAGCACGATATTGCCCGCTATCATTGTAGCGATAAGAACGACCGCCACCGCCGCAAGCGTTATTATTTTCGCTTTTTTCGATTTATGTTGCCCTGTTTTAGATTTATTCATTATGCCCCCTCCGTTACCGTTATCGTAAATGTTTTGCTGTGCTGCGGTGTCTTTGCGGTGACCGTTACCGTCCCCGCCTTTAAGCCCCTGACGGAATAACTCACCCCGCCCACGTTTGCGGAAATCGTGATTTCAATCGTATCGTTTTTAATCACGCGAATATATTTGTAGCTTTCGTTCGAAGTTACTGCGTCCGCCGTAGCGCCGTCGAACTCGAAGTCGAGCACGGAGTTAGTAAACCTTTCGTCGGAGAACGTGCGCGCTATCGGCGTCGAAGCGCCTGTTTCGAGCTCGACGTCATCCACTTGCAGCGTGCCGAAGTTCGAGCCCGTCTGCCAAGAAAGCGCGTCTCGGGAATCGATCTCGATGCTGTCGAAGTTTGCTCCGCAGACTTCCTTCAGAGCAAACACAACCTCGTTTTCACCTTTTTTAAGCGCTATCGTGCCGAGTTCGAACTTTACGAACGAACCCCAACCGTCGGTGGTTTCAATCGCGGCGGACGAGGAAATCTCCTCACCGTTTACCGTAACGGTAAAGCGACCGATAAACAAAGTCGTCGCCCACGATTCGTAATTGAAATCCACGTTTGCACGCAAAACCGCCGAGGAATCCGCTCTCGAAGCATTTATTCGGAAGAGAATAGTGCTGCCGATATTGGAATCCAAACCGCCGACTTGTATTATGCCGTTTTGTTCCGCCACAACTACGGGATATTTATTTGCGACCGTTGCCAACTCCGCGTTTTCCGCTTCGAATTTATACGTTTCTCTCGTGAGAACGGGCTCTTCAACTTTGACGGTAAACGTTTCGCTGTGCTGCGGCGTCTTTGCCGTGACCGTTACCGTCCCGACTTTTAAGCCCCTGACGGTATAAGTGACGCTTGTTCCGCCGACGGAAGCGGTTTTGCTTGCTTTTACGGTGATTTCGATATACTCGTTTGCTATCGTACGAATATAAGGAGTATCTGTATCCGAAGTCACTGCCGACGTCTCCGCGCCGTCGAACTCGAAGTCGAGCACCGAGTTTTTGAATCTTTCGTCGGAGAACGTGCGCATTATCGGCGTCGATGCGCCTGTTTCAAGCTCGACGGCATCCACTTGCAGCGTTCCGAAGTCCGATACCGTTTGCCAACCGAGCTCGACGGCTGACACGAGTTCTATGTAATCTATATTCCCCGCTTGCGCTTCGTGAGCGACGAATTCCACGGTGTTTTCACCCTCGCGCAATTTGATCGTGCCTATATCGTAGCTGTCGAAGCTGCCCCAACCGTCGTTTGCGGCGACCTTGGCTCCGGACGGAAAAGCTTTGCCGTTGACATTGACGTAAAACAAGTCGGTAAACGGTTTTTCGATTTCGTCGGGATTGCACGCGTCCACGCACGCGGTAAGCATGACGTTGCTTGCTTCCTTTGCGGTGATCCTAAACAGTGCGGTCGCTTCCCAATTTCCGCTGAAATCGCCGACCTGAATTACCCCGTCCGTTTCGGACACGACTTTGGGGTATCTGTCGCCCGCCGCAAGCTCCGCATTTTCCGCTTCGAACTTATACGGATCGCCCACATAGACGAACATCTCGTAGCTTGTCAATTCCCCGTAAACAAACGTGACGGTCACCTTGCCGCGTTCGGTAAACGTGAGCGTTTCGCTGTCCCCCGCAGAAAATGCGAACTTTCCGTCCTCGGGTTCGATATAACTTATGTCGCCGTCCGACCAGATCGCCATTATCTCCACCGTACCCGTATCCAATGTATCACCCACTTTGTACGCGGTCTTGTCCGAAGCGAGAATAAGCATTTCGATCGACTTTTCGTCGCCGCCCTGCTCGTCGTCTTTCGGATTTTTGTCACAGCCCGCCAAAATAAGCGCTGCCGCAATTAAGACAAAAACGAGCGCCGACAAGATTAGCGGGATCGATTTTCTCTTGGATTTTGTATTCATTTTTACCTCCTATCTGCCGCTCGGTATCGGCGGGCGACGGTTTTGCAATAAGTTTATATCATTTAAGAGTGTTTCGCAAGACCTTATGCGTAATTCGTCGACTTCGTTGACATAACCCGCTTTTTTTCCACACGGAAAAAAGCCGCCTTGCGACGGCGTCGATCCGACCGCTCCGAATCAAAACCAATTCGTAAACAGATAGAACCACGAAACAGCCATGAGTGCAAACGATACGATTATCGCTATTGCCGCAGGCGGAACTATATACAGCGTTAAACGCTTGCGGCTCACAGACCGCTCTTCCGAAACGGCTGCGGCGACCACACCGACGCCGCCCGCGGGGATCATCAAGTTGACGCGGAACACTCCGTTCTC